>JBHEOS010000005.1:47783-52959 GCA_046260695.1 Gammaproteobacteria bacterium
GAGCGCGCCCTCTGGCTGAGCCGCGACGAGATCCTTGCGCGGCGCGCCGAATGGCGCAGCCCACTGGTGTTGCGCTGCATCGACGATTACCTGGCCGGCCGCCGCTACCCGCTCGACCTGCTGGTGGATCTGCTCGACCATGCCTGAGGCGCGGGTGATGGTCGGGCTCTCGGGCGGCGTGGACTCCGCCGTGGCCGCGCTGCGCCTGCTGGAACAGGGCTACCGGGTCGAGGCCGTGTTCATGAAAAACTGGGACGAAGACGATGTCCCTGGCCACTGTCCCGCCGCGCAGGACCTGGCCGATGCCGAGGCCGTCTGCGGGCGGCTGGGCATCGCGCTGCACCGGGTCAGCTTCTCGACGGAATACTGGGAGCGCGTGTTCGGGCATTTCCTGGCCGAGTACCGCGCCGGACGCACCCCCAATCCGGACGTGATCTGCAACAAAGAGATCAAGTTCCGCGCGTTTCTGGACTACGCCCTCGGGCTGGGCGCCGACCTGATCGCCACGGGCCACTACGCGCGGGTGGGACGCGATGCCACGGGCCTGCATCTGCTCAAAGGCCGCGATCCCGGCAAGGACCAGAGCTATTTCCTGCACCTGCTCGACCAGACGCAGCTTGCGCGCACGCTGTTCCCGATTGGCGAGCTGCACAAGCGCGAGGTGCGCCGGATTGCCGCGGACGCGGGCCTCCCCAACCACGCCAAGAAGGACAGCACCGGCATCTGCTTCATCGGCGAACGCAAATTCAACGCCTTCCTGGCCCGCTATCTCCCGGCGCAGCCCGGTGACATCGTCACCGTTGATGGCGAGATCATCGGCAGGCACCAGGGGCTGATGTTTCATACCCAGGGCCAGCGGCAGGGGCTCGGGATCGGCGGCCGCCGTGGGGACTCCGGCGAACCCTGGTATGTGGTCGCCAAGGATCTCGAACGCAATCGGCTGATCGTGGCCCAAGGCGCCGATCACCCCGCCCTGTTCAGGCGCTCGCTGCACGCCGAGGCGGCCCACTGGATCGACGCCACGCCGCCCGAGTTGCCGCTGCGCTGCACCGCCAAGATCCGCTACCGCCAGGGCGATCAGCCCTGCGCCGTCCGGCACGCGGACGCCGGCACGCTGGCCGTGGACTTTGACACCGTGCAACGCGCGATTACCCCCGGCCAGGCCGTGGTGTTCTATCAGGGCGAGCGCTGCCTGGGCGGCGCCACCATCCTTGCGGCCGCGGATTGACGCCGCGGGCCTTCCTTCCGAGTATTGCCCCCATGCAACACACCCTAGACGACCGCATCCTCGCCCTCGCCGCCCTGTTCCAGGCCGCCGTGCTGGTGCAGCAGGTCGCCCGGCGCGGCCAGGCCGACCCGGGCGCGGCCGCCATCAGCCTCGGCAGCCTGTTTCACCTCGACGCGCCCGACACCGCGGCGATCTTCACCGAGGCCGGGCAGGCCGGGCCCGATCTCGCCACCGGACTGCGTGCCCTGATCGCGCGGCTGGAATCCGGCGGCACGGGCGAGGCGCTGGAGGTGACCCGGTATGCCATCGCCCTGATGCACCTGGAACGCCAGCTGGCACGCCGGCCACAGCTGCTCGAAACCCTGCGCCTGGGGCTCGAACGCATCCAGAAGCAGGCGACATATTTCTCGCCCGACCACGCCAATGTAATCGCCGCGCTGGGCGAGCTGTACCAGTCCACGCTCAGCACCCTGCACCCGCGCATCCTGGTGCAGGGCGAGCCGGCCCACCTGGCCGACCCCGGCCGCGCCGGTCAGATCCGCGCCCTGCTGCTGGCCGGCATCCGCGCCACAGTGCTGTGGCGCCAGCTCGGCGGCAGTCGCTGGCAGCTGTTACTGGGCCGGCGGAAAATCCTCGATGCCGCGCGGCGCCGGTTGCGGCAGATCTGAGCACGCCCCGCGCGGAATAAAGCTGTTTCCATGAGCGGTTCGGGGGCAATCCAGGGCTATTCCGACCCCCGTGAATCCCGCATAATGGCGCGCCTGAGCAAGACCCAAATCGTCCGGATTAAAGGAAGCTCTGAATAAGTCTCCCGCTGGCCCTGAGCCTGTCGAAGCCTGCCCTGAGCCAGCCGAAGGGGGCAGATGGGAAATGCCGTGATAGTGAAGGCGATTCGTCCGAGCGTGGTTCGACAGGCTCACCCCGAACGGATTTATTCAGCGCTGCTTTGAACAGCCCCCCCTCAGGAGTCCGCATGAACAACAGCTTTTCCGCGCGCGCCACGCTGAGCGTCGCCGGCCGCCGCTATGAAATCTTCCGCCTGCCGGCGCTAGAGGCCGAATTCGAAGTCTCCCGCCTGCCCTTCTCGCTGAAGGTGCTGCTGGAAAACCTGCTGCGCCACGAGGACGGCAAGACCGTCAGCGCCGAGGACATCCGCGCCCTGGCCGCCTGGGACCCGCAGGAAGACCCCAACGTCACCGGCGGGCGCGAGATTGCCTTCCGCCCCGCGCGGGTGCTGATGCAGGATTTCACCGGGGTGCCCGCGGTGGTCGATCTGGCCGCCATGCGCGACGCTATGCAGGCGCTCGGCGGCGACCCGGACAAGATCAACCCGCTGCAACCCGCGGAGCTGGTCATCGACCACTCGGTACAGATCGACGCCTTCGGCCAGGCCGGCGCGCTGGACATCAACGCCAAGCTGGAATACCAGCGCAATCAGGAACGCTATGCGTTTCTGAAGTGGGGTCAGAAGGCCTTCTCGAATTTCAAGGTCGTGCCGCCGGACACCGGCATCGTGCACCAGGTCAATCTCGAATACCTGGCGCGCACCGTGTTCGCCCAGGAGAATGCCGGCGTACTCCAGGCCTACCCGGACACCCTGGTCGGCACCGATTCGCACACCACCATGGTCAACGGGCTGGGCGTGCTCGGGTGGGGCGTGGGCGGCATCGAGGCCGAGGCCGCGATGCTCGGCCAGCCGGTCTCGATGCTGATCCCGCAGGTGGTCGGCTGCCAACTCACCGGTCGCCTGCCGGAGGGTGCGACCGCCACCGACCTGGTGTTGACCGTGGTGCAGCTGCTGCGCCGACACGGCGTGGTCGGCAAGTTCGTCGAATTCTTCGGCGACGGCCTGGACCACCTGTCGCTGGCCGATCGTGCCACGCTTGCCAATATGGCGCCGGAATACGGTGCGACCTGCGGCATCTTCCCGATCGACGCCGAGACGCTGAACTACCTGCGCCTGTCCGGCCGACCGGACGAGCAGATCGCCCTGGTGGAGGCCTACGCCAAGGAACAGGGCCTGTTCCGCACCCCGGGCCAGGCCGACGCGGTCTACAGCAGCTGCGTGGCACTGGACATGGGTACGATCGAGCCGAGCCTGGCCGGCCCCAAGCGCCCGCAGGACCGCGTGCCGCTCCGGCAGGCCAAGGCGCTGTTCAACGAGGCCCTCGCGGCCATGCAGCAGGAACGCACGCTGGTCAGCACGCCGACCGTGGCGAAGCTCGGCGGCGGCGCGCATACCCTGAGTGACGGCGCGGTGGTGATCGCCTCGATCACCTCCTGCACCAACACCTCCAATCCCTCGGTGATGCTCAGCGCGGGTCTGGTCGCCAAGAAGGCCGCCGCCCGCGGCCTGACCGTCAAACCCTGGGTCAAGACCTCGCTGGCACCCGGCTCGCAGGTGGTGACCGAGTACCTCCGACGGGCCGGTCTGCTCGATGACCTGGAAACACTCGGGTTCAACGTGGTCGGCTATGGCTGCGCCACCTGCATCGGCAACTCCGGCCCGCTGCCGGAGCCGGTCTCCCAGGCCATCGCCCGCGGCAACCTGTCGGTCTGCGCCGTGCTGTCCGGCAACCGCAACTTCGAGGGCCGCGTGCACGCCGAGGTGCGCATGAACTATTTGGCCTCGCCGCCGCTGGTGGTGGTCTACGCACTGACCGGCACGCTGGACATCGATCTGTACAACACACCGATCGGGACCGATCCGAGCGGCGTCCCGGTATTCCTGAAGGACCTCTGGCCGACCCAGAAGGAGATCAGCGACGCGGTCGCCGGCGCCGTCAGGCGCGAAGAATTCACCGAGGTATACGCCCACGTGTTCCAGGGCGAGAACCGCTGGACCAGCCTGGCCTCGCCGGAAGGCCGCTTGTTCGCCTGGGACGCGCACTCGACCTACATCAAGAACCCGCCGTATTTCGAGGGCATCAGCAAGACCCCCGCGCCGCTCAGCGACATCCGCGGCGCCCGCGTGCTGGCCCTGCTCGGCGACTCGGTCACCACCGACCACATCTCGCCCGCCGGCGCCATCAGACCCGACAGCCCGGCCGGCAAATACCTGCTGGAACACGGCGTGCAACCGGCCGACTTCAACTCGCTGGGCTCGCGCCGCGGCAACCACGAGGTGATGATGCGCGGCACCTTCGCCAACATCCGCCTGCGCAATCTGCTGGCGCCCGGCACCGAGGGCGGCGTGACCCTGCACCTGCCCGACGGCGCGCCGATGTCGATCTACGACGCGGCCATGCGCTACCGCGAGGCGGGCACCCCGCTGATCGTGATCGCCGGCAAGGAATACGGCTCCGGTTCGTCGCGCGACTGGGCCGCCAAGGGCCCGCGCCTGCTCGGCATCCGCGCGGTGATCGCCGAGAGCTACGAGCGCATCCACCGCTCCAACCTGGTCGGCATGGGCATCCTGCCCTTGCAGTTCGCCGACGGCGAGGACGCGGAGTCTCTGGGCCTGACCGGCCGCGAGCTGTTTTCCATCGAAGGCCTCGACGACGGTTCCGCCAAGTCGGTCCAGGTCAAGGCCAGCGCCGAAGATGGCACGGTGAGGAATTTCACGGCCCGGGTGCGCATCGACACCCCGCAGGAGCTCGAGTACTACCGCCACGGCGGCATCCTGCACTATGTGCTGCGCCAGCTGGCGGCCTAGCCTGGATTATTCCCCGGGCGGCGTGACGGCGTGGATAGGCGCGGGCCGCGCGGAATGGGTCATGGCAGTTCACCTTCAGATCGCTTACAGAGAACCCCTATGGACCTGACATCCCTGACCGCCGTTTCCCCCATTGATGGCCGTTACGCCGGCAAGACCGAGGCGCTGCGGTCGATCTTCAGTGAGTACGGGCTGATCCGCCACCGCGTGCTGGTGGAGGTCCGCTGGCTGCAGGCGCTGGCCGCGCGGGCGGATATCCCCGAGGTGCCGCCGCTGAGCGCGCACGCCAGCAA
>JBHEOS010000050.1:0-13641 GCA_046260695.1 Gammaproteobacteria bacterium
CATCAAAGAGGATTATTACAACCTGTTGAGAACCCTGAGCACATGATGTGGATAAGCTGTGGAGGCGTGGTCTCGGGTAGATTCCCGGCAAATCATCCACAGGCTGTGCACAGACCCAGCGGGCCTTATACAGTCAAAGCAGTTCATTTAACTTTATGATAAATAACATAAAAAAAGACATATCCCTAGATCGGCCGGGCCTTAATAACAACAGTAAGTTTAAATTATTCACTATTTAATATTTAAAGATTTAGTCACCTGACAGGACAACCCATGAAATTCAAGATCCCGCGGGAAGCCTTCCTCAAACCCCTCCAGCAGCTCATCGGCGTGGTCGAACGGCGTCAGACGCTGCCGGTTCTGGGCAATATCTTGATCCAGGCCGACGCCCACGGGTTGACACTGACCGCCACAGACCTCGAGGTTGAGCTGGTTGCGCGGCTTGAGTTGGAGACGGATGGGATTGGCGAGACCACCCTGCCGGCCCGCAAGTTGCTGGACATCTGTCGTACGCTGCCCGAGGGGGCGACCTTGGAAATCAAGGTGGCGGACGAGCGGGCGACGGTGCGCTCCGGCAAGAGCCGCTTTACCCTGGCCACCCTGCCGGCTGCGGATTTTCCGGTGGTCGACGAGCTGCATAATGTGCAGGTCTTCCGCTTTCCCCAGAAATACCTCAAGGAACTCATCGAACGCACGCATTTTTGCATGGCCCAGCAGGACGTGCGCTATTACCTGAATGGGTTGATGTTGGAACTGGACGACAACGGAATCCGCAGCGTGGCCACCGACGGGCACCGGCTGGCCATGTGCGAGCTCGCGGCCAAGACCGGCGTCCCCGGTGGCCAGCAGGTGATCGTGCCGCGCAAGGGTGTGCAGGAGCTGATCCGCTTGCTGGAGGGCGATGAGGGTGAGGTCGAGATTCAGCTGGGCAGCAACCACATCCGGATCGGTGCGGCGGATATCCGCCTGACCTCCAAGCTGATCGACGGCAAATTTCCCGACTACAAGCGTGTCCTGCCCAAAGGCGGCGACAAGATTATTCAGGCAGACCGCGGTAGCTTGCGCCAAGCCCTGGCGCGGACCTCGATCCTTTCCAACGAAAAATACCGCGGTGTACGCCTGACCCTCGCAAAGGATGCGCTGCGCATCCAGGCCCACAACCCGGAGCAGGAAGAAGCCGAGGAAGAGCTGGAAATTCAGTATGATGGCGAACCGCTGGAGATCGGTTTCAACGTGGTTTACCTGCTGGATGCCTTGGCCGCACTCCCGGGCGATACGGTGCGTGTCCAGTTGTCCGATTCCAACAGCAGTTGTTTGATCGATGAAGGCGCGTCCGGGCATTGTAAGTATGTGGTCATGCCGATGCGCCTTTAAGCGCTTGCTGCCGGCGCTTCAATGGGGCTGATCAACCTTGTCGTCAGCGATTTTCGGAACATCGCGACGGCCGAGCTGGAATTTTCCCCGCAGCTGAACCTCATCACCGGCGGCAATGGCGCAGGTAAGACCAGCTTGCTGGAGGCGATCTATTTCCTTGGTCGGGCCCAATCTTTCCGCACCACCCATCCCAGCAGCCTGATCCGTGAGGGCGCCAACCGCTTATTGCTGCGCGGGCAGCTGCAAAGCACGCACGGTAATCTGGTCCAAATCGGGATTCAGCGCGACAAGAGCAAGCTCCAGGTGCGCCTGGCCGGGCGGCCCGTGCGGCAACTCGCCGAGCTGGTGAGCCAGTTTCCCTTCCAATTGCTCAATCCTGACAGCCACCTGCTGCTGGAGGGTGGACCACGGCACCGGCGCCGGTTTCTGGATTGGGGCGTGTTCCACGTGGAACATGCCTTCTTTCCCACCTGGCAGCGCTACGGCAGGGCGCTTCGCCAGCGTAATGCGGCCTTACGCGCCCGAAAACCGCTCGGCGAGGTACGCCTCTGGGATGTCGAACTGGTCACGGCCGCAATTTCACTGGACCAGCAACGACAGACCTACCTGGATCTGCTACTTCCGGTGCTGGATGACTACATACGGGATCTGGTGGATATCCCGAAGCTCCACTGGGACTACCGGCCAGGCTGGTCACGCCAGCACAGTTATGCCGAGGCCTTGGCGGAAGGGATCGAGGCCGACCGCCGCCAAGGCTTTACGCGACTCGGCCCCCATCGGGCAGACCTGCTGCCGATGCTGGAGGGGCTACCGGCGCAGGAGCGCATCTCCCGGGGGCAACAGAAACAGGTCGTTGCGGCGTTGTTGCTGGCCCAGGTCCAGGTCTATCAGCAGCAGAAACGGCAACCGGGGCTGATCTTGATTGATGATCTGGCCTCAGAGCTTGATGCTGGCCACCGTGAACGGGTGTTGCGGTGCTTGCAGGCACTCCAGGCCCAGGTGTTCCTGACCTCGATTGATCCCGAAGCCATCGACATGACCGGGTGGCCCGGACTGCGGCGGTTCCACGTGGAACACGGTCAGTTAGGGGAAGTGATATACTGACCCGATCCTGCCGGGGGAACAGAAATGAGCGATAAGCCGACTTACGATTCTTCTAATATCAAGGTATTGCGTGGCCTGGATGCCGTCCGCAAGCGCCCGGGGATGTACATCGGGGACACCGACGACGGTACCGGCTTGCACCACATGGTCTTCGAAGTGGTGGACAACTCTATCGACGAGGCGCTGGCCGGATACAGCAAGTCCATCACGGTCACCATTCACAGCGATGAGTCCGTGACCGTGACCGACGATGGCCGAGGCATCCCGGTGGATATTCACCCCGAAGAAGGCGTGTCGGCCGCCGAGGTGATTATGACGGTGTTGCACGCCGGCGGTAAGTTCGACGACAACTCCTACAAGGTCTCCGGCGGCCTGCACGGCGTGGGTATTTCTGTTGTGAATGCCTTGTCAGAGGACCTGAAGCTCACCATCCGCCGCGAGGGCAGAGTCTGGTATCAGGAATACCGCCTCGGTGAACCTCAGGCCCCATTGTCCGAGATCGGCAGCACGGACAGCACCGGCACGGAGATCCGGTTCAAGCCGAGCAGCACGATCTTCACCAATATCGAATTTCACTATGACCTGCTGGCCAAACGCTTGCGCGAGCTGTCATTCCTGAATTCAGGCGTGCGCATCAGCCTGAAGGACGAGCGAAGCGACAAGACTGACACCTTCGAATACCAGGGCGGTATCCGCGCCTTCGTCGAGCACCTGAACCGCAACAAGACCCCGCTGCACCCGACGGTGTTTTACTTCGACACCAACCGTGATGGCATCGGTGTCGAGGTCGCGTTCCAGTGGAACGATTCCTATCAGGAAAATATTTTCTGTTTTACCAATAACATACCGCAGCGTGACGGCGGCACCCACTTGGCCGGTCTGCGCGGCGCACTGACCCGCACGCTGAACCAATATATGGAGAATGAGGGCATCACCAAGAAGGCCAAGGTGGCGACTACCGGGGATGATGCCCGCGAGGGTTTGACCGCCGTGCTGTCGGTGAAGGTGTCCGACCCGAAGTTCTCGTCTCAGACCAAGGACAAGCTGGTGTCTTCCGAGGTCAAATCCGCGGTCGAGTCGGCGGTGGCTGAACAGCTCCAGGCCTACCTGCTTGAAAACCCTTCAGACGCCAGGGCCGTGACCGGCAAGATCATCGAGGCCGCCCGGGCCCGCGAGGCGGCCCGCAAGGCGCGCGAGATGACCCGGCGCAAGGGCGCGCTGGATATCGCCGGTCTTCCGGGCAAACTCGCTGACTGCCAAGAGCGCGATCCAGCCCAGTCTGAGCTTTTTCTGGTCGAGGGCGATTCCGCAGGCGGTTCCGCCAAGCAAGGGCGTGACCGCCGCACCCAGGCCATCCTGCCGCTCAAGGGCAAGATCTTGAATGTCGAAAAGGCGCGATTCGACAAGATGCTGGCTTCCGCTGAGGTGGGGACGTTGATCACCGCCCTGGGCTGCGGGATCGGCCGCGAGGAATTCAACCCCGATAAGCTGCGTTACCACCGCATCATCATCATGACCGACGCCGATGTGGACGGCTCGCATATCCGCACCCTGTTGCTGACCTTCTTTTACCGGCAGATGCCCGTGCTGATCGAGCGCGGGCATATCTACATCGCCCAGCCGCCTCTGTATAAGATCAAAAAAGGTAAGCAGGAACAATATGTTAAGGATGATTCCGCGCTGAATGGCTACCTGCTCAGCAGCGCCCTGGAGGACGCCCGGCTGCATGTCGATGCCGCCGCGCCGCCCATCACCGGCACCGCCCTGGAACTGTTGGCAGAGCGCTACATGATGGTCATGGCCGGGATCAAGCGCCTGGCCCGGCGCTACGACCCGGTAATCCTGGAGAAGATGGTCGACATGCCGCCATTGGACCCGCCGACATTGCGCGATGCGGCCCGGGTGGTGGATTGGTTTACGGAGCTGGAGCGGCGGGCCAACAGTGCGCTGCCGCCGGGACAAAAATTCGAGTTTCTGGTGGCCCTGGAGTCCGAGCAGGAGGGGTTCCTGGCCCATTTGATCAAGCGCACCCACGGCATCATCGCCGCCGAGCAGCGTCTGTCCAGCGACTTCTTCGCCTCGGGCGAATATCAGCGCATGACGGAACTCGGCCGCCAGCTCGACGGCCTGTTGGGAGAGGGTGCGCATGTCCTGCGCGGCGAACGCCGGCAGGAGATCGGCAGCTTCAAGCAGGCCATCGAGTGGCTGCTCGAACAGGCGCGCCGGGGTCAGCACATCCAGCGTTACAAGGGCCTGGGTGAGATGAATCCCGAGCAGCTCTGGGATACCACCATGAACGGCGAGACCCGGCGGTTGCTGCGGGTGCAGATCGAAGACGCCGTCGCCGCTGACGAGATCTTCACCACCCTGATGGGCGACCAGGTGGAGCCGCGCCGCGACTTCATCGAGGCCAACGCCCTGGCGGTCGCGAACCTCGACGTGTGATCGCTTGTCTGTCCGCGGTCATTAAAAAGACAATTTCTGCCACGCAATTGCATTTATAAGTGACGCTATCGCCCGACGCGCGGCAAGAACCCGCGATTGTCGGTGCGACCCCGCCGCGGCCTTGTGCCGCGTCACGGCACAGCGAAACCTCACTGCTTCTGAAATGTTGGTGAGGTAATGCGCGACATGCTGTCCTCGATCCAGTCTTCGGCCTCTTGGAGGATCTCCGCCGCCGGGCGGCCATGACTCGTGATCGGCGGACCAATCACGACCTGGATCACGCCGGGGCGCATCAGGAAGCTGCGCGGCGGCCAGTATTCGCCGGCATTGTGGGCCACCGGCACGATCGGGTGCCCGCTGCGTTCGGCGAGTACCGCGCCGCCGATCCGGTAGCGGCCGCGTTCGCCGGGCGGGATGCGCGTACCTTCCGGGAACACCACCACCCAGCGGCCGCTCTCCAGGCGCTGGCGGCCCTGCTCGACGAGTTGTTCGATCGCCTTGCGCCCGGCCCCGCGGTCGATCGCGATGGCCCCGAGGCTGGCCAGACCCCAGCCGAAAAACGGCAGCTTCAGCAACTCGCGCTTGAGCACCCAGACCTGCGGTGGAAAGATCTCCTGCAACGCGAAGGTCTCCCAGGACGACTGGTGCTTGGAAAAGATGATGGCCGTCTGGGTCGGGATATGTTCGCTGCCCGTTACCCGGTAACTCAGACCGCAGCTGACCTTCAGCCACCAGAGACTGACGCGCGCCCACTGGGTGGCGACGCCGTAGCGGATGCGGAACGGAAACGGAAAGCACAGCAGGGTCAGCGTCCCGAACACCGGGAGCGTGAGCTGGAATACCAGCAGGAACAACCCGGAGCGCACCCACATCGCGGGCTTGGAACGCATCAGTTTTGAAAAACCTTCATTCATAACGGCTGGGTTATCCACTTCGTAAGTGATTGCGGTGTCTCAATCCATGTCCCGGAATTCGGAGACCCGAATGCGGCCGTTGACCATGCGCGATTCGCGCCGCATCAGTGCGTCCATCTTGTCCCAAAAGGCCTGCTGGAGATCGAATCCCTGGGCGATGGCCGTGCCGATCAGCAGGATCAGCAGATCGGCGCACTCCTCAGCGAGCTTGGCGCGGTCCTTGCCCTTGGTGACGCAGGCCGAGATCTCGCCCAGCTCCTCGGCCATCAGCGCGATCCGATAGGTGAGGTCCTCACCGCCGGTGTTCTTGAAGTCATGTTTATCGTGGAAAGTCTGCACGGCGTTCAGCATGGCCTGATAGGTGTCGGGCGAATTCATTGAGGGCTCTCTGTCACCCGCAGGCGCGGGCTTTGCCATGCCAGCGGGAAGGCTGTGTTGTCGAAAGGTCGGGTTGGGTGCGACAGCTCAAGCCTGTAGACGCGACAGGTCCGCCGCACGCAGGAACAGGGCCTGGATCTGCTGCAATAACGCCAGGCGGTTGCCGCGCAGCGCGGGGTCCTCGGCCATCACCATCACATTGTCGAAGAACCGGTCCACCGGCTCGCGCAACGCTGCCAGCCGGCACAGGCCCTCGGCGTACGCGCCGCGATCGAACAGCGCCTCGACCTCGCCGCGCAACGCCGCCAAGGCGCGGACAAGATCCAGCTCGGCGGTGTCGACCAGCCGCGCGGGATCGAATGTGTCAGGCACGCGCTGTTCGGTCTTGCGCAGGATGTTGCCGATACGCTTGTTGGCCGCCGCGAGACTGGCCGCCTCCGGCAGGCTGCGGAAGGCCGTGACCGCGCGCAGGCGTGCCTGGAAATCCACCGGCCGGGTGAGTTGCAGGGCGCGCACGGCCTCGAACACGTCCGGCTCGATGCCGGCATCGCTGTAATACGCGCGCAGGCGTTCGAGCATGAATTCGAGGACATCCAGGACCGCATCCCCGGCCTTGAGCGGTTCGGGGAAGCCCGTAGCGGCATCTTCCAGCAGTTGAGCGAGGTCGAGATCGTGTCCGCACTCGATCAGGATGCGCAACACGCCGAGCGCAGCGCGGCGCAGCGCGAACGGGTCCTTGTCGCCGGACGGCGGCTGGCCGATGGCGAAGATGCCCAGCAGCGTATCCAGGCGGTCGGCGATGGCCAGCGCCTGGCCGGTGGCCGTCTCGGGCAGTCGATCGCCGGAAAAGCGCGGCCAGTATTGTTCGTCCAGCGCCAGGGCGACCTCGGCCGGTTCGCCGTCGTGCTGCGCATAGTAGCGACCCATGACGCCTTGCAGTTCGGGAAACTCGAACACCATCTGGGTCAGCAGATCGCACTTGGCGAGCAGCGCGGCGCGTTCCGCCAGTTGCGGCACGCCGCCGATGCGGCGCGCGATGTGGCCGGCCAGCAGGGCCACGCGCCGCTGTTTGTCCAGCAGGCTGCCCAGTCGATTCTGGAATACCATCGTGCCGAGCTTGTCGATACGCGCTTCGAGGCGCTGCTTGCGATCCTGATTCCAGAAGAACGCGGCATCGGCCAGGCGCGGACGCACTACCCGCTCGTTGCCGGCCTTCACCTGCGCGGGATCGCGGCTGGCGATGTTGGCAATCGTGATGAAGTGCGGCAGCAGTCGGCCCTGCGCATCGACCACCGGAAAATATTTCTGATTGTGCTGCATGGTCGAGACCAGCGCCTCGGAGGGTACGTCGAGGAAACGCGTTTCGAAATCGCCAAGGATCGCCACCGGCCACTCGACCAGTGCGGTGACCTCGTCGAGCAGGGCGTCATCGATCAGGGCGCGGCCGCCGGCGGCGACGCCGGCCTCGATGGCCTGGCCGCGGATCGCCTCGCGGCGCGCGGCGAAATCGGCCATCACCCGGCCCTCGGTCTCCAGCAGCGGGGCATAGGCGGCGGGTTCACCGATGTAGATGGCCTGCGGATGATGGAAGCGGTGACCGCGGGTCTCGCGTCCGCTCTTCACGCCGAGGATCTCGGCGTCGATCACCGCGTCGCCGAACAGCAGCACGACCCAATGCACCGGGCGCACGAATTCCGCCGTGCCCGCGCCCCAGCGCATGCGCTTGGGAATCGGCAACTGATGCAGGGCGTGGGTCACGATCTCCGGGATTAGCTCAGCGGTCGCGCGGCCGTGTTCCATCACGCGCTGGACCAGCCAGGCGCCCTTGTCGGTCTCCAGCCGTTCGAGCTGCTCGATGCTCACGCCGCAGGAGCGCGCGAAACCTTGCGCGCCCGGGGTCGGATTGCCTTCGTCGTCGAAGGCGGCGGTCAAGGCCGGTCCGCGCCGCACCAGCTCGCGGTCGGGTTGCGCCGTGGCGAGCCGTTCGATCCAGAGCGCCAGGCGGCGCGGTGCGGCGTAGACGTGCACGCTGCCGAAGCCGAGACCGGCCTGCCCCAGGCCCGCGCGCACGCCGTCGGCGAAGGCCTGACTCAGGCGCGGCAGCGCCTTCGGCGGCAGCTCCTCGGTGCCGATCTCGATCAGCAGATCGCGGGCCTCGCTCATGCCGCATCCCCCGGCGCGCACAGCGGGAAGCCGAGCGCCTCGCGCGCATCGTGGTAGGCCTGGGCGCAGGCGCGTGCCAGGGCCCGCACGCGCAGGATGTAGCGCTGGCGTTCGGTCACCGAGATCGCGCTGCGCGCATCCAGCAGATTGAAGGTGTGCGAGGCCTTCAAGACCATTTCATAGGCCGGCAGCGGCAGACCGGCCGCGATGAGCTTCTGGCTCTGCGCCTCGCAGGCATCGAACCAGTGGAACAGTTCCTCGACCGGCGCATGCTCGAAGTTGTAGGCCGACATCTCGACCTCGTTCTGATGGAACACGTCGCCGTAGCGAACCGTGCCTTGCGGGCCGCGCGTCCAGACCAGATCGAACACGCTCTCGACCCCCTGCAGGTACATCGCGATGCGCTCGAGCCCGTAGGTGATCTCGCCGCTGACCGGCCGGCAATCGAGCCCGCCGACCTGCTGGAAATAGGTGAACTGGCTGACCTCCATGCCGTTGAGCCAGATCTCCCAGCCCAGCCCCCAGGCGCCCAGCGTCGGGGACTCCCAGTTGTCCTCGACGAAGCGGATATCGTGCACCAGCGGGTCGATGCCCAGGCTGCGCAGCGAATCGAGATACAACGCCTGGATCTCCAGCGGCGAGGGTTTGAGGATCACCTGGAACTGGTAATAGTGCTGCAGGCGATTCGGGTTCTCGCCATAGCGCCCGTCGGTGGGGCGGCGCGAGGGCTGCACATAGGCGGCGCGCCAGGGTTCCGGGCCGATCGCGCGCAGGAAGGTGGCCGGATGAAAGGTCCCGGCGCCCACCTCCATGTCGAGGGGTTGCAGGATCACGCAGCCCTGGGCGGCCCAATATGCCTGCAAGGCCAGGATCAGACCCTGAAAGGTGCTGACATCCCGCTCTGGGGCGGCGACCGGGGTTTGCGCAGACATCGACGTGAATCAACTGCTTAAGCCAGAGGAAGGCGGCAGTATAGCGGGTCGCTCGGGAACTGGTAAGCCATACCGGCAACGCCCGGTATGCACCTGAGGGGGTCATGGCGCGAAACCTGCTTGGGCTACCACTGTCCCAAGCATAAAGCCGCCCGGCGCGGGCGCCGCTAATGTAAGTACAGGCAGGAGGAGTCATGGCCAAACTGATCCTGGAACCGACATCCACCGCGCAATGGCATGCCTTGGTCAGCGAGGCCGAGGTCGCCGCGACGCGCCGTCTCGACGAAACCCTGGAGAGCTACCTGGTGTTTCTGCTGATGCGCTTCTGCGCCCGGCCGGAGCTTGCCGGTCGCGTCCTGGCCCTCGATTACCTGCGCGGCAGTGCCGCGAGCGGGCAACTTCAGGAGGTGGTGCTGCGGGATGTGGGCGACCAATGCCTGCTGTTCTCGGGCCTGTATCCCCGTCACGCCGAACGTCGCCTGGTGCGGGTCTCGTATTTTGTCGACCTGGGGCGCGGCGCTTACGGGCAGTTGGCCGAACGGCTGCGGCACGCCGGCGCCGGGATGTATCTGCAACTTGCCGAGGGCTTCGTGGCCCTGATGGATGTCCTCCAGGCCATGCGCTCGCTGGACGGCAAGCCCGCCCTGGAGCCCCTGCAGAGTTTCGAGCTGTGGACAGACACCGGCAGCCGCAGCGCCTGGGATCAGCTCCAGGCCAGTACCAGTGCGACCCCGGCACCGCCCGCCAATACCGACCCGACAAAACCCCACTGAGCGCCGTCGGCCGCTCGCCGCGGCGGGCCCTGAGTCTTCACTGCCGGGCCCCCGGCAATTGGGCTAAACTAGCCGCCCTCTAAACGGGTGGCTGGCATGAGTTCTCAACGCAAAGCGGTGGCCCTGATCTCCGGCGGCCTGGATTCCATGCTCGCGGCCAAGGCGATGCTGGAGCAGGGCGTCCACGTCGAGGGCATCAACTTCTTCACCGGCTTCTGCGTGGAGGGGCACACCCACGCGATCCGTCGTCAGGATGCCGCCAAGCCCAAACGCAACAACGCCCTGTGGGTCGCCGAGCAGCTCGGCATCAAACTGCACATCGTCGATGTGATCGAATCTTATAAAGATGTCGTGCTGAATCCCAAGCACGGTTATGGCGCCAACCTGAACCCCTGCCTCGACTGCAAGATCTTCATGGTGCACCAAGCCCTGGACTGGATGGACGCCCACGGCTTCGATTTCATCATCACCGGCGAGGTGATCGGCCAGCGGCCAATGTCGCAACGCAAGGACACCCTGCCGGTGGTGGCGCGCGAATCCGGCGCCGAGGACCGCCTGGTGCGGCCGCTGTGCGCGCACAACCTGCTGCCGACCCTGCCCGAGCGCGAGGGCTGGATCGATCGCGAGCGGCTGTACGGTTTCCACGGCCGCTCGCGCAAACCGCAGATGGCCCTGGCCGCGCGCTACGGCTTCAGCGAGTACGCGCAACCGGCCGGTGGCTGCTGCTTTCTGACCGACGCGCAGTACGCGGCGAAGCTCGCAGATCTGTGGGCCTCGCGCGGTGAGCGTCGCTATGAACTGGACGACATCATGCTGCTGAAGGTCGGCCGGCACCTGCGCCCGCGCCCGCATTTCAAGCTGATCATCGGCCGCGAGGAGGGCGAGAATCACTTCCTCGAAGGCTATCGCAAACAGTTCGTCCACCTGCGTGCGGTCGATCATGAGGGGCCGTTGGCCCTGCTCGACGGGGATGCGGACGCCGACGACCTGCTGTTGGCGGCGCGCCTGGTGGGCCGCTTCGGCAAGGGCCGAGAGGCCGGACGCATGCGGGTGCAGATCACCGATCGGCAGGGGGCTACCCAGATCCTGGAGGTCGCGCCGCTGACCCGCGACGAGGTCAGCGAGGGCTGGTATCTCTAGATGGACGAGCAGGACCTGAACGCGCGCAATCTGCTGTGCCCGCTGCCGGTGATCCGCACCCAGGACGCGATCGCCCGGCTGCACCCGGGTGACCGGTTACGGGTGCATTGCACCGATCCGGGGGCCCTGCACGACATCCCGGCCTGGTGCCGCATCCACGGCCACACGGTCTGCGCGATCGACCAGGCCGGGCGCGAGATCACCATCACCGTGCAGGTCGTCGGCGAGGACGCCTGAACCATGGGCGAGCCGCGCGTATCCGATCCCGCAGCCAACGCCGGCGACGCGCGCTATCGCGATATCCGCCGCGTGACTGTGGTCGGCATGCTGATCAACGGACTGCTCGCGGCCTTGAAGCTGTCGTGGGGCTATCTCGGCCACTCCCAGGCGCTGATCGCCGACGGGCTGCACTCGTTGTCCGATCTGGCCAGCGATTTTCTGCTGCTGTTCGCCGCGCGGCACGCGACCCGCGATGCCGACGCGGAACACCCCTACGGCCACGGACGCATCGAGACCCTGTTCAGCGTCGCGCAGGGCCTGATCCTCGGCGCCTTCGCCCTGGGCATCGCCGTGGATGCCGGTCAGCGCCTGTTTCAGCCCGAGCGCCTGCTGCAACCCGGCCCGATCGCGCTGCTGATCGCGGCGCTGTCAGTGCTGGCCAAGGAGGCCCTGTATCGCTACACCCTGCGCGCCGCACGGCGGCTGCGTTCGAGCATGCTGCACGGCAATGCCTGGGATCACCGCAGCGATGCCATCTCCTCGATCATTGTGATCATCGGCGTCGGTGGCACGCTGGCCGGGCTGCCCTACCTGGACGCCCTGGCGGCCGTCGGCGTGGCGTTGATGATCATCCGGATCAGCCTGATGCTGATCTGGCAGAGCGCCCGCGAATTGATCGACACGGCCCTGGAGACCGGGCGCGTGGAACAGATCCGCGCGCGTATCCTGGGCGTCGACGGCGTGCGCCGCGTGCACCTGCTGCGCACCCGCAAGAGCGGCGGCGACGCCCTGGTGGATGTGCATATCCAGGTCGATCCCCGGCTCAGCGTCTCCGAGGGTCACCGCATCAGCGAGCAGGTGCGCGGCGACCTGATCGCCGGGATCGACGAGGTCGCCGACGTGACCGTGCACATCGACCCTGAGGACGACGAGCTCTGTTCGCCCTGCGATCAGCTGCCGTTGCGCGCCGACATCCTGGCCGACCTGCGCCGGCGTTGGCGGGGGCTGGCCGCCGCGGCGGCCATCGAAGACATCACCCTGCATTATCTGGATGGCAGGATTCACGTCGAGGTGGTGCTGCCACTAGAATGGGCGCCCGACCGGGCCGCGGCCGCGGCGCTGTCCGGCGAGTTCCAGCGCAGTGCGGCGGCCGTGGCGGGCGTCGGGTCGGTGCGGCTGTTCTTTGATTGACCGCACCATGATGGTGCTCAGTGGCGATCCTGTGCACCAATTTATGGCAACAAACGGCGTTTGGTTCGATAGATTATATATATCATTTTGATTAAAAAGCTTATTTTTACGTGGCATGGTTCATGCTCCAACGTGGGCACGAATCGATCCGCTGCCCGATGCGATCCGTTTTCAGCGGTTCGCATCGGGCAGCCTTCCAAAACCTGATCGCGCGGAGAGAAGTCCCATGACAGCAGCCAAGGTACAAAAAATCATCAAGGACAACGGCGCCAAGTTCGTTGACCTGCGCTTTACCGACACCAAGGGCAAGGAACAGCACGTCACCGTGCCGTCCTCCACCGTGGATGCCGGCTTCTTCAAGGACGGCAAGATGTTCGACGGTTCCAGCATCGCCGGCTGGAAGGGCATCAACGAATCCGACATGGTGCTGATGCCCGACACCGCCACCGCGGTGATGGACCCGTTCTCGGACGAGTCCACCCTGATCATCCGCTGCGACATCCTCGAACCCAACACCATGAAGGGCTACGAGCGCGACCCGCGTTCGCTGGCCCTGCGCGCCGAGACCTATCTGAAGTCCACCGGCATCGCCGATACCGCCTACTTCGGTCCGGAAAATGAATTCTTCGTCTTCGACGACGTGCGCTGGGGCTCCAACATCAGCGGCTCGTTCTGCAAGGTGGATTCGAACGAGGCCTCCTGGAACACCGAGCGCGTCTATCCGGACGGCAACATGGGCCACCGCCCGACGGTCAAGGGCGGCTATTTCCCGGTACCGCCGGTCGATGCCCTGCACGACCTGCGCGCGGCCATGTGCCTGGCCCTGGAAGAGATGGGCCTGGGCGTGGAGGTGCATCACCACGAGGTTGCGACCGCCGGCCAGTGCGAGATCGGTGTGGCCTTCGGCACCCTGGTCAAGAAGGCCGACGAGGTGCAGATCCTCAAATACGTGATCCAGAATGTCGCCCACGCCTACGGCAAGACTGCGACCTTCATGCCCAAGCCGAT
>JBHEOS010000051.1:0-329 GCA_046260695.1 Gammaproteobacteria bacterium
CGCCCAGGTGATCAGCGGGCCGGCGTCGTCGGGCCAGCAGGTCTGGATCGGGAATCTGGACAGATCGACATCCGGGCCTTCGATCACGACGTCCTGACAGGGCGCGCCCTTGATGAGCTTCGGGGCCATGTCCAGCACTTTCCTGAACAGCGGAAGTTTTTCCCAGGCGTCCTTCATGCCCTTGGGCGGGTCGGGTTCCTTCAGCAACGCGAGCAGCCGACCGACCTCGCGCAGCGCGGCGACGGACTCCTCGCCCATACCCAGCGCCACGCGCTCGGGCGTGCCGAACAGGTTGCCGAGCACCGGGATCGAATGGCCTTTGGGATTTT
>JBHEOS010000051.1:339-13252 GCA_046260695.1 Gammaproteobacteria bacterium
CAGCAGTGCCGGTCCGCCTGCGCGCAGCGTGCGGTCGCAGACCTCGGTCATCTCCAGATACGGATCGATCTCGGCGCGGATGCGCTTGAGTTCGCCGCGCCGTTCGAGTTGCAGGATGAAGTCGCGCAGGTCTTTGTAGTGCATGTCGGTGACCGTGGTGAGGCTGGCGAATCAGCGCCGGGCTGCTGTGCCGCATACCGGCGTGGATTGCACAGCGAGCCTGTCGCTCATGCCAGGGTAAATTCCGCGACAACCGGCGCGTGATCGGAGGGGCGCTCCCAGGCGCGCGGTTGCTTGTCGATGCGACAGACGGCGCAGGTCTCGCACAGTGCAGTGCTCGCCAGGATGTGATCGATGCGCAGACCGAGGTTGCGGCGGAAGGCGTTCATGCGATAGTCCCACCAGGAGAAGGATTTCTCGGGCTGGTCGAAGCGGCGGAAGCTGTCGCACAGGCCGAGATCGAGCAGGCGCTGGAAGGCGGCGCGCTCGGGCTCGGAGCACAGCACGCTGCCCTGCCAGGCGATCGGGTCGTGCACGTCGGCATCCGCGGGCGCGATGTTGAAATCGCCGACCACCGCCAGATGAGCATGCTGCTGGAGTTCCGAGTTCAGCCAGGCATGGAGTTTGTCGAGCCAGTCGAGTTTGTACTGATATTTGACAGACTCCAGCGATTCGCCATTGGGCACGTACAGATTGATCAGGCGCAGATCGCCATAGGTCACTGCGAGCATGCGGCGTTGTGGATCATCGAGGCCGGGAATCTCACTGACGATATCGCTGACTGGCGCGCGGCTCAGCACCGCCACGCCGTTATAGGTCTTCTGCCCGGCGAACACCACGTGGTAGCCGGCGGCGAGACAGTCCGCTTCCGGGAACTGGTCGTCGGTGAGTTTGGTCTCCTGCAGCGCAAGCAGATCGGGCTGCTCGTTGTCCAGCCATTGCAGCACCTGCGGCAGGCGCACGCGCAGGGAGTTCACGTTCCAGGTGGCGATCTTCACGCGCTGTGCTCAGGCGGCCAGGCCGGTATGTCGCAACAGGGCATCGATGGTCGGCTCGCGGCCGCGGAAGTCGACGAACAGTTCCATCGGCTCGCGCGAGCCGCCGCGCTCGAGAATTGCGCCGAGGAAGCGTTGACCGGTCGCGGCGTCGAAAACGCCATGCTCCTGGAAAACGGCAAACGCGTCCGCGGCGAGGACCTCGGCCCACTTGTAGCTGTAATAGCCGGCCGCGTAGCCGCCGGCGAAGATGTGCGAGAAGCTGTGCGGGAAACGGTTGAACGACGGCGGGCGCAGCACCGCGACCTGTTCGCGTACCGTGTCGAGGACCTCGTACACGCGTCCGCCCCGGGCCGGGTCGTAGTCGCGGTGCAGGCGAAAGTCGAACAGCGAGAATTCCAGTTGACGCAGCATCTGCATCGCCGACTGGAAGTTCCTGGCCGCCTGCATGCGTTCGTAAAGCGTTTCCGGCAGTGGCGCGCCGGTCTGGTGATGGCCAGCGATCAGATCCAATGCCTCGCGTTCCCAGCACCAGTTCTCCATGAACTGGCTGGGCAGTTCGACGGCGTCCCAGGCCACGCCGTTGATGCCGGACACGCCGGCATAGTCGACCTGGGTGAGCATGTGGTGCAGGCCATGGCCGAATTCGTGGAACAGCGTGATCACCTCGTCGTGGGTGAACAGCGCGGGGTCGTCGCCGATCGGCGGCGAGAAATTGCAGGTCAGGTAGGCGACCGGTGTCTGCAGGCCGTCCGCCGTTACGCGCCGCGCGATGCAGTCGTCCATCCAGGCGCCGCCGCGCTTGTGCGGACGCGCGTAGAGGTCGAGATAGAATTGTCCGCGCAGGCGCCCGCCGGCGTCCTTGATTGCGTAGAAGCGCACATCGGGATGCCAGCTGTCGACGCCCTTCACCTCGGCGATATCCAGGCCGTACAGGCGATTCACCACGGCGAACATGCCCGTCAGTACCCGCGTCTCGGGGAAATACGGCTTCAATTCCTCCTGGGAGATGGCGTACTTGTGCTGGCGCAGTTTCTCGGAGTAGTAGGCGATGTCCCAGGATTCGAGTTCCAGCGCGGCGTGCTGTTCGCGGGCGAAGTGACGCAGCTCGTCGAGGTCGGCGCTGGCGCGCGGTTTGGAACGCTCGGCGAGATCGCTGAGGAAACCCATCACCTGGTCGGTGCTCTGCGCCATCTTGGTGGCAATGGAGCGCTCGGCATAGTTGGCGAAGCCGAGCAGCTGCGCGGCCTCGTGGCGCAGCGCCAGGATCTGTTCCATGATCGGGCCGTTGTCCCACTGGCCGGCCTGCGGACCTTCATCGGAGGCGCGCGTGACGTAGGCGGTGTAGAGCTCGCGGCGCAACGCGCGGTCGTCGGCGTAGGTCAGCACCGGGTAGTACGAGGGATATTCGAGATTGAACACCCAGCCCGCCAGGCCTTCGCGCTCGGCGGTTTGTTTCGCCAGCGCCAGCGCGCTCTCGGGCAGCCCGGACAGACGCGTCCGCTCAGTGATCTGGAGCTTCCAGGCGTTGGTCGCGTCCAGCAGGTTCTCCTCGAACTTGGCGTGCAGCGAGGACAGCGCCTGCATCACCGCCTTGTAGCGCGCCCGCTGCGCGGGCGGCAGCGCGATGCCGGAGAGTTTGAAATCGCGCAGGGCGTTGTCGATGATCTTGCGCTGCGCGGTGTCGAGCCGCGCGTACTCGGGACCGTCGGCGAGCTGTTGGTAGGCTCGGTACAGATCCGCGTTCTGGCCCATCTCGGTGCCGTAGTCGGACAGCTTGGGCAGGCAGGCGTTGTAGGCCGCGCGCAGTGTCTCGGAGTTGAGCACGGAATTCAGGTGTCCGACCGGCGACCAGGCGCGCGAGAGCCGATCCTCGACGTCCTCGATGGGTTGGACCAGGTTGCCCCAGGTGTAGGTCGTGGCCCCGGCCAGCACGCGCGCGACCGTGGCGCGGCACTCGGCGAGCAGCGCATCGAGGGCCGGCTCGACATGCTCGGGACGGATCGCGGAAAACGGCGGCAGGCCGGTGAGCCCGAGCAGCGGGTTGGTGCCCATGGGTGTCCTCGCAGGGTTGCCGGCGTCTGCGGAGCGACGCGCCGGATGGATCAGGCCGGTACTCTAGCATGTGCCTATCAGGCCGGCCAAAGCGCCCCGACCCGCACCGAATAGCGCCCGCGTCGGCCTCCGCGCCGATATCCCCCGGCTGTCCGGGATGGCTATAATCCGCGCGAATTCGAGCGAAGGGGCCACTGATGTCACAGCATTACGATCTGATCGCCCTCGGCGGCGGCAGCGGCGGTCTGTCGGTGGCCGAGCGCGCCGCACACTACGGGGCCCGCTGCGCGGTCATCGAGCGCGGACCGCTGGGTGGCACCTGCGTGAATGTCGGCTGCGTGCCCAAGAAGGTCATGTGGTTCGGCGCCGGCCTGGCGCAGGCGCTGGAGGATGCGGCCGGCTATGGCTTCAGCCTGGGCGAGCACCGTTTTGACTGGGCCGCGCTCAAGGCCGCGCGCGACCGCTATGTGCACAACATCAACACCTGGTACCACACCTACCTGGCCGACTCGAACATCGACGAGATTGCCGGCGAGGCCCGCTTCATCGACGCGCGCACCGTCGAGGTTGACGGTGCGCGCTACACGGCCGAGCATATCGTGATCGCCACGGGGGGCTACCCGAGCGTCCCGGTGCTGCCGGGCGCTGAACACGGGATCACCTCGGACGGTTTCTTCGCGCTGGACCAGCAGCCGCGGCGCGTGGTCGTGGTCGGCTCCGGCTACATCGCCGTGGAGCTTGCCGGGGTGCTCGGTGCCTTGGGTTCGGACGTGACCCTGGTACTGCGTGGCGAGACGCTGCTGCGCGGTTTCGATGCCCTGCTGCGCGAGGGGCTGATGGAGGAGATGCTCAATGCCGGCATCAACATCCTGGCCGGCATCCAGGTGGCGGCCGTGGACCGGTCGGCCGACGGCACGCTCAGCATCGCCTGCAGCAACGGTCAGCGCCTGGACGGGTTCGATCAGCTGATTTGGGCCATCGGCCGCACCCCGGCGACGGCCGGGTTGAATCTGCCCGCCGCCGGGGTCGAGACCGATGCCGCCGGCTACATCCCCAGCAACGCTTACGAGCAGACCAATCAGCCGGGTATCTACGCCCTGGGCGACGTCAGCGGCAAGCTCGCGCTCACGCCGGTGGCCATCGCCGCCGCGCGGCGGCTCGCCGACCGGCTGTTCGGTGGCATGACCGACCGGCATCTGGACTATGAACTGATCCCGAGCGTGGTGTTCAGCCACCCGCCGATCGGCACGGTGGGCCTGACCGAGGAACAGGCCCGCGCGCGCCACGGCGACGCGGTGAAGGTCTACAGCACCCGCTTCACGCCGATGTACCACGCCATCGGCGGCCGCCGCGAGCAGACCGCGATGAAGCTGGTCACGGTCGGCGCCCAGGAGAAGCTGGTCGGTTGCCACATCATCGGGATGGGCGCCGACGAGATGCTCCAGGGGTTTGCCGTGGCCCTGCGCATGGGGGCGACCAAGCGCGACCTGGACGACACCGTGGCCCTGCACCCGACCAGCGCCGAAGAGCTGGTCACGCTGCGCTGAGGCCCGCGCGATGCCCCTGCGAGCCTTCGAAGGCAAGACCCCACGTATCGCCACAACGGCCTACATCGACCCGACGGCGCTGGTGATCGGCGAGGTGGAGGTCGGCGCCGAGTCTTCGCTGTGGCCGAACGTGGTGGTGCGTGGCGATATCCATTCCATCAAAATTGGAGACAACACCAATATTCAGGATGGGTCTGTATTACATGTCAGCCATGACAGCGAGTTCGCCCCGGGCGGGTTTCCCCTGGTGCTGGGTCACGGGATTACCGTGGGCCACAGCGTGCTGTTGCACGGCTGCACGATCGAGGACAACTGCCTGATCGGTATGGGCTCTATCATCATGGACGGGGCGCGGATCGAGGCCGGGGCCCTGCTCGGCGCCGGCAGTCTGGTGACCCCGGGAAAGTCCATCGAGGGCGGTTTTCTCTGGGCGGGCCGGCCGGCGCGCCGGGCGCGGGTGCTGACCGAGGATGAGCGGCGCTACCTGCGCTACTCGGCCGAGCACTATGTCCGGCTGAAAGAGCGACATCGCCCGGGTCGGTAGCATCCGCTATAATCGCGCCAAAGGGCCGTCACGCCGGGACCGGGGAAACCGTCCCGTCGGGTCGGTGGCACGCAGCCTCACCCCCTCAGGAATGGACGGGAGACGGAGGACCATCATGAACCTGTTTATCGGAAACCTACCCAGCGGTGCGACGGAGGCCGATCTTTGCGCCTTGTTGCATCTGAACGCGGACGACGCGGGGCGGCGTCTGCGGATCTTCAAGAAGCCCGACCGCGCGGGCCACATGCTGCGCTTTGGGCTGGTGCATGTGGACTCGGAAACGGATCTGCACAAGCTGCTCCAGCGGCACCGGGATGCGTGGCTGAGCGGCCAGCGCTTGCAGCTGCGCGAGTTCGTGCGCCGTACCGCCGGCAATGAACGCCGCGCCGTGAACTGGCGCGCGCGTCCCTGGTCACAGGCCGAGCAGCGCGCGGCGGAACGCCGTACCACTCACTGAGCACCGGCGGCCGGCGCCCGCAGGCCGGCGATCACCGGCGCGGTCGCCGGCCGCACCTCCCGCCAGATCCAGAACGACTCCGCCGCCTGTTCGACCAGCATCCCCAGGCCGTCGCTGGCCCGGTCTGCGCCGTGCGCCAACGACCAGCGCACGAAGGCGGTCGGTGCATGGGCATACAGCATGTCGTAGGCCCAGGCCCCCGGGGCGAAGACCGAGGCCGGCAGCGGTGGCACCTGGCCGCTCAGACCGGCCGCGGTCGCATTGATCACCAGATCGAAGGCCGCATCCCCCAGCTCAGCGAAGCCGCAGCCGGTGACCGGACCGAGGTCGACGAACGCCGCGGCCAGCCCCCGCGCCGTGTCGACCGTGCGGTTCACGATCACCAGGTCGGCGGGGCGTTCCTGCAACAGCGGCTCCAGCACCCCCCGCGCCGCACCGCCCGCGCCCACCAGCAGCACGCGCTGACCGGCCAGCGTCAGTCCCAGGTTGTCTCGCAGATCGTGGATCAGCCCGACCCCGTCGGTGGTGTCGCCGTGCAGCGCCCCCTGGGCGTCCCACCACAGGGTATTCACGGCCCCGGCCCGTTGCGCGCGCGGCGTGTGCTGCCGGGCCAGCTGCCAGGCCGCCTGCTTGAACGGCACGGTGACATTCAGCCCTTTACCGCCGGCCGCCCGGAACTCGGCCACGGCGGCCTCGAACCGGTCCGGGTCGACCAGGATCGCCTCATAGCTCAGGCGCTGGCCGGTCTGGGCGGCGAACTGACGGTGGATCAGTGGGGACTGGCTGTGCCCAATGGGGTTGCCCATCACCGCGTAGCGGTCGGGTGGGGCCTCGGCAGTGTGCATGGGGTGCCTCAGCGCAGCCAGCCGGCGGCCTGCTTGGCGTAGTAAGTCAGGATGCCGTCGGCCCCGGCGCGCTTGAAGGCCAGCAGGGATTCCAGCACCACGGCGCGCTCATCCAGCCAGCCGTTCTGACTGGCGGCCTTGAGCATGGCGTACTCGCCGCTGACCTGGTAGACGAAGGTCGGGGCGCCGAACCGGTCTTTTACGCGGCGGACGATGTCCAGATACGGCATGCCGGGTTTGATCATCACCATGTCGGCGCCCTCGTCCAGATCCAGGGCGACCTCGCGCAGGGCCTCGTCAGCGTTGGCGGGGTCCATCTGGTAGCTGTATTTATTGCCGCCGCCCAGAGTGGCCGCAGACCCCACGGCGTCGCGGAATGGACCGTAGAAACTGGAGGCGTATTTGGCGGCATAGGCCAGGATCCGGGTGTTGCGGTGACCGGCCTGTTCCAGGGCAGCGCGGATCGCGCCGATGCGGCCGTCCATCATGTCTGAGGGTGCGACTACATCGGCGCCGGCCGCGGCGTGCGACAGGGCCTGTCGGACCAGGACCTCCACGGTCTCGTCGTTGAGCACATAGCCGGCGGCATCGATCAGCCCGTCCTGACCGTGGGTGGTGAAGGGGTCCAGGGCCACATCGGTGATCACGCCCAGTTCGGGGAACGCGTCCTTCAGCGCGCGCACCGCGCGTTGGGCCAGGCCATCCGGGTTGTAGGCCTCGCGGGCGTCCTCGGTCTTGCAGGCGTCGGGCGTGACCGGGAACAGCGCGATGGCCGGGATGCCCAGCGCCACCAGTTCGTCTGCTTCCTGCACCAGCCGGTCGATGCTCAGGCGCTCGACGCCCGGCATCGAGGCGACCGCCACGCGCTGGTCGCGGCCTTCGAGGACGAACACGGGATAGATCAGATCATCGACCGTCAATTGGTGCTCACGCATCAGCCGCCGGGAGAACGCATCCCGGCGCATGCGGCGCATGCGCACCCGGGGAAAACCGGTATCGAATTCGCGCGTCACTTCAAGGACCCCGTGGTCAGTCGATCGGGGCCAGAGTGTAACCGCTCACCCTGGAGACGTCATGCGGGCCGCGCGCGCGGATGTGACAGGCGTCCGGATTCCCGGTTCAAGTCGCGCGACGGGAATCCCGCTACAGTCGAAGCCGATCCTCCATCCACCTGACGCCGCGCGGTCCGGATCGGCGCGAGGCGACCGCGTTGCCGGCAAGCAAGAAAGGGGAAAACCTCATGCCAGCGCATCCCGCACAACCACACCGCCCGATGAAGGCCATCGCCAGTCCCTGGCCGCTGATTAGCCTGCTGATTGGCCTGCTGATCATCTTTGGGCATGCGCGCGCCGAGGCCGGGGTGGCGCCGCAGGAACTGGTCTACCAGGCCTCGGAGCGGGTGCTCACGGCCCTGGGGCAGGAGGACAACGCGCTGATTCAGGACCCGCAACGCCTGTATGCACTGGTGGATACGGTGTTGGTTGAACACATGGATTTCGAGCGCATGTCCCGCTGGGTGCTGGGCAAACACTGGAAGGCCGCATCGCCGGAACAGCAGCAGCACTTCGCCCGGGAATTCCGCGGGTTGCTGGTACGGACCTATGCGACCGCACTGGCCGGCTACCGGGGCCAGGCGCTGGAGATCCTGGCCCCGCGTCCCGGCGCCAGCGCCGATGAGATCGTCGTGCGCACCGAGATCCGCCAGGCGGGCGGGGTGTCGACCCCGGTGAATTTCAGCCTGTATCAGCGCGCCGGCGAATGGAAGGCCTATGACGTGCAGATCGAGGGCATCAGCCTGGTGGCGAACTATCGGACCAACTTCGCCGCCGAGATCCGCAGCGGTGGGCTGGACGGCCTGATCCAGTCGATGGCGGCCCGCAACCGGCAGGCATTCAGCCTGCGCTAAGGCGCCGGGCGCGTCGGCCGGATGACGTAAGTCGGCACAATTTTGGCGCTCTGCCCGAACGTGGTGCGGATGGGCTGACGCGGGGCCCCGGCAGCACCCGTCGTTCACACTAAATTTCAGACAGTTGCATATATTGCAGCCTGTTGGCACGGGCCCTGCATCGTATACCAGCGAGGACAGCAGATGGCGGCTCAAGAAATCCGGGCCACCGCCGCTGGTCTCACCAGAGACAGGCAGGTGGTCTTCTGTGGCATGAGTCCGGGTGGATCAGAATCCAAACGCCCGAACCGTGCCGGACGGGTGACGACACGGTGTGTAGATCCGCGAGCCGGAACTCCTAAAGTGCCGCACAGTCCTAACAGGTAGTGATACAGGTTTGATCCTGCGGGCTCATGCCACAGTAGATACGCCACGGTTTCTGTTCGACTCCTCCGACGCTGAAAAGCGTTTTTATACCCCGCCCACAAGGCGGGGTTTTTTTTGCTGTCGCATCAGAACGGGATATGCGCCTGGATATTTCCGCCGCCGAAGGCTGGGCGGTGCAGGCGCAGCGTGGGATTGATGGTCAGGGTGGCGCCGCTGGCACGATGGACGTTCAGCTCCAAGGGTAAGGCGAGCTTGGCTTCGATACCCGCCTCGTCGCGATTGCGGGTCGGTGCATGAGCGAAGGTTTCATCATTGTCGAAGCGATTCAGATAAACGCCCGGGTGGAACCTATAGCGTGAGCCCAGTCTCCAGCTGACACCCGCGTAGACCAGCACCTCATCGCGGCTCAGCTGCCGTTGATCGAGCACCTCCAGGGTGTGGCGTCCGTCCTCATCGAGCCGCAATAGGCGAATGCCGGTCCAGCCCTCTAGCTTGGGCATTACGTCACGAGAAAGCTGCGCACCCGCCTCGCGATATCGACGCGTGAAGCGCACGGGGTCGGTCACGTCGGACAGGCTTGTGCGTATTCGCCGGCTCGATTCGCCCTCCAGCCAGGCGCTCAGTCGCCACCGCGCTCCCAGCACGGTGTCCGCGCCTAGCCCTGCCGCTGTGCCCCGATCACTGAAGTCGAGGTCCAGCGCTTCACTGCGTAGTCGCGAGGGGGCGTTGTGGTTGGCGAACATCCACAGCGACACGCCGGTATGCACTTGCCAGCGCAGGTCGATGAAGCCGGTGTAGGGGTGGCGGGTGAATTGCGCCTCGCGCTGCTTATCGTTGAACAGGGCATCGGGTGCGACCAGGGCGAAACGGGCATGGCTGCCATCTTCGCCGCGCCAGCTCAGTTCCGTTTCGAGGTCGATGCGGGATTTGTCGCCCTGCACATCGCCGGAAAAACTGAAACTCCAGCGTTCGCCGAGATTTCTTCCGAACCCGAGCAGATTGCGGTCGTAGCGGCCGTCGAAGTCTTCATCGCGCACGAAGCGATAGCGCAGGAAATAGTCGTCATCCAGCGGCAGCGTCTTTTGCAGATACATCACCGTGTACAGTTCGTTGCTCTTGGTACTGCCGGCAGTGCCGTACAGGCCTTCGCGGTCCTGTGCCAGCCCCGATGACAGGGGCGTCAGCGAACGGAAGGTGAAGCGGTGCAGAAAACTCTCGGAGTTGTATTCGAAGTCTCTACCGTTCAGCGCATCGTCCAAGCGGAATGGCTGTGGATCGGGGAAACCCAGCGGCCGCAGCAGCGACTGAGCCTGGCCGACGGTTGCCGCCGACAGCAGCAGTCCGCCGCATATACCCGCGAGTGTTCGATATCTATGCATGTGCACTGCTCCGCCGCATTCCGTGACCACTAACAATATAGTTTAGGGTGCGGGATGGCATGGGCAGGCCAAACCCGGTGTCCCCGCTGCGGGGAAACCGGGCCGCGGTCAAGGCAGCGTCGCCGGCAGCTGTTTGGTCAGCGCCGGCTGCTCGGCCACGGCCGACCCCGCCAGCGCGAAACCCAGCAGTTCGCCGGCGTCGTTGCGGAACAGGGCACGCACGCCGGTGCTGTCGGAGTCCCATGTCCAGGCACCGGCGGCCGATGCCGCGGGCGGCGCGACGACCAGCGGGCAGGCCGGGGTCTTGACCACCACCGGCATGGCCGGGTAGCTCACCGGGGTCGGTGCGCCCGCGAGCGTCTGGGCGAGGCTGCGCGCGGCGTGCATCAGCGGCATCACGAACGGCAGCACCAGGCCCTCCACCTCCGCGCAATCGCCCAGTGCATAGATGTGCGGATCAGAACTTCTCAGCCACCGGTCGGTGGCGATGCCGCGGTTGACCTTCAGTCCGGCGGCCGCGGCCAAGGACGTGCGCGGCCGCAGACCGACGGCGCTCAGCAGCGCATCGGCCGCGAGTGCCGTGCCGTCGCTGAGCGTGATCCGCTGCGCGTCGCTGGCGTGATCAACGGCTGTGACGGACTTGCCCAGATGCCAGTCGATGCCGCGACGCGCGAGTGCCTCGCGCAAGAACCCGCCGAGGGGCTCAGGCACCAGGCGACCGAGCGGGTGGCTCGCGGTATCGACCACGGCGACCTGATAACCGGCGGTGGCGAGATCGTTGGCGAATTCGCAGCCGATCAGACCGCCGCCGAGAATCACGATGCGTCGTTTACCCGCGATGGCCGCGCGAAACCGCGCATAGTCAGTCAGGTCGTTGACCGACAGGACCGACGCGGCGGCATCGCCCTGCAAGGGCAGGCGGATGGGGTCAGCGCCCAGGGCGAGCACCAGCTGCGTGTAGGTCAGCTCGGTCGGACCGAAACGCAGGCGGCGGGTGGCCGCATCGAGCGCGGTGATGCGCGTGTGGGGGTGAATCTCGGCGCGTAATTGTGCGGCCATCTGGTGGGCGCTCGACAGCCGCAAGCCCTCAGCGGACTTGTGTTGCGCCAAGGCGTTGGACAGCATCGGTTTGGAATAATAGCCGCCGTCGTCCGCGGAGAAGAGCACCAGCGGGGTATCCTGATCGAGCTTGCGGAATTCCCGGGCCGCGGTGTAACCCGCCAGCCCGGTGCCGATGATGACGATCGGGTCCATGGGCCGCTTCCCGCTCAAACCATCTCGGCCATGTCGAAATCGGCCTTGCTGACGCCGCAGTCCGGACAGGCCCAGTCGTCCGGGATGTCCGCCCAGGCGGTGCCCGGCGCGATGCCCTCGTCCGGCAGGCCGGCCGCCTCGTCGTAGATGAATCCACAGACAATGCATTGCCACTTTTTCATGGTATCTACCTCGGTGTTGGTGTGTGCGGTGATGGTATGTCGGACGCCTCAGCGCGCGATCCGTTCCCGCGTTGCGCGGAACTGTTCGGCATGCTCCTTGGACACGGCGATCTGGGCATCGAATTCGCGCACCGCATCGCTACGCTGTTCCTGTTCGGCCAGGTGTCGGAACTGCGGATACCTCTCGGTGTACTCGTAGGTCTCGCCGGCGATGGCGAACGCCAGGCAGGTGGCCGGGGTCAACTGGGCCGCCGGCATCAGCAGGTCGAGATGGCCCCAGGCATGCTGGAGCTCCTGCGCGGCGGTGGCCTCGAACACCGCCGCCGTCGCGGCATCGCCGTGGGCGCGACAGCGCTTGGCGCACGCTCAAAATGCCGCTGCTGGGCGAGCGCGACGAGATAGCGCAACTCGGTGAGGGTCATGCCTCCGCCAGCCAGTCCCGCGGCGTGAGAAAGACGTCGTAGAGGCGCGCCTCGGGACTGCCGGGCTCGGGCTGCCAGTCATAGCGCCAGGTCACCCGCGGCGGCAGCGACATCAGGATCGATTCGGTGCGCCCGCCCGATTGGAGACCGAACAGGGTGCCACGGTCGTAGACCAGGTTGAATTCCACATAGCGGCCACGCCGATAGAGTTGGAATTCGCGCTCGCGGTCGCCGTAGGCGAGGTCGCGGCGGCGCTCGACGATCGGCGTATAGGCGGGCAGATAGTGATCGCCGACACTGCGCAGGAAGGCAAAGCTGCGTTCGAAGTCCGGCGCATTCAGGTCGTCGAAAAACAGCCCGCCGATGCCGCGTGGTTCGTTGCGGTGCTTGAGAAAGAAATAGTCATCGCACCATTGTTTATAGCGCGGATAGACCTCCGCCCCGAACGGCATGCAGGCCGCCTGGGCGGTGCGGTGCCAGTGGCGCGCGTCGTCCTCGAAGCCGTAATAAGGCGTCAGATCGAAACCGCCGCCGAACCACCAGACCGGCTCCGCGCCCGGCTTGCGGGCGATGAAGAAACGCACATTGGCGTGCGAGGTGGGCACATAGGGATTGCGCGGGTGGATGACCAGCGACACGCCCATGGCCTCGAAGTCGCGGCCGGCGAGCTCGGGGCGGTGGGCGGTGGCCGAGGCCGGCAGGCCGGAGCCGTAGACGCGGGAGAAGTTGATCCCGGCCTTCTCGAACAGCGCGCCCTCTTCCAGCACCCGGGAGCGGCCGCCACCGCCACCGGGGCGCGCCCAGGCGTCCTCGCGGAAGGCCTGGCCATCGAGGTCGGCCAGGGCGGCGCAGATGCGCTCCTGAAGATCGAGCAGATAGTGCTCGACGCGGCGGGGGTCGAGGTCCGACATGGGTTTTCGCAACGGCATCGAGAAGATGGCTGCGGATGATACACGAGTTG
>JBHEOS010000051.1:13262-13612 GCA_046260695.1 Gammaproteobacteria bacterium
CCCCCCGCCGATCGGACGCTGGGTGTCGGTGCGTTTGAGACGCTGGTTCTGCACCCGTGCGCGCAGTGATTCGGCCACGGCCAAGGCCCCGCGCAGGGGTGTGTTCGGCAGCAGGATCGCGAATTCCTCACCGCCGAAGCGGGTCACCAGGTCCTGACCCTTGAGCGAATCCTTGAGGATATTGGCGACGAAGCGCAGCAGTTTGTCGCCGATCAGATGGCCATGGTTGTCGTTGAAATGCTTGAAGTGGTCGATGTCGGCCATGATCAGGCACAACTCGCTGCCGGTGTCATTGGCCGCCGTGGTCAGTTCCAGCAAGGCGGTATCGAAGGCCTTGCGGTTGGCCAGAC
>JBHEOS010000052.1:0-503 GCA_046260695.1 Gammaproteobacteria bacterium
GCGTGCGCGATTGCGCGATTCTGATGCTGCTGATCGGCTGCGGTGTGCGCATCGGTGGCCTGGTCGGGCTCAATGAATCGTCGCTGCAGCTCATCGATGTCACCGATGGCAATCGGATCATCGAGTGGATGGTGATCAAGGTGGTCGAGAAGGGCGGCCGAGAACGGCTGATCCCGGCGCCGCACGATGTGAAATACATCGTGCATGCGTACATGGGGCACCGAGACCTCTCCGCCATCGACCGCACGCTGCCGGATGGCGATCGCGTGCTGTTCGTATCGACGATGAACCGGAACATCCCGCCGCAGGACTACCACGGCGAGGCGCGGCGGATATCTGCGCGCAGCATCCACGACATGATCCGGAAATATGGCCAGCAGGCGGGCATCCCAGAGGGTCAGCTACACGCGCACGCGATGCGCCACCTCTATGGGACTGAGCTCGCCGAGCATGACGTCGACCTCATCACGCGCCAGGCGCTGCTGGGGCATGCGGATCCGAAA
>JBHEOS010000052.1:513-13412 GCA_046260695.1 Gammaproteobacteria bacterium
CACCTGGCTATGCGCAAGCTGACGCAGGTGGTCGATGCCGCCAACCCCTTCCGGAATATCCGGACCCCGCTGTCAGATCTGGTGCGGGAGTTGGAGCGGCGCAAGCCTTGAACGCGTCTTCGCGGTCGCGGCTGGCGCTTGGAAACGCACATGCCAGCGCCTGCCAGTTCAGAGAGATGCAGTAGTGGTGGGCTTTCTCGGATGGTTGAGTATGCGCCTGAAAATTGACGAAAAATCAGGCTAAATCATCTTGGCGCTGAGAACTCATTTTGGGGGTGAATTGCGCACTCTGACAGAAGGCGCAGTTCATACAGGTGGTGACAATGCCGCATCAGGGGGTTGCGATGGGTGAACAGAAAGGATCGCGCAGTTCAGATCACGGAGCGCTGGGGCCTGGCCGTGCTGCTGGGCTGGGGTGTCCGGCTGTTGAGGGGGTGGGGGGTCGGCAGGAACAGGCGCCCCCCCCCAGCCGGGGGGGTGGGTCTCCGGATAACTGCACAAAAATCGAAGTCGCCATAAGGCGCCAAAAAAATCGCGCCGCCGATCCGCGCCTCGGCGAGCTGCGCGACATGGGCATGCACCCTCGCTGGCTGCGCATCGCCGAAGAGATCGGCATCGACGCCTTCCTGTCGATGTGGCGCCTCCTGGATGAGAACCCACCGAATATGCCCGGCTCGACGGTGTACGTGTCCATGCCCAGGTTCACGCGATTCCTTCGCTACCAGCGCAACCGCTTTATCGAGGCCTTGGTCGTCGCCGGCGTCGGATCTCCGGAGATCAAAAAGCGCGTTGCGGTCGAGTTGTGTGAAGACGTCAGCGTGCGCCACATCGATCGCATCAGCGCGAAACTTAGGAACCGGTAAACTATGCAGACCATGACAAAAACCGCCGTTATATACGCCCGTGTAAGCACCGTGCGCCAGGCCGAGGATGAGCTCCCGCTCGCCAGTCAGATCGAGCAGTGCGCTGTGAAGGCGACCGCGCTCGATGCGACGGTCGCGCGGACATTCGCCGACGAAGGCCTGTCCGGCCGCGTTGATACGCGGCCGGCCTTCCAGGATGCGATCGCCTACTGCGAGGCGTTCTCTGTTGATTACTTCATCACCTGGTCGACCAGCCGATTCGCACGCAACAAGATCGACGCCGGCATGTACAAGCTGCGCCTGGCGCGCGCGGGAACTGATATCGTCTACGTGACGCTATCGATCGACCGCGGCACAGACGGCGGCTGGATGACCGAGAGCGTGCTGGAGCTCTTCGACGAGTTCTACAGCCGGCAGATATCCGCCGACACCCGCCGATCGATGATCAAGAACGCGAACGATGGACACTGGAATGGCGGTGTGCCGCCGTTCGGTTTCGAAGCGGCCGCCGCTGGCGACAACGAAAAGCGTCGGCGGCTCCGCCCGGTGCCGACCGAGGTCGATATCGTGCGGCGCATCTTCGCGCTGCGCCTCGAGGGGTATGGCGCGAAAAGCATCGCCATCCTATTGAGTGACGATGGGCTGACCAACCGTGGCAGGGCCTGGAATAAATCGACTGTCGCCGCGCTGCTGCGCAATCAGGCGGCCATCGGCAATACCGTGTTCGGCCGGCGCGATCGCGCGACTGCGAGGCGTCGGGATCCGTCGCAGTGGATCGTCGTGCGGAGTCACGAGCCGATAATTGATCAACAGACGTGGGCCGAGGCGCAACTGGTGATGGGTGAGGATGCGCCGACGGCCGACGGCTCACCGCACAGCACATTCGCGTTCACGGGTATCCTCCGGTGCGGCCGCTGCGGGTCGAGCATGCAGATCGAGAGCGCAAAGGGCCGCTCGCGCCGCTACCACTACTACAACTGCAGGGCCAAACAGAAACACGGCCAGTGCGTGAACCGACGGCTCGCCGCACGCGAGCTCGACGCCTGGCTGATCGACGTGGTGCTCGATAATCTCTTGACCGAGGAGAACCTCCGCGGTGTGATGCGCGAGCTATACGACGCCTACGGCTCCTGGGCTATCGATCAGCGGCGCCGGCGCAAGGCCGTCGCGGAAAAACTGGCCGGAATCCAGCGAAAAAACGAAAAACTTTACGAATTATTCGAACTTCACGGGAAAAGTGCGCCGAATCTATCCGATTTGACCGCCCGGCTGAGGGCGAACAACGCGGAAGTGAAGCGCGCCGAGGCAGAGCTGCAGGGGATCGACGCTGAGCAGGCGCCGGAGATCGAGATCACTCAGGAGGATCTGGCCGACCTGGTGGCCGCGTTGCGCGACATCATCCACACCACGACGAACGAAAAGAAGCTGCGACACTTCTTCTCATCGTTCATCAGTGGGATCTACGTGGAGGACGACCAGGTCAGGATCGAATACAGGCCTGAATACCTGATGCACATGCCGGAATCGGTGGTTCCTGGCAAGGTAATGTGGCTCCCCGGGACGGGCTCGAACCGCCGACCTAATGATTAACAGTCATCCGCTCTACCGACTGAGCTACCGGGGAAAATCTCTGCTGAGGGTGCGAATCATACTGACGGCCGGTTGAGGCGTCAACCGCCGGACGCGCCGTGAACTCCAGCTATTTTGCGCCGCCGTTCAGAAACTTCCGCAGCCGCGCCACGGCCTCTTCGAGCACCGTCAGCGAGATCGCGAACGACAGCCGCACATGTCCCGGCGCGCCGAAGGCGGAGCCCGGCACCAGGGCGACCTTGGCCTCGGTGATCAGCTTCTCGGCCAATTCCACGTCGTTGTTGACGTCCGGCAGGCGGTCGATCACATCCTGCACGTTGGGGAAGGCATAGAAGGTGCCGTCGCCGGGCAGGCAGGTAAAGCCCGGCAGTTCGTTCAACGCAGTCACCAAATAGTCGTGACGTTCCTTGAAGGCCCGGAGCATGGTGCCGATGCAGGCTTGGTCGCCGTTCAGGGCGGCCACGGCGGCGGCCTGGGAGATCGAGGCGGGGTTGGAGGTACTCTGCGACTGCACCTTCTTCATGGCCTTGATGAGTTCCACCGGGCCGCCGGCGTAACCGATGCGCCAGCCAGTCATGGAGTAGGCCTTCGACACCCCGTTGAGCACGATGGTGCGCGGGGCGAGATCCGGGCAGACATTGAGGATATTGCTGAACGGCTCCTCGGCCCACAGGATGTGTTCGTACATGTCATCCGTGGCGACCACCACCTGCGGGTGTTGGCGCAACACCTCGCCGAGTGCGGCGAGTTCGGTACGGGTGTAGGCCATGCCGGTCGGGTTGGACGGGCTGTTGATGACGAACAGCCGCGTTTTCGGGGTGATCGCCGCGTCCAGCTGCGCCGGGGTGATCTTGAAGCCCTGCTCGATGCCCGCGCAGCTCGACTGGCTTGCCGTCGGCGAGCAGGACCATATCCGGGTACGAAACCCAGTACGGGGCCGGAATGATGACCTCGTCACCCGGGTTGAGCAGGGCCATGACCAGGTTGTAGAAGCTCTGCTTGCCGCCGCAGGACACCAGGATCTGGTCAGGCTTGAACGCAAAGCCGTTCTCGCGCTGGAACTTGGCTATAATGGCCGCCTTGAGCGCCGGGGTGCCGTCGACGGCCGTGTATTTGGTCTGGCCGGTGTGGATGGCCTCGATCGCCGCGGCCTTGATATGGTCGGGGGTGTCGAAGTCGGGTTCGCCGGCGCCCAGGCCGATGATGTCGTGGCCGGCCGCACGCAACTCCGCGGCACGGGCGGTGACGGCGAGGGTGGGCGAGGGCTTGATGCGGCCGACCCGGGCCGCGAGAGTGAGCGTGTCTTTCACGAAAATGTCCCGACCGGTCCGTTAGCGGGGTAACCGGCAGATCGGTACCCGAACGGGCGGTCATCATACTGTAACTGTGCGTCCTGAAGAATCCCCCGTGAGCAGGAATTTCGACCTCCAAGCAAAGATGCAGCCGGCCGGCGACCAGCCCGAGGCCATCCGCCAGCTCGTGGCCGGCATCCACGACGGCCTGGCCCACCAGACCCTGCTCGGGGTGACCGGCTCGGGCAAGACCTTCACCATCGCCAACGTGATCCAGGCCCTGCAGCGCCCGGCCCTGGTGCTGGCGCCGAACAAGACCCTGGCGGCGCAGCTCTATGGCGAGTTCCGCGAGTTCTTTCCGGACAACGCCGTCGAATACTTCGTGTCCTATTACGACTACTACCAGCCCGAGGCCTACGTGCCGTCCTCGGATACCTTCATCGAGAAGGATGCCTCGATCAACGAACACATCGAGCAGATGCGCCTGTCGGCGACCAAGGCGCTGCTGGAGCGCCCCGACAGCATCATCGTCGCCACGGTGTCGTCGATCTACGGCCTGGGCGACCCGCGTAGTTATCTGAGCATGGTGCTGCACCTGGTGCGCGGCGAGAAGGTCGACCAGCGTCAGATCCTGCGCCGGCTGGCCGAGTTGCAATACACCCGCAACGACGTCGAGCTGCACCGCGGCACCTACCGCGCGCGCGGCGAGGTCATCGACATCTACCCGGCGGACTCCGACCGCGACGCGGTGCGCGTGGAGCTGTTCGACGACGAGATCGAGAACATCGCGTATTTCGACCCGCTGACCGGCGAGGTCTCGCGCAAGGTGCCGCGCGCGACCATCTATCCGAAGACCCATTATGTGACGCCGCGCCAGACCATCCTCGACGCGATCGAGGCGATCAAGGACGAGCTGCGCGAGCGCCTGGAGCAGCTCTACGCCGCCAACAAGCTGGTCGAGGCGCAACGCCTGCAACAGCGCGCCCAGTTCGACATCGAGATGATGGTCGAGCTGGGCTATTGCTCCGGCATCGAGAACTACTCGCGCTATCTGTCCGGGCGCCAGGCCGGCGAGCCACCGCCGACGCTGTTCGATTATCTGCCCGCCGGGGCCCTGCTGGTCATCGACGAGTCGCACGTGACCATCCCGCAGTTGGGTGGCATGTACCGCGGCGACCGTTCACGCAAGGAGACCCTGGTTGAATACGGCTTCCGGCTGCCCTCGGCGCTGGACAACCGGCCACTGCGCTTTGATGAGTTCGAGCGGCTGTCGCCACAGACGATCTTCGTGTCGGCGACGCCGGGGGCCTACGAAGGCGAGCATGCCGGCCAGGTGGTCGAACAGGTGGTGCGGCCGACCGGTCTGGTCGATCCCGAGGTCGAGATCCGCCCGGTGGCCACCCAGGTCGACGATCTGCTGTCGGAGATCCGCAAGCGCGTGGCGGTTAGCGAGCGCGTGTTGGTGACCACGTTAACCAAGCGCATGGCCGAGGATCTGACCGAGTACCTGGCCGAGCACGATGTGCGCGTGCGCTATCTGCATTCGGACATCGAGACCGTCGAGCGCGTGGAGATCATCCGCGATCTGCGCCTGGGTGAGTTCGACGTGCTGGTCGGCATCAACCTGCTGCGCGAGGGACTGGACATGCCTGAGGTGTCGCTGGTGGCGATCCTAGACGCCGATAAGGAGGGGTTCCTGCGCTCCGAGCGCTCGCTGATTCAGACCATCGGCCGGGCGGCGCGCAACATCAACGGCCGGGCAATCTTGTATGCGGCCAATATCACCGGCTCGATGCGCCGCGCCATCGACGAGACCGACCGCCGCCGCGCCCGGCAGGTGGCCCACAACCTGGCGCACGGCATCACGCCGCAGTCCATTCGCAAGAGCGTCGCCGATATCATGGAGGGCGCGACCCCAGGCGCACCCGGCGGTGCACGCCGCCATGCCAAGATCGCGGAACCGGCCGCCGAATACGCCGCGTTGTCACCGCATCAAGTGGCGCAACGCATGAAGAAACTGGAACAGCGCATGTACGAGCACGCGCGCAATCTGGAATTTGAGGAGGCCGCGCGTCTGCGCGACGAGATCCGCCGCCTGCGCGAGGCCGGCCTGGGGCTGCCGGAGCAGGCGGCAGTGTAGACCCGCCGGGCTGCGCGGCAGCAGCGTCGGTTGGGGTGAGACGCCGTGTGCCGAACCCCAGCGCGTTCCCCCGGCGGCGGGTTGTTGGGATTCGTTGCGCCTCACCCCAACCTACAACAGGGCGGGGGCGGGCGTGTGGCCGTCTTGCCTCAGTGCTTGCCCGGCGCCAGCGCCACCCCCCGGCGCTCGAAGTGGATGTAGGCCTGCAACGCGACCATATCCGCATCGTCCAGGGCCAGCGCCTCGGCCTCGAGCGGGTTCATGATGCACCAGTTGATCATCTCGCCGAGCACCGCGACCCTGCCGAGCTGCTTCTGGAATTTCGGATAGGTCTCCGGGTGGGTGTTGGCCGCGTTCGGGTGGCACTGGTCGCAGGACACGGTATTACTGTTACCCAGACCGCCATGGAACAGCCGGTCGCCCTTTTCGACGATGCTCATATATTCCTGCTGCCAGCGGTCCAGATCCTGCTGGGTGAACTCGTCGGCCTGTACGCCGCCGCTCAGGGCCAGCAGCGCAACCGCCAGCCAGGCGGGTACGCGGTGGGTCAATTGCTTATTCATCGGAATCTCTCCCTCGGTGCTCAGAAATGGGTCTGCGGCGGAATGCGGTCGGCCTCGGCCTGGTGACGCGAGTCGAGCGGCTTGCCGGTCTGGGTGTCGAACTTCACGCTGCGGTTCTGGTTGTCGGGCAGCAGATACTGCATGTCGACATTGCCGCTGTGCATGTTGATGAACTGCCAGCCGGTGGCGTCGCGTTCGAAGAACGGGTCGGCCCGGTTCATCTCCACGGTGAGCTTGGGCAGGTGGGATTCGACCTGGGTGTAGCTGGCAGGGTAGGGCCAGGGCCAGGCGGTGGCCATCACGGCATGGAAGCTGATGTTGCCGATCTGGTTGTACTGGATCTGATGCACATGTCCGTACAGCACCGTGACCTTCTTGAAGGGTTTGAGCAGGGCCTGGAGTTGTTCGGCGTCATCGGTCCAGAAGTTCCAGCCCTTGAAGATCTTCTGCAGCGGGGAGTGCGAGACCACCACAATGGGCGTGTCCTTGTCGAGCTTGGCCAGATCCTGGCGCAGCCATTCGCGCTGCGGTGCGCCGACCAGGAACGGTGAGCCGTTGGGGTTGTCCAGCCGCGCCATTTCTTTCATGCGCGCCATGCCGCTGTCCCATTTCTTGTGCATCCATTCGTCGTAGGTAAGGATGCTGTTGAGCACCACGAAGTGCACGCCCTTGTGGTCGAAGCTGTAGTAGTCCGGCCCCAGTTTCTTGCGCCAGTAGTCGCCGAGATCGAGATAGTAATCATGCTCGCCCATCACATAGTGCACCTCGCCACGCAGGGCGCCCATCATGTCCAGACCGTGGTCGATCTCCGCGGGGGTGCCGAGCTGGGCGAGGTCGCCGCCGTAGATGATGAAGTCCGGACGCGGCGTGAGCAGATTGCACTCGTTGATGGCGCGGATCAGGCCGCGGTCCCAGTTGCGTACGAATTCATTGCCCTTGATCTGGGTGATGTGCGAGTCCGAGATATAAGCGAAGGTGAAATTTTCCGTCGACGTTTTGCCGAAGGCGACCTCGACCAGGCTGATGGGCAGTGTGCCCGCGGCCAGCAGGGCGCCGCCGGACTTGAGAAAATGACGTCGGTTCATGCTCATGCGGGTTCTCCTCAGTTGCGGGTCAGGGCGGACGATGGCGTGCCGGCGATGCCGGGGCTGGTGAGCGCCTTCATGAACGCCACTAGATCCGCCTTCTGTTGATCCGTGAGATTGAGCGGGCGGATTCCGCCGCTCAGGAAGCCCGACAGCGGATCGCTTTCCTGCTCACGGCCGCCGTTGTTGTAGAAATCCACGACATCCGCCAGCGTCTTCACGCTGCCGTCGTGCATATACGGTGCGGTCAGGTCGACATTGCGCAGGGTCGGAGTCTTGAAGGTGCCGATGGCGGTGAGGTCCTCGGTAACCGCGAAACGGCCGAGCTCCGAGGCGTCCGGATCGGTCAGCACGGTCACATCGACGTCCGCACCGCCACGCTTGGCAGCCAGGAATTTTATGGCGACCACGCTTTCCTCACCGCGGATACGCTTGAAACCGACGCCGATGTTGTGGAAGCGGTTATCGGTGAACAACGCCTGGGTCTGTTCGACGACATGGCAGGACACACAACGGCCCTGACCGGTGAACACCTGGAAGCCGCGGATCGCCGCCTCGCTCATGGCCTTCTCATCACCGCCGTAGAAATACTTGTCGAACGGCGAATCACCCGCGATCTGCGTGCGCTCGAAACTGGCCACGGCCTTGGCGTAATGCTCGATGGTGATTGCCGCGGGCGCCACCTGGAACACCTCGCGGAAGGCCTTTACGTAGTCCGGGTCCTTGCGCAGGATATCGAGAATCGGCTGGTGGTCGGCCAGCCCGCCTTCGACCGGATTGATCGGGGGCTGCTTGGACTGACCCTCCAGGTCGGGTTCGCGCCCGTCCCAGAACTGGGTGGTCATATAGGCGGCATTGATGACGGTCGGCGCGTTGCGGGTGCCGGTCAGATCCTTGAAGCCCTTCGAAAACGGGAGATTGTCGGTGAACGCCTTGGCCGGGTCATGGCAGGTGGCACAGCTGACCTTGCCGTCGGCGCTGAAGCGGACATCGTTGAACAGTTTGTCGCCGAGGGCGATCTTGGCGGGTGTCTGCGGGTTGTCGGCCGGGATCGGCACCGGGGGCAGCCCCAGGGGCGTGGCGGCGGTAACCGGCATGGCTGAGCCGGCTAGGACCACCGTGATGACAGTGGCCACGGGAGACCATCGCGTGCGCATAGTTATTACTCCTTCCGTTTAGAGTGTTCCGGGGTATCCCGCATCACACCTGCTGCGAACCACAGCGTTCGTGTTTGAATTTAGACTAAGTCTTAAGTGATGTAAATACTACAACAGCACTACCGCCGTAAAACGTAGACCAAAATTCTGCGGGGAGGGCTCGCCGTGAATGAACACAGCAGAAGGGTGCGGGCGCCTTGCGGTTCGACCCGCCGAGATACGGGGGTTCACCGCTAAGGCTGAGCTTGGCATTACCGCAGGCATCCTGTATCGTACGCGCGCTTAGCAGGCCCGCAGGCGCGTAGCTCAGTTGGTTAGAGCACCACCTTGACATGGTGGGGGTCGTTGGTTCGAGTCCAATCGCGCCTACCAACACTCAGCAGGTGCTAGACCCAGGTCCTAGCATCTGAATCTACCAAGTGACCCCTCGTATCGGTCACCACTGGAGCTGGTATGCCCACCATTACGCTTCCCGACGGCAGTCCCCGCCGTTTCGACCACCCGGTCAGTGTCCAGGATATCGCGGCCTCCATCGGTCCAGGGCTGGCCAAGGCGGCGCTCGCCGGCAAGCTCGCCGGCCGTCTGGTGGATACCTCGCATGTCATCGATGGCGATACGCCGCTGGCGATTATCACCGAGCGCGACGCGGAGGGGCTGGAGGTCATCCGCCATTCCACCGCGCACCTGCTCGCGCAGGCGGTCAAGGCGCTGTTCCCTGAGGCTCAGGTCACCATCGGTCCGGTGATCGAGGATGGCTTCTATTACGATTTCGCCTATCAGCGGCCGTTCACACCCGAAGACCTCGCGGCCATCGAGGCCAAGATGACCGAATTGGCCGAGGCGGATCTGGCCGTCAGCCGCAAGACCATGCCGCGTGATGCGGCGGTGGCCTTCTTCCGCGACATGGGTGAGGCCTACAAGGCGGAGATCATCGAGGACATTCCGGCCGGTGAGGACATCTCGCTGTATCAGCAGGGTGACTTCATCGACCTGTGCCGCGGTCCGCATGTCCCGTCCACCGGCAAGCTCAAGGCCTTCAAGCTGATGAAGGTGGCCGGCGCCTATTGGCGCGGCGATTCACGCAACGAGATGCTCCAGCGCATCTACGGCACGGCCTGGACCGACAAGAAGGCGCTGAAGGCCTATCTGCATCGCCTGGAAGAGGCCGAGAAGCGCGACCACCGCAAGATCGCCAAGCAACTGCACCTGTTCCATATGCAGGAAGAAGCGCCGGGCATGGTGTTCTGGCACACCAATGGTTGGATCATCTGGCAGGCGGTCGAGCAGTATCTGCGCGCCAAGCTCGATGCCCACGGCTACGAGGAGGTACGCACACCTCAGGTGGTCGACCGCAGCCTGTGGGAGAAGTCCGGCCACTGGGAGTTCTATCGCGAGCACATGTTCACCACCCAGTCGGAAAACCGCGACTACGCGGTCAAGCCGATGAACTGCCCCTGCCACATCCAGATCTTCAATCATGGCCTGCACAGCTACCGCGATCTGCCGCTGCGCATGGCCGAGTTCGGTTCCTGCCATCGCAACGAACCGTCCGGGGCCCTGCACGGGCTGATGCGTGTGCGCGGTTTTACGCAGGACGACGCGCACATCTTCTGCACCGAGGACCAGATGCGCGACGAGGCCGAGCGCTTCATCGACCTGGTGCTGGCGGTGTACGGTGATTTTGGTTTCCAGGACATCCTGTTCAAGCTCTCGACCCGTCCGGCCAAGCGCGCCGGTGCCGACGAGGCTTGGGCCAAGGCCGAGCACGCCCTGGAACAGGCCCTCAACGCCAAAGGCCTGAACTGGGACCTGCAACCGGGCGAGGGGGCCTTTTACGGGCCGAAGATCGAGTTCTCCCTGAAGGACTGCATCGGCCGGGTCTGGCAGTGCGGGACCCTGCAGCTGGACTTCGTCCTGCCGGGGCGCCTGGGGGCGGAATACGTGGCCGAGGACAACAGCCGCCGGGTACCGGTGATGCTGCACCGTGCGGTCCTGGGCTCCATGGAGCGCTTCATCGGCATCCTGATCGAGCACCACGCTGGGTGGATGCCGGCCTGGCTGGCGCCGGTCCAGGCGATGGTCATGAGCATCACCGATCGCCAGGACGCAGCGGTCCGGCAGGTCGAGGAGGCCTTGCGGAATCAGGGTATCCGGGCAAAATCGGACTTGAGAAATGAGAAAATCGGCTTTAAAATCCGCGAGCACACGATTCAGCGCGTCCCCTACCTCCTGGTAGTGGGCGATCGAGAAGCCGAATCGTCATCTGTGGCCGTGCGCACGCGAGCCGGTAAGGATCTGGGCGTCATGTCGGTGCAAACCTTCAGTGAACGCCTGACCACCGAGATCGCGAGCCGCGGCCGAACTGTTTTGGAGGGCTGAAGCATCAGCGCGGGAAAAGAGAAATATCGGATCAACGAGCGCATCACGGCTCGGGAGGTGCGGGTCATCGATGCCGCCGGCGAACAGGCCGGCGTGCTGACGATCGAACAGGCACTGGCACTCGCCGAAGAGTCGGAACTCGATCTTGTCGAGATCGCGCCGCAAAGCGAGCCACCTGTCTGCCGCGTTATGGATTACGGAAAATTCCTGTTCGAAACGAGCAAGAAGCAATCCGTAGCCAAAAAGAAGCAGAAGCAGGTGCAGGTCAAGGAAATCAAATTCCGGCCGGGCACCGACATAGGGGATTATCGGGTCAAACTCCGCAACCTGATACGTTTCCTGGAAGATGGTGACAGAGTCAAGGTGACCCTCAGATTCCGAGGCCGCGAGATGGCCCATCAGGAACTGGGTGTCGACCTTCTGGAACGGGTGAAGCAGGACCTTGAGGAGTTCGGGGTCGTCGAACAGTTTCCCCGTATGGAAGGCCGGCAGATGGTCATGGTGATGTCGCCGAAGAAGTGAGTGGCCGTCAGGTCAAGTCATCGGTCATAAAAACCCGATGCCCTGTACGTGCCGAATAAAGACCTTTGCGAATACGGAGTGCAGTATCATGCCGAAGATGAAATCCAATCGCGGCGCGTCCAAGCGTTTTAAACGCTCGGCTAGCGGCGGTTTCAAGCGTGCGCAGTCCCATCTGCGTCACATCCTCACCAAGAAGAGCAGCAAGCGCAAACGTCAGTTGGGCAGCCCCGCCCAGGTGCACGATTCCGACGTAGCCGGCGTTCGCCGCATGCTGCCGTACAGTTGAGGAGATAGACACTCATGGCACGCGTAAAACGTGGCGTCACCGCACACGCCAAGCACAAGAAGATATTGGACAAGGCCAAGGGCTACTACGGTGCCCGGCGCAAGGTGTTCAGGATCGCTAAACAAGCGGTCATCAAGGCCGGTCAGTACGCTTATCGCGACCGCCGCCAGCGCAAGCGTCAGTTCCGCGCCCTGTGGATCGCGCGTATCAACGCCGCGGCCCGCGAGAACGGTCTGTCCTACAGCCGGATGATCAACGGCCTGAAAAAGGCCAACATCGAGATCGACCGCAAGGTGCTCGCGGATCTGGCGGTGTTCGACAAGGCCGCCTTCGGCATGATCGCCGCGCAGGCCAAGGCCAGCCTGGGTTGATCCGTGCGGTTTGCCGCTCCGGCGGTGAACCACGCTGTAGCATCGAGGGGAAGGCTGGCGTACAGCCTTCCCCTTTTTTCTGATCCGTTATGTGCAATGCCTGTAGGAACGGGCTCTGCCCGCGGAGGTCCGGCCATACCCGTTCGCGGGCAGAGCCCGCTCCTACAGGCGCTGCGGATTGACGAGTGTCTGGTATCTGTAAACGGCTCCCTATGGACCACATAGAAAAAATTTCCCAAGAGGGCGAGCAGGCAATCGCCGCGGCCGCCGACCTGAAGGCGCTCGACGAGGTTCGGGTGCACTATCTCGGCAAGAAGGGCGTTCTGACCGAACAGCTCAAACGCCTTGGCGACCTGCCGGCGGAGGCGCGCAAATCGGCCGGCCAAGTCATCAATCTCGCTAAGCAGCGGATACAATCCGCGCTCGACGAACGCCGTGCGGAACTCGAACGCGCGGCACTGGCGCAGCGTCTGGAACAGCAGGCCATCGATGTCAGCCTGCCCGGGCGCGGTGAGAAACCGGGTGGCCTGCATCCGGTCACCCGGACCCTGATGCGCATCGAAACGCTGTTCGCTCAACTGGGCTTCGAGGTTGCGCAGGGCCCGGAGATCGAGGACGACTACCACAACTTCGAGGCGCTCAATATCCCCG
>JBHEOS010000053.1:0-13083 GCA_046260695.1 Gammaproteobacteria bacterium
GCTATGGGGCGGGAATGGGATACGTGGAGTTACCTCGTAGTTGAGTTCTCACCAATGGTTGCTATTCATTGTATGGCGGCTGTGATTCTTTTGTTTCTTTCGAGAACTTTATTGTTTGTAGTTATGTATGGTGTGCTAACGATTATTCAGTATGTAGTGAGTTCCGGAATGGTCACGTTTGCAGGCGAGTTAGATATGTTCGATTTGATGATTGTTGCGTGGCCATACGCGTCACTATTAATAGGATTGCTTATCGGCATAAATGTGTGGTCAAAATGGCTGCAAAAACGTAAAAACGGGGGCACGAATAAAAAGGGGACGGAGGGAATAAAAATTGATCAGCCCCAGAAGAACCACTAGCGGTGGCTGGCGGTGTGGCTGTACCGGGAAGGAACAGACCTCTCCTAGAAAGTAACCTACTCACAACGCTGTCAGACTCTAAAACGCCGATCATTCTATGAACATCCACATCCTCCAGCATGTCCCCTTTGAAGGACCGGCCAGCATCCGCGGTTGGATCGAACGCGGCGGGCATGCGGTCGGCTGCACGCGGCTGTATGCCGGTGACGACCTGCCGCGGCCGGAATTGATCGATCTGCTGATCGTGCTGGGCGGGCCGATGGGCGTGCACGATATCGACGCCTATCCCTGGCTGGTGCCTGAGAAGACCTTCCTGCGCGCGGTCATCGGCACCGACGCGCGCGTGCTCGGCATTTGCCTGGGCGCGCAGCTCATCGCCGATGTACTCGGCGCACGCGTGTACCGGAACGACGCCCAGGAGATCGGCTGGTTTCCGGTCACGCGTTGCGCGGGGGCGGAAGCCACGCCGTTTGGCGCGGCGCTGCCGGAGCGCTTCATGGCCTTCCACTGGCACGGCGATACCTTCGAGCTGCCGTCAGGCGCGGTGCATCTGGCCGAGAGCGCGGCCTGCCGCCAGCAAGCCTATGCCGTGGGCGCGCGCATCCTGGGCCTGCAGTTTCATCTGGAGACGACCCCGGGCAGCGCCCGCGAACTGATCGAACACGGCGGCGACGAACGGGTCGCGGCACCGACCATCCAATCCGCCGAGGACATGCTCGCCGAGACTGCGCACTTTGCTGAAATCAACCGGCTGATGTTCGCCCTGCTCGATGCGCTGACGGCAGATAGGCAAGCGCCCACACGTCCGTAGTCTGGGCTATGCGACCTACGGCGGTCGCCGCGCTAGGCGCTGCTTGTCGAAGGGCAATGGAGCCTTACCAAACGCTTCGCCAGCGCGTGTAGGCGCGGGCGCCTGCAACTGTCTACGGTCAGGTACTCCCCGCGAGCAACGCCTCGATCTCGGCCTCGCTCTGCACGCCGATGGCGCGCGGGTGATCATCGATCAGCACCGCCGGCATGATCTTGAGGTGATGGCGGGCGGCGGTGGCCTCGCCGTCCGGCGTCTCCAGATCCAGGATCTCCAGGGGGATGCCCTGGCGCGCGCAGACGCGGTTCCAGAGTTCCTGTTCCCGCTTGCAGGAGCTGCACCAGGCAGCGATCAACAGTTGTACGTGCATGCATCAACCTCCATCCTTGGCCGATGACAATCGGTATGTCGCGTGGCAGGCCACGCACTTACCCAGAATATCCCCGAGCTGGCGCAGACTGTGCTCGCGGTCGCCGAGCTTCTCGGCATCCAGGGCGAGCTGATCGAAATCGGCATGCACGCTGTGGCCCAGGGTCTTGAACTCCAGCGGCAGCGCCTGCATCAGCGACACCGGGAGCTGCCCGACCGCGGCCATGCCCATGCCACGCGCCTGCTCGGCGACGAGCGCGAGATCGTCGCGGCTCAGCGCGGCGGTCACGCCCTGCACGGCACTCAGAAAGCCGCGCATCTCGGTCAACACCAGATCGCGGTCGGCCGCTGGCAGAACAATCTCGGCGCGGCCGTCACGTCCGGCGTGGGCATGCGATCCCGTGAGCAGTCGGTAAGCCACCGCCGCGACCACAATCAACACGACGGCCAACAGCCACCAACAACGTCCACAGCCTGGTCCAGGCTTCATGCGTCCGCCCTTCTGAAACCAGAAGCGCCGCGGCCCCGGCTTGGTCACGCCGTGTGCGCCGTGCGTATAATGGGCCGGCGTCGGCGCAGGCCGGAACCGGGATTTCGAGTACGATAACCGCGGCACCGGCCGATACGCCTTGACCTCCATCAAGCCACCCGGGGCGACTGCCCCGACCCCCGCGAGAGGCGCCCGATAGATACCATGGTCACTGAACTCAGCACCGCCGGCGATCTCAGCCCCTGGCTGCGCCGCTGTTACCTGTTCTCCGCGCTGAACGACGAACAGCTACGCACGGTGATGGCCACCATGCAGGACGTCAGCATCGAGGAGGGCCGCATCCTGTTCGAGCACGGCCAGCCGGCCGAGCGCTTCTTCCTGCTGATCGAGGGCCAGGTCAAGTTGTACCGGTTGTCGGAGGATGGCGACGAGAAGGTCATCGAGATCATCCGCCCGGGCCAGACCTTTGCCGAGGCGGTAATGTTCATGTCCGGGCGCTTCTTTCCGGTCAACGCCGATGCCCTGGTCGACAGCCGGCTGCTGGCCTTCCCCAACGCCGTGGTCAAGGAGCTGCTGCGCAACTCCGTCGATACCTGCTTCCGCCTGATGGGCGATATGAGTCAACGCCTGCACCGGCTGCTCAACGAGATCGACAGCCTGACCCTGCACAATGCCACCTACCGGCTGGTCAGTTATCTGCTCCGGGAATTGCCCGAGGACGTGCTCCAATCGCCCGAGATCGTGCTGACCACACCCAAGCACATCATCGCCTCGCGGCTGTCCATCAAGCCAGAGACCTTCTCGCGCATCCTCACCCGGCTGGCGCGCGACGGCCTGATCGTGGTGCGCGGCAACTGCATCGTGCTCGCCGATCTGGAACGGCTGCGGAAGGAAACCGAGCTGTAGCATCCGCGCCTACGGGGGGCGCCTAGATATGCGATACCAGGCGTGCCTCGGGCACGCGATCCTGCACGGCGGCGGCGATCTCCAGGCGGATACCGTCCAGCGGGCGGATGGATACCCACAGCAGGTTGAGCTTGAGGTTTATTTCGGCGAACACCACGGCGTGCGGGAAGCCGGTCAGTACCGCCTGGATGTCGTGCAGCGCCGTCTGTCGCCGCCAGTGCGGCCAATCGCGCAGGCCGGGGATGATCATCATGAAATCCGACAACGCCTTGCCGTGCTCATCGACCGCCGGCGCGCGTTTGCCGAGCGGCTCGGCGGCATTCAGCAGGGGCAACAACGAAGGCCTGGGCAGATTCATGCGGCGATTCCCCGGAAGCGGCTGCCCCGAATACTACCCCAAGCCAGGCGTTGGCAGAACTGCGCGCCGCAAGCACCGCTGCGGCGCGGGATTCAGGCTGCGGGCGGTTGCGTCGGCGGTGTAGCGAGCCCGGCGCGCCGCCACAGCAGATAGGCCGCCGGGATGACCAACAAGGTCAATGCCGTGGAACTCACCATCCCGCCGACCATCGGCGCGGCGATGCGGCGCATGACCTCGGAGCCGGTGCCGGAACCGAGCATGATCGGCAGTAGGCCGGCGATCACGGTGGCCACGGTCATCAGCTTCGGGCGCAGCCGCTGTACCGCGCCTTCGATCACGGCCGCGTAGAGATCGGCGAGTTCCGGTAGCGATTTCTCGCGGCACACGCGCTCCCAGGCGAGATTCAGATACAACAGCATCACCACACTGGTCTCCACCGCGACACCGGCCAGCGCGATGAACCCCACGCCTACGGCGACGGACAGGTTGTAGTCGAGCAGATACAGAAACCAGACGCCGCCGACCAGCGCCAGCGGCAACATGCCCAGCACGATCGCCACCTCGGCGAGGCGGCGGAAGTTCAGGTACAACAGCAGCACGATGATCGCCAGCGTCGCCGGCACCACCCGCGACAAGCGTTCACGCGCGCGCTCCATGTACTCGTACTGCCCCGACCAGCTCAGTGAATAGCCCGGCGGCAGCCGTATGCCGTCGGCGACCGCCCGCTGCGCCGCGGCGACATAGGCGCCGATATCGCTCCCTTGGATGTCGATGTAGATCCAACCGTTGGGCCGCGCGTTCTCGCTGCGGATCATGCCCGGGCCCGCCTCGACGCGCACCTCGGCGACATCGCCGAGGGTGATGTGCGCGCCGGTGGGCGTGACCAGCGGCAGGTTGCGCACCTGCGCGGGCGAATTGCGCAGGTCCTGCGGGTAACGCAGATTCACCGGATAACGCTCCAGCCCCTCGACGGTCTCGGTGATGTCCATGCCGCCGAGCGCCATGCGCACCACGTCCTGGATGTCCGCGATGTTCAGACCCTGGCGCGCGGCCGCGCGCCGGTCGCTGTCGATGATCAGGTAACGGCCCTCCGTGACCCGTTCGGAATACACGCTCAGGGTGCCGGGCACCTGGCGGATGACTGCCTCGATCTGCTGCCCGAGGTCCTGAATGACCGCGAGATCCGGACCGGCGAGCTTGATGCCCACCGGGGTGCGGATGCCGGTGGCGAGCATGTCGATGCGGGTCTTGATCGGCGGCGTCCAGCTGTTGGCAAGACTCGGCAGTGTCACCACACGATTCAGTTCCGCCTTGAGTGTCTCCGGCGTCATGCCGGGACGCCACTGTGCCGGCGGTTTGAGTTGGATGATCGTCTCGATCATGGTCATCGGGGCCGGATCGGTCGCGGTCTCGGCGCGGCCGATCTTGCCGAACACCCGTTCGACCTCGGGGACCGACTTGATCAGTTTGTTGGTCTGCTGCAAGAGCTGTTGCGCCTTGCCGGCGGACAGGCCCGGGAAGGTGGTCGGCATGTACAGCAGATCGCCCTCGTCCAGTGTCGGCATGAACTCGGAGCCGAGCGACGTGTGCAGCGGCCACAATCCGTACAGCGGCCACAGCCCCGTGGCCGCGATCAGCAGTGCCGCTGCGACCACCGGACCCGGCCGGCGCAGCACCCACTGGATGCACGGACGGTAGGCCGCCATCAGCCACCGGTTGAGCGGGTTGGCGGTCTCCGGATGCATGCGGCCGCGGATGAAATAGCCCATCAGCACCGGCACCAGCGTCACCGACAGCCCCGCCGCCGCGGCCATCGCATAGGTCTTGGTGTAGGCGAGCGGCGTGAACAGCCGGCCCTCCTGAGACTCCAGGGTGAACACCGGCAGAAAACTCAAGGTGATGATCAGCAGCGAGAAGAACAGCGCCGGACCGACCTCGCTGGCGGCGCGGGCGACGATCTCCCAGCGATTGTCGTCGCTGACCGCCTCGCGTTCGAGGTGCTTGTGCAGGTTTTCGATCATCACGATCGCGGCATCGACCATGGTGCCGATGGCAATGGCGATGCCGCCCAGCGACATGATATTCGCGTTGATGCCCTGCATGCGCATGATCACGAAGGCCGTAAGGATGCCCAGCGGCAGAAAGATCACCACCACCAGCGACGAACGCAGATGGAACAGGAACACCGCGCACACCAGCGCGACCACGATGAGTTCCTCGATGAGCTTGCCGCGCAGGTTGTCGACGGCGCGCTCGATCAACTGCGAGCGGTCATAGGTGGGCACGATCTCGACGCCGTCGGGCAGACTGGGCCTGAGCGCTTCGAGTCGTTGCTTCACCGCGCGGATGGTGTCCAGCGCGTTCTCGCCCCAACGCAGCACCACCACACCGCCGACCACCTCGCCCTCGCCGTCGAGATCGGCGATGCCGCGACGCATCTGCGGACCGAGGCGCACCTCGGCGACATCGCGCAACAGGATCGGCGTGCCGCTGGCGTCCACGCCCAGCGGCACCTGCTCGATATCGGCGATGCCCTGTAGATAGCCGGTCGCGCGCACCATGTATTCGGCCTCGGCCATCTCCAGCACCGCGCCGCCGGTCTCCTGATTGGCGCGCCGAAGCGCGCCGGCGACGCGCTCGATCGGCAGGCCGAAGCCGCGCAGGCGGTCCGGATCGAGCGTCACCTGGTACTGCTTGACCACACCGCCGACCGTGGCGACCTCGGCCACACCCGGCACGGTCTGCAATTCGAATTTCAGGAACCAATCCTGCACCGCGCGCAATTGCGCGAGATCATGCTGTCCACTGCGATCGACCAGGGCGTACTCATACACCCAGCCCACCCCGGTGGCGTCCGGGCCGAGGCTCGGCGTCACCCCGGCCGGCAAGCGTCCCTGCGCCTGATTGAGATATTCGAGCACCCGCGAACGCGCCCAATAGAGGTCGGTGCCGTCCTCGAACAGCACATACACATAGGAGTCGCCGTAAAAGGAATAGCCGCGCACCGTGGTCGCCTTGGGTACCGCCAGCAGCGCCGTGGTCAGCGGATAAGTGACCTGGTCTTCCACCACGCGCGGGGCCTGGCCGGCGAACGGGGTGCGGATGATCACCTGCACATCGGATAGATCGGGGATCGCGTCCAACGGGGTCGTGCGCAGCGCGAAGATACCCGCGCCGGTCAGCAGCAGGGTCAGCAGCAGGACCAGGAAACGGTTGTGGACGGACCAGTGGATCAGGTTTTTGATCATGTCGGTTCTCTACGCCTCATTCCAACACCTGGATCGAGGCGATCCGGTAGTGCCCGTCGGCGTCCGGTTCCAGCGTAAAGTGGATGCGGCTACCGACCGCGACAGCGCGCAGGTCGAGCGACGCGTTGACGTCCAGGGCCATTTCCATCGCCGGCCAGCCCAAGGCCGCGATGGGCGCATGATCGAGCGTGAGCCGGTGCTGATCGGCCATCACGGCGGTGACCGTGCCTTCGCCGGTGATGGCCGTGGCGGCCGGGGCGGCCGGTGCATCCGCGCTTGGCGCAGGCTGCATACGCAGCGCACTGGCCTGAATGCTGGCCTCGGAGTCGATCAGGAACTGGCCGGACACCACGACGCGGTCGCCTTCCGCCAGGCCGGCACGGATCTCGATCCGGTCGCCCGACTCCATGCCGGCGACCACCTCGACGGCGCGGAACCGGCCCTCACCGCGCGCGACGATGACGCGCTCGGCGCGGCCGGTGCGGATCAGTGCCTGGCGCGGAATGCTCAGCACATCGTCCTTGGGTGCGGCGAAGATCCGCACATTGGCATACATGTCCGGGCGGAAGGTCTCGTCGGGATTGTCGAAACGCAGCCGCGCCCGCAGCGTGCGGGTGCGCGCATCGAGATCCGGATACACATAGTCGACCGTGCCCGCGAACACCTCGCCCGGGTGCGCCGGCAAGCGCACCTCGGCCGGCTGCCCGACCTCGATCCAGGCGGACTGGCGTTCGGGCACAGCGGTCAATACCCAGACGCTGGACAGGTCGGCCAGCGTCATCACCGCCATGTCCGGCGTGACATACATGCCGTGGCGGGCGTTGAGCTGCGTCACCACCCCGTCCTGCGGCGCGCGCACGCTGATGCGCGGCTGCGCCTGGCGACGGCGTTCAAGTTCGCGCACCTGCTGCGCGTCCACGCCGAGCTGTTGCAGACGCTCGCGCGAGGCGGCGATTAATCCCGGCTGGCCCATGCCCAGTGCCTGCAACAATTCCTCCTGGGCGTTGACCAGCGCCGGCGCATAGATCTCGAACAAGGTGTCGCCCGCGGCGACACGTTCGCCGACGAAGTGCACGTACAGCTGCTCGATCCAGCCTTCGCTGCGCATGTGGATGTGCGCCACGCGCTGCTCGTCGTAGGCCACCGTGCCGACCGCATCGACGCGCCGCCACAGTCGCCCACGGGTCACCGCCTCGCTGACCACGCCCAGGTTCTGCACCACGGCCGGATCGATGCGCACCTGATCACCCTGCGCCGCCGCCTCGGCATACACCGGGATGTAGTCCATGCCCATGGAATCCTTGGCCGGCACCGGCGAGGTGATCTCGGGGTTCATCGGGTTGCGGTAATAGAGGATCTCGCGCGCCGGTTCCTGCGCGAGCGCCGGCGCGGCCAGCGCGAACAGCAGGCCCGCGCGGGCAATCAAGCGGATCACGGCATTCATGCATCTTCTCCTGCGAGATACAGCAGACGCGCCTGGGTCTGCAGGCGCTCGGTGCGGGTGCGCAACGCCTGCAGGCGGCTGTCCAGATCGGCGAGTCGGGCGCGGATCAGCGCGGTGAAATCGCTCACGCCGTTGCGATAGGCGGTCAGCGCGGCCGCGGCGTTGTGGTGGGCCACCGGGACGATGCTGTCGGTGTAGTCCCGCTCGCGCCGCTGCAATTGCCGCCAGCGCGGATAGTCGGCCGCCAGCGCGCGTTGCAGCTCGCGATAGACATCGTCGCGCGTGTAGCGCAGTGCCTCGGTCTCGGCGACGCCCGCTGCAACGCGGCGGTCCTGGCGCTTGCCGGTGAACAGCGGCAGGTCCAGCGTGACCATCGCGCTGAGCAGATCGCTGCGGCGCGCGCCGTTCATCCCGTGGCCGCTGCGCTCGCCATAGCTGAGGTCCAGCATCCAACCGGGCTTGTACTGCTGGCGCGCGATCTCGACCGCAGACTGGCCGGCGGCGACCCGCGCCTGCGCGGCGGCGATGCGCGGATGTGTCTCCAGGCCCGCCTGCAGGGCCTCGACGGCGGGCGGCGCCGCAAGCGCCGGAAACGCCGCCGGCAAAGACATACCCGGCCCGAGCGGGCCGGCCCAGCGTTCCAGATCGGCCCGCGCGGCGTCACGCTCGGACTGCGCCGCGGCCAGGCGGTCGCCGAGCAGCGCGTACTCCAGCTGCGCGCTCAGCACGTCCTGGAGCGAGTTGCGACCGGTGCGGTACTGGGCCTCGGTGACGGCGAGGAGGTCATCGAATTGCGAACGCGTCGCGGCGATCAACTGCACGGCCGCGTCTTGATAGGCGAGCTCCAGATAGGCCAGCCGCGTCTCGCGCAGCAGTTCGTGCCGCCGCGCCTGGGTGCCGGCCTCCGCCGCCGCCGCCAGATGGCCGGTCCGCGCCGACCGATGCTGCAAGGTCGCGCCGGGTGGAAACGCCTGGCTGACGCCGACGCTGAGCTGGGTCATGTCCACCTCGCGGCGGTCGAACGAATCCGCCGGCAGGTTCATCACCCCCAGCGACACGGTCGGATCGGGCAACTGGCCGGCGGCAACGGCCTGCTCGCGCAGGGCCTGCGCCGTGGCCTGCGCCGCGCGGATGCCGGCGTCCGCGTCCAGCGCACGCCGTTCGGCCTCGACCAGGCTCAGTTGCAGGGACACCGGCTCGACGGCGGACACGCTGCCGCTCGCCAACAGTAATAGGGCGACCGCGCGGGGTCGCAGTGACACAAACATGAGAACACTCCTCAACAGGCTGACGACAGGGGTCGTTCTGTAGAGGTGCGGCTAATTCAGGAAGGTGCAGTGGCGCAGGTAGAGCGGACAGGGATCGGCCGTGGCCCGCTGGACGAGCGGCGGCGGGGCGGGTGGCGCGGCCGGATAGGCGTCGCTGGCCACCCGTGTGACAGGCGGCGCGTGCGGGTCTGCCCCAGCAACGCTATAGGCCACCGGCTCGACGCCGACGACGCTGGACATTTGCGCGCAACCGGCACCGGTGCAGACCGGTGCCTGCTCACAGCAGGCGTGCGCGTCGGCCGGGGTATCAGCGGGGGCCGGCGCCTCGCTGTGGCAATGTTCGGGCGCCGGCGAGACCTCCGCGGCCTGCACCAGGCAGTGCGGACACACCAGCGCCAGCCAGCTCGCCAACAGCACCAGCACCAGCCCCTGCGCGAGGGCGCGGCTGCGGGTGCGGAGCGGGTGGAGGATCGAGGTCATGGGTGTATCCGGGGTGCGGTGGCTACGGTGGTTTGTGAAGCGTCCGGGTTAGTAAGTCCGTTCGAGGTGAGCCCTTCGACAAGCTCAGGGCGAACGGGAGATACCTGTGATATTGAATTCGTCCGTTCGTGGTGAGCCTGTCGAACCATGTACGGACGAATCACCTTCACTATCACGGAGCATTTCCGGCCTGCCCCCTTCGACCGGCTCAGGACAGGCTTCGACAAGCTCACCACGAACGGGCGTACTTCAGCGCTTCCGTAAGCGGCAGTCTAGTCCAGATCGGCCGGCCTGCCCAAGGGCTTGAAAGGCCGGCCTATCCGCTCAGGCCCACGTAGACATGCTGCACATCGTCGTCGGCATCGATCGCCTCCAGGAAGGCCTCGACCTCGGCCCGTTCCGCATCGCCCAGGCTGAGCGGATTCTTCGGCCGGTAACCGAGCTGCGCGGACTGCACCGCGAAGCCCTGCGCCGGCAGGGCCCGGGCAACCGCATCGAGGTCCGCCGGGTCGGTCATAAACAGCGTCGCGCCGTCGTCCGCGGGTTCCAGGTCGCGGGCGCCGGCCTCGATGGCCGCCAGTTCGGGGTCCGCCCCCGGGGCCTCCGGGGTCGCCTCGATCAGGCCGAGGTGGTCGAAGTCCCAGGACACCGAGCCCGCGGCGCCCAGCTGCCCCTTGCGAAACAGCAGGCGCAGGTTGGAGGCGGTGCGGTTGGTGTTATCGGTCAGACACTCGACGATCACCGGCACCCGGTGCGGCGCGAAGCCCTCGTAGGTTAGCTTCTCGTAGTTCACGCCGGCATCGATCAGGCCGGCGCCCTTCTTGATGACCCGCTCCAGGGTCTCTCGGGGCATCGAGGCCTTCTTGGCCTGCTCGATCGCCAGGCGCAGGCGCGAATTCAGGGCCGGGTCGGCCCCGGCCCGTGCCGCGACCATGATCTCCTTGGCCAGCTTGGTGAAGATCCGGCCCTTGGCGTTGGCGGCCGCCTCGCGGCCCTTCGCCTTCCACTGCGCACCCATGTCTGTGACCTCTCGCTGCTTGAAACGCCGTTGGGTTGATCGTGTGCCGCTACGCGCCGGTCAGGCGCCGTTGCGCCTCGCGGTATTTCTCGGCGGTCTTTTCGATGATCTCGGCCGGCAGGCGTGGGCCGGGCGGGGTCTTGTCCCAGTCCAGCGTTTCCAGATAGTCGCGCACGAACTGCTTGTCGAAACTCGGCGGGCTCAGCCCGGGCCGGTACTGGTCCGCCGGCCAGAAGCGCGAGGAGTCCGGGGTCAGCGCCTCGTCGATCAGCACCAGTTGGCCGTTGTCGTCCAGGCCGAATTCGAACTTGGTGTCGGCGATGATGATGCCGCGCTCCAACGCATAGGCGGCGGCCTCCCGGTACAGGCGCAGGCTGATGTCGCGCACCTGCGCGGCGAGGTCGGCACCCAGCAGCTGTTCGGCCTGGGCGAAATCGATGTTCTGGTCGTGGCTGCCGAGTTCGGCCTTGGTCGAGGGCGTGAAGATCGGCGCCGGCAGGCGTTCGGCCAGCCGCAGGCCCGCCGGCAGGGCGATGCCGCATACCGCGCCGGACTGCTGGTAGTCCTTCCAGCCCGAGCCGATCAGGTAGCCGCGCACGATGGCCTCCACCGGCAGCGCCTTGAGCCGGCGCACGACGATCGCGCGGCCCTGAACCTGGGCGCGCTCGGCGTTATCGGGCAGCACCTGTTCCAGCGGCAGGTCGACGAGATGATTGGGCACGATCGCGCCCAGGCGCGCGAACCAGAAATTGGACACTGCGGTCAGCACCGCGCCCTTGCCGGGGATCGGCTCGGGCAGGATCACGTCGAAGGCCGACAGCCGGTCGCTGGTCACGATCAGCAGCCGGTCCTCGCCGAGGCCGTACACGTCGCGCACCTTGCCGCGGTAGACCCGCGGCAGGCTCTTGAGGTCGGATTCGTACAGTGAGGCTTGCATGCCGCGGCTCCGGGCGGGGTGGAAGGCGGGCTATTGTACCCAGGAGCAGGTCTTTGTAGGAGCGGCCTTTGGCCGCGAACCGGGTGTTTCCCCGAACCACTCGCGGCCAGAGGCCGCGCCTACAAACTGGCCCTAGGTGGCCAATCTGTTTAGAATTCCGCGTTTCCCGGGTTTTGGGTCCGGCCGCAAGGACACAAGCACATGAGTGAAACACCCCGTATCGGTCTGGTCATGGGCAGCGACAGCGACTGGGAGGTCATGCAGCACGCCGCCACGCTGCTCGGCAAGCTGGGTCTGGCCTACGAGATGCGGGTGGTATCTGCCCACCGCACCCCGGACCTGCTGTTTGAGTATGCCACCTCGGCGCGTTCCCGCGGGCTGGCCTGCATCATCGCCGGGGCCGGCGGCGCGGCCCACCTGCCCGGCATGCTGGCGGCCAAGACCACCCTGCCGGTGCTGGGCGTGCCGGTTCCGTCGCGTTATCTAAAAGGTATGGATTCGCTGCTGTCGATCGTGCAGATGCCCAAGGGCGTGCCGGTCGCGACCTTCGCCATCGGCGAGGCCGGCGCGACCAATGCCGCGTTGTATGCGGCCGGCATCCTGGCCGTGACCGATCCGGCGCTGGCCGCGCGCCTGGAGGACCTGCGCGAGGCGCAGACCCAGGCGGTCCTGTCTATGCAGCTGCCACCGCGCGCGTGATCCTGCCCGGCGCCACACTGGGCGTCCTCGGCGGAGGACAGCTGGGCCGCCTGTTCACCCTGGCGGCACGCGCACTCGGCTACCGGGTGCTGGTGCTCGACCCCGATCCCGCCAGCCCGGCCGGCAGCGTCGCCGATCTGCACCTGCGCGCCGACTACCAAGACCCGCAGGCCCTGGCCCGCCTGGGCGCGGAATGCGCCGCCATCACCACCGAATGGGAAAACGTACCGGCCTCCACCCTGGAGGCGCTGGCCGCGCACTGCCCGGTGCGCCCCGGCGCGGAGGCAGTCACCGTGGCCCGCGACCGCATCCGCGAAAAGACCTTCGTGCGCGACCTGGGGCTGGCGACCGCGCCGTTCTTCGCCATCCATACCGCGGCGGATCTCGCCGCGGCCGTCGCCGACCTGCGCCTGCCGGCGCTGCTCAAGACCGCGACCCTCGGCTACGACGGCAAGGGCCAGGTCGGCGTGCAGGATCTCGAACAGGCGCGCGCAGGTTTCGCGCAGTTGGGCGGGCGGCCGTGCGTGCTCGAAGAGAAGGTCGCCCTGGCGCAGGAGCTGTCGGTGATACTGGCGCGCGGCAGCGACGGCGAGACCGCCTTCTATCCGATCAGCGAAAACGTACACCGCAACGGCATCCTGCACACCACGCGCGTACCGGGGCAGGTCTCGGCCGCGGTCGCCGACCACGCCCTGGGC
>JBHEOS010000054.1:0-12726 GCA_046260695.1 Gammaproteobacteria bacterium
GCGTGTTCCGGCGCAGCGAACAGTTACCGAACTTTGCGCATGGACCACTAGGCGCCCACCGGCGCAGTAGATCAGTCCCGAGTCCGACAGGCACCTAGCGCCGCGGGGCGCTGCCCCAGCCCTGACGCAGGCGATACCACCAGCCCCGGGGGAAGGGGGCGAGAACCCGATGGCTCTGGATCTGGATCCGGGTCTTCGCCGCCCCCGGCACGTGCAAGCGCTCCGCCCAGTGGGCGAAGCGGGCGAACGGGTTGTAGCGGTTCAACACCCGGTCCCGGGCCTCGCCCAGTGCCGCGCGCTGCGCCGCCGAGGGCGGCGCGCTGAGCGCCTGTTCGAGGCTGCGCACGGTCTCCGCGTAGTGTTCCGCCGATATCCGGGTGTAGCTGGCGGCCGGAAAATACCGCTCCAGGTTCGGACAGCCGAGGTACAGCGGATAGGACCAGCCCAGGTAGGCATCGGCGAGTTTCTCGCTCCAGTAGTCGTCGCTGATGGAATTTTCGAGTACCAGGTGATAGTGAAACGGCGCGATGGCGTCGAGCTTGTCCTCGATGGGCGCGAAGCCACGGCCGAAATGCACGAGCCGGTCGCCGAAATGCCGCTTGAGCCGTTCGAGCAGCTCAAGCCGCGCGCGTTGCCCCGCGGTGGTGCGCAGATCGGAGCAGACCACGGACAGCGCGAGCTGCTTGTCCGTGGGGCGCAGGGCGGCCAGTTCGTCATAGCCGTAGCGGTACGCGCCGGTCAGCCGGTTATAGCCGACATGCCAGTTCAGGCCGAGCGCGTCGAATATCACCCGGGGATGCGGATACTCCCCGTGGGTGCAGATCAGCCGCTGGAACTGCGCGTAGAAGGCCCGCGGATAGACCTTCTTGGCGGGGGGTTCGCCGGCGATGAACAGCGTGTTCTCCGGCGCGCAGATCAGTGCGGTGTGGGCGGGCGCGGTGTTGAACACGATCCAATAATCGCATTCGCTATCATCGGCCGGATTCAGCGTGAAGGCGCAGCGGCCCCAACGCAGCGCACTCTGGGGCGCCAGCCGGGCGAAATTCCCGAGCGGCATGCCGGTGCTGATGGCGACGTTCAAGGTCTGTCGATCAAGGTTCATGGCATGGGGGGCTGCCGAAGTGCGCGGAGGGTACTCCGGCCCGCGACGCGGCGCCAAGCGGGCCGCGGGTCCAGGGCGTGGTGGTGATCAACCTGGAGCCCACGTCGGAGGATCAATTTTGGATCGCCGGGCGTGAGGACGCGTTGCGCGGCCAGATCAGGCGTCTGCGGGGTTTAGCCGCGTCAGCACCGCCGCGAGCACCGCCGCCGGGGTCAGCTGGGTCAGATCCGCAACCGCGATCGCCTCGAAGCGGGCTCGCAGGATGCCGGTGCGCCGGGGCGTGGTGTGCGGGCCGAACAGGGCCAGGCCGGGCGTGCCGAGACAGGCGGCGACATGGCTGGGTCCGGTGTCGTTGCCGACCACGAAGGTCGCCGCCTTCAACACCCCGGCAAGCTGGAACCAGTCGAGATAGCCCGAGGCGCCGGTGAGCGTGTGACCGGGAATGCCGCGGCACAGCTCCAGCTCGTCCGGGCCGGGCGCGGTGACCACGGCGTAGCCCTCGGCCAACAGGCCCGCGGCGAGCTGGGCGTAATAGGGCCAGCGTTTATGCGGGTGGCGGGCCGCGCAGCCGGGTATCAGCGCTATGTAGGGTTTTCTCACCCCGGCCTCCTCCAGAAGCCGGCTCACATCGTCCGCCATCCAGGTGACATCCGGCTCCAGCGTGTGCCGCACGGGAATGCCGGCGGCCTGCAATTGCGCGGCATAGCGCTGCACATCGGGTTCCGTTTCGGGCACCCTGCCGGTGGCGACGCTCCAGGGGATACCGGGCAGAAACAGCCAGCGGTACAGCGCGCTGCGGTCGGAATTCTGCAGGTCGTAGACCCGGGCGAACTGGGCGTGCCGCAGTGCGCGGCGCAGCGCGAGTTGTTCGCGGAGACGGCTCAAGGGCAGACGTGCGTCGGTGATGATCCGATCCACCTGGGGACAACGCGACATCAGCGTCCGGAATGCCGGCCCGGTGAGCAGCGTGAGGCTGGCGTCGGCGTGAAACGCGCGGAGGTCCGCCAGTGCGCCGCTGCACTGGACCAGGTCGCCGAAGGCGCCATGACGGATCACCAGGATCTGTTCGGTGGGCATGGCGGGTCCGCGGCTCAGGTCGGTCCGGGCTGCCGGGCTTGCTGGGCCAGATGGCTCAAGAGCGCCAGACAGATGAAAAAATAGATGCCGATCTCGCGCGAGGCGTAGGAGATGCTGAACTGCGCCTGCGCCAGCAAGGTCAAGGCGGCGGCCAAGAGTATCCCGGCCGGGTAGCGCGCGGTGGCCGGCAAGGTTTTCCAGGCACGGGCGATGCTCACCAACCCATAGCCGATCAAGGCGATCAGCAGCGTCAGGCCGATCAGGCCGGTGTCGTACCAGGCGTCCAGCCAGAGGTTGTGCAGGTGCCGGACCTTATTGCCGATGATCAGCACCACCGCATCGTAATGCTGCACATTGCCCATGCCCACACCGATGAGCGGGTGTTCCGGCGGATGTTCCAAGGCCTGGGTCCAGAGTGAAAGGCGATAGCTGCTGAACTCATCCAGGCGGGAAAACAGGTCGCCCTCGGAGGAGAGTCCGCGCAGCAGTCCCTGGCCATTCAAGGCCAGGGCGACAAGGGTGGCCGCGACGACCAACACGAGGGCGCGCCGGGGGCGGGTCTGCACGATGAGCACGAAGAAGCCGGCGATGGCGCACAGCAGGCCGATGAACGAGGCCCGTTCCTCCGAGAAGACGGTGTAGCCCGCCACCAGCGCCAGGAAGGTCAGGACGCCGGTGGCCCGTCGGTACCCCGGCGGCGTGCGCGACCAGAGCCACGCCAGGGTGAACGGGGTGTAGATGATCAGGTGCACGGGGGCCATCTGCAGGCGCGGGACAAAGGCCTCTGTGGTCAGTAGAAGCCAGATCAGGTCCAGATAGGCGAAGCCCAGGGCGAACAGGCCGGCCACCCCGAACAGGGCGAGCAGGCGCCGGAGGTTGTCCCGGTCCTGCTGGATCATGGCCAGGGTGATCAGCGCCGAGGCGACGTACAGGACGAAACTGCCCCAACGTTTCACGGCCAGGGCCGGATCGAGCGCGAACGGGATGCCCAGCGCATAGCCGCCCAGCAGCAGCATCTGGAGCGTCAGGTATACCCGCTGATCCGCGATGCGCAAGGTCCGGGCGCTGAGCAGGGCCCAGAGGATGTAGAGGTGAAAGACGCTGTTGAACAGCCCCCGGCCGCCGAGCATGGTCAAGGGCAGCAGCGCGGGCGTGAGCCATCCGTACTGGATGAACCGGTTCCTTATCTGTTCCAGCATCGGTGGCGTTCGTCCTTCGGGTTCATGGTGTGGCAGATCATGCGTACAGCGACGGGGTTCCCGCCGGCCGGGTCTTGAAGCGCCGATGCGCCCACAGATACTGGGCCGGGATTTTGCGGATCTCGGCCTCGATGAGGTCGTTGATGCGCTGGGTGTCGGCGGCCTCGTCGTCGCTCGGAAAATGCTCCAGCGCCGGAGACAGCCGCAACCGATAGCCGGCCGCGCCCGGCAGCCGTTCCTGAAAGAACGGCACCACCCGCGCCCCGCTGATGCGCGCCAGCCGCGCGGTGGCGGTGATGGTCGAGGCCGGGATGCCGAAGAATGCCACGAAGATGCTGTGCTCGCGGCCGTAGTTCTGGTCCGGGGCGTACCACACCGGCAGGTTGGCCTTGAGGCTTCTCAGCAGTGCGCGCATATCGTCGCGGGAGATGGCCTTCTCGAAATGCCGCGCGCGCGCGGTCTGCATCTCCGCCTCGAAGGCGGCGTTCTTGTGCGGGCGGTACAGTACATGAAAGGGCGTGTGCAGCGACAGCAGTCGGCCGCCGATCTCCAGGGTCGTGAAGTGTGCCGACAGCAGAATCACGCCGTGGCCGTGGGTCAGCGCCGCTTGCAGGTGTTCCAGCCCTTCGACCTGGGCCAGTCCGCGCAAGCGGTGTGCCGGCGTCCACCAGCTCATGGCGGTCTCGATCACGCCGATCCCCAGCGATTGAAAATGCGCATGCAGCAGGCGCTGGCGCGCGGTGGTGTCCAAGTCCGGAAAACACAGATCGATATTGGTGCGGGCGATGCGCCGGCGCGCCGGCATCAGCCCGTAGGCGAGCCGGCCGAGCAGCTTGCCCAGGCCGATCTGGACCGGAAACGGCAGCCGCGCGGCGAGTCGGCCCAGTGCCAGTCCGGCCTGCACGGGCCAGTAGCGGGGCGACCAGAGTGAGGATTGAACAGGGGTTGCGTCGTTCACAGTCGAGTCCGGGATCAGGCCGCACAGTGTACCGAGGGTGGCCCTGTGCGGACAGACCGAATCGCCGGCCGCCGTGGCGCGCGCCGACAGGCGCTGGCGTGGGCCATGCTATCATCCGCCCGGTTCCGTGCCGGCCGTACGCCTGCGAACGGAACTCACTGGAGACCGGTTTTCCGGATGCAAGCGTGCGCCTTCTCTACACCCTCATCCTCTATCTGCTGACGCCCTTCGCGCTCGCGCGGCTGGCGTGGCGTGGCCTGCGCGCGCCCGGCTATTGGCAGCGCTGGGGCGAACGTTTCGGTTTCATCCCGCGCATCGAAGGGGCCGCGCCGATCTGGCTGCATGCCGTGTCGGTGGGCGAGGTGCAGGCGGCGGCGCCACTGCTGCGCGCCCTGCTCAAGCGCTATCCGGAGCTGCCGGTGTTGGTCACCACCACCACGCCGACCGGGTCCGAGCAGCTGCGCGGCCTGTTCGAGGCGCGCGTGAGTCATGTCTACATGCCCTACGATCTGCCCGGTGCGGTGACGCGGTTTCTCGACCGGGCGCGGCCGCGGTTGGCGCTGATCATGGAGACCGAGATCTGGCCGAATCTCTATCACGCCTGCGCACAACGGGATCTGCCGGTGCTGCTGGTCAATGCGCGCTTGTCGGCGCGCTCCGCCGCCGGCTACCGGCGTCTGCGCGCGCTCACCGCGGCGACGCTGGGTTGCCTGCGCGGGATCGCGGCGCAGGACCGCACCGATGCCGAGCGGTTGGTCGAGCTGGGCGCGGCGCCCGAGCGCGTGCGCGTCACCGGCAGCATCAAATTCGACGTGAAGATTCCCGCCAGTCTGACCGAACAGGCCGCGGTGCTGCGCCGCGACTGGGGCGTGCAGCGCCCGGTGTGGATCGCCGCGAGTACCCACGAGGGCGAGGACGAACGCGTCCTGGCGGCACACCGCGAGATCCGCGCGCGGTTTCCCAGTGCCCTGCTGGTGCTGGTGCCGCGCCATCCGGAACGCTTCGCGCGGGTCGCGGCGTTGTGTCATGAGCAGGGCTGGGTGACGGTGCTGCGCAGTAGGCAATTGCCCACGCCCGCGGAGGCCGCCGTGTTCGTCGGCGACAGCATGGGCGAGCTGCTGCTGTTTTTCGCCGCCGCTGACGTGGCCTTCATCGGCGGCAGCCTGATCGCGCACGGCGGCCACAACCCGCTGGAGGCCGCCGCCCAGCGCGTGCCGGTGCTGTTCGGGCCGCACATGTTCAATTTCGAGCAAATCGCACATCTGCTGCTGGCGGCGGGCGCGGCCCGCGAGGTCGGTGACAGCGGTCAGCTCGCCGACAGTGTGATGCATTGGCTGGCCGATCCCGCCGCGCGCGTCGCCGCCGGTGAACACGGTGCCGCTGTGGTCGAGGCCAACAAGGGCGCCCGTGACGCGGTGCTGGCGATGGTTTCCGAGGCGTTGGGTTAACGGATCAGCGCCGACAGCGCCTTGAACTGCGGATCACCGGCATCGCGCAGCCATTCGAACAGGATGGATTCGGTGTTGCTCACGATCACGCCGGCCTGGCGCAGGCGCGCCAGGGCATTCGCCTGATTGGCCACGCTGCGCGAGCACACGCCGTCTTCTGCCACGAACACCATCAGGCCACGCGCCTGCAGTTCCAGGGCGGTTTGCAACACGCAGACATGCGCCTCCATGCCACAGAGCACCCACTGGGTGCGGCCCTCGGCGCGGGCGGTCGTGTCGAAACCCTCGGCCCCGCAGCAGGAAAAGGCGGTCTTCTCCAGGCGCGTCGCGCTGCCTTCGAGGCGCTTGGCCAGTGCGGACTCGGTGGGCCCGAGCCCCCGCGGATATTGTTCGGTGTGCAGGATCGGGATGCCGAGGGCCTGCGCCGCATCGATCAGGATGCCGGCATTGCGCAGCACCGCCGTGCGCGCCTCGGCGGGCATCGCGTCGGCCAGTCGGGTCTGGATGTCGATGATCAGCAGGGCCGCGTGATCGCGGTGACACAGCGGGGCGCCGGTCATTCCGTCAGTTCGGCGCCGTGGTGGCGCTTTGCAGCCAGGCCCCGAGGGCGTCGAGGTCGCCGGGAGACAGCGTGCCGGCGGCCTGCTTCAGGCGCAGGGAGTTGAGCAGGTAGTCGTAGCGCGCCTGGGCGAGGTTCAGCTCCGCCAGCGACAGGGCGCGTTGCGCGTCCAGCACGTCGACGATGGTGCGGGTGCCGACCTCGAAGCCGGTCTGGGCGGCCTCCAGCGCGGTGGTGCTGGAGGTGCGCGCCTGGTCGGCCGCGCGCACCTCGCCGATGCCAGTGGCCACGCCGCGATAGGCATCGCGGGTCTGGCGCTCGATGCCGCGCTGAGTCGCGTCCAGACGCTCGCGGGTCTCGTCGAAACGGGCGCGGGCCTCGCGGGTGCGCGAATTCACGGCGCCGCCCTGATACAGCGGCACGGCCAGTTGCAGGCCCACCGAGCCGTCGTTGCGCTCGATCGCGGCGATACCGCCGAAGTTGCTGTCCTGATAGGTGTAGCTGGCGACGGCATCGAGCGTGGGGTAGTGCCCGGCGCGGGCGATCTGGATCTGCTGGCGTGCGGCCTCGGCGCCGGCGCGCGCGGCGGCCAGCCCCGGGTTCTGCTGCAGGGCCGTATCGACCCAGCGTTGCAGGTCCTGCGGTTCCGGGCTAAGCAGGCTGAACTCACTGTCGCGCACCGGGTCGAGGTTCTCGCGCGGTTCGCCGATGATCTCGCGCAGTTGTTCGTGGCGGGAGGCGAGCTCGTTCCCGGCGCGGATCTCGGTGGCCACGGTCGAGTCGTAGCGCGCCTGGGTCTCCTGTACGTCGGTGATCGCCGCGAGTCCGACCTCGAAGCGCTGCTGTGCCTGTTCAAGCTGACGGCCGATCGATTCATTTTCCTTGCGCGCCAGGCGCAGGGTGTCCTGCGCCGCGAGCACGGCGAAATAGCGCTCGGCGACGCGCACCATCAGCTCCTGTTCGGCGGCGCCGTATTCGGCCTGGGCCTGTGTGGCCAGGGCATCCGCCTGCTCCAGGGCCACCCAGCGGTCCCAGCGGAATACCGGTTGGGTCAGGTCCAGGCTGTAGCTCTGGTTGGTGGAGTAGGTGGGGTTAAGCTCGTCCGGCCGCGGATTGCGCTTGTCGTAGCGGTTGCGCGCGAACGAACCGCCCAGTCCGACGGTCGGCAGCAGCACGGCCTGGCTCTGTGCCTTGACCTCCAGCACTGCGTCGCGGGCGGCCGCGGCGGCGCGCAGGGTCGGGTCCCGGTCCTGGGCGAGTTGATAGATCTCGTAGAGCGTATCGGCCTGGCTCGGGGACACGAACCCCGGCAGGCTGAGGGCGGCGATCAGTGCGGCGAGCGGTTTCAACGTCATTTGCATGGGGTTCACCGTGTGTGCGGCCGTACCGGCGCGCGTGGGAACGAACGGGCGTCAGTCTACCTTATGGGCGCGGCGCTGGGAAAATGCCTGCACGGCCCCGCGTCCATCCCCTACGTGGTCAGGGCGCTCATCCGGAATAGGTCGGCATGTCGGGATCGGCCTCGCGTGCCCAGGCGGCGACGCCACCGGAGAGATTGATCACCTGGGTGAAGCCGAGTTCGTTTTCCAGGAATCGTGCCACGGCGAAACTGCGGATGCCGTGGTGGCAGATCACCACCGTCTCGCGGTCCGGATCGAGCGCGTGGGCCTCGCCGCGCACCGTGCCCATCGGCAGCAGCAGGGAGCCCGCGATATGGCAGAGCTGGAATTCCCAGGGCTCGCGCACATCCAACAGCAGTGGCGGCGTTTCGCTCTCGGCGAGGTGGCGCTTGAGTTCGACTGCGGTGATCTGGCGCATGCCTTAACCTGCAGCTCCGCCTGCGGGCGTTGTCCTTCGCGCGCCTTGTATCGCTACCTCGTTCATGAAGCAGTCCCGACAGGCGCCTAGAATTGGAACGCTGCCGGCGTCGGCGCGTTGACCAGCGGCGGGACAGCGGTGTCGAACAGGCTCTCGGTCGCCCACTGGTCGGGGCCGGTGCGGGTGATCAGCAGCGCCTCCATGATCGGCGGCGTGCCGACGATCACGAACAGCCGCCCGCCGACCCGCAGCGCGCGGTGGAAGCCCTGGTGCAGCACCGGCAGCGAGCCGGTCACGGCGATGGCGTCGAAGCCGTCCTGCGCGCTCCAGCCGGTGGCGGCATCCTCGACCTTGAGCTCGACGTTGTTGATGTCCAGGGCGGCGAGTTTGCGCTCGGTGGCGTATTTGAAATCCGCGAACAGGTCCACGCTGACCACCCGGGCGGCCAGCCGTGCCAGGCAGGCGGTCAGGTAGCCGCTGCCGGTGCCGATCTCCAGCACCTTGTCGCCCGGCTCCAGCCGCAGCGACTGCAACAGTCGGCCCTCCAGCCGCGGCGGCAGCATATATTGACCATGCCCCAAGGGGATGCTGATGTCCGAAAAGGCTAGCGTGGAGCGGTACTTCTCCGGCACGAAGTCCTCGCGTGGGGTGGCGGCGAGCACGTCCAGCACACGCTGTTCCAGCACCTCCCAGGGGCGGATCTGCTGCTCGATCATATTGAAGCGGACGGGTTCGAAATCGATGGGGGGGCTGTTGCCGGTCATGCCTGTCTCCATGCGCCGCGACTGCGCACCTTGATCTATATATCTATTGATATTGGGTATCCGGTTGGTTTCCGGGTCGGTGCGGTAACGGCCGAATCGTGTTTGAATCACTGCCGGCGGCGTCCCCCCCGCGCGGCACCTGGCAAGCCTACGGAGTTTGCCGGCACCGGGCAAGCCCAACCCCGATTCGGGGCGCGCATGGAATCCCTCTTCCGATCAAAGGCTTCTGCATGGCTGGCTTGCATTGCCTCAGGACTTCCATTAGCGTTGCGCGATCGGCTAGGGGTGCCCCCTCGGACGATTTTACGGTAGGCGCGGGGGGCTGAGAACTACACCCTTCGAACCTGATCTTGGGTCATACCAGCGCAGGGAAGCCTGTCCAGCCGCCAGCCTTCCCGCCATCTATTCATTTCCGTTCCGTCCGCGGGGCAGGGGGCAAGGCCATGAGTGCGATACCCGAAGAGTTCATCCGCAAGACCGCCCGGTTGTCCGAGGAGGTCACGCGCCCGTTCACCGGCTCGAAGAAGATCTACGTCCAGGGTTCGCGTCCGGATCTGCGCGTCGGCATGCGCGAGGTCGAGCAGTCCTCGACCCACACCCACACCGCGCCGGAACAGAACCCCCCGATCGTGATCTACGACACCTCGGGGCCGTACACCGATCCGACCGCGCACATCGACCTGCTGAAGGGCCTGGACCCGCTGCGCGAGGCCTGGATCCTGGAGCGCAATGACACCCAGCTGCTCGACGGCCCCAGTTCCGAGTTTGGCCGCGCCCGCCACGACGATCCCAAGCTTGCACACCTGCGCTTCGAACACCTGCGCAAGCCGCGCCGCGCCAAGGCCGGTGCCAACGTCAGCCAGATGCATTACGCCCGCCAAGGCCTCATCACGCCGGAGATGGAATACGTCGCCATCCGCGAGACGTCGCGTCTGAACGAGCTGCGCCAGGACCCGCGCTACGCGAAGCTGTTGCGCCAGCACCGCGGCAATGCCTTTGGCGCCGCAATACCCGATGAAATCACCCCCGAGTTCGTGCGCGACGAGATCGCCCGCGGCCGCGCCATCCTGCCGGCCAACATCAACCACCCGGAACTGGAGCCGATGATCATCGGCCGCAACTTCCGGGTGAAGATCAACACCAACATCGGCAACTCGGCGGTGACCTCGGGCATCGAGGAAGAGGTCGAGAAGATGGTCTGGTCGGCGCGCTGGGGCGGCGACACCCTGATGGACCTGTCCACCGGCAAGAACATCCACGAGACGCGTGAATGGATCCTGCGCAACGCCCCGATGCCGATCGGCACGGTGCCGATCTATCAGGCGCTGGAGAAGGTCGACGGCAAGGCGGAGGAACTCACCTGGGAGATGTTCCGTGACACCCTGATCGAGCAGGCCGAACAGGGCGTGGACTACTTCACCATCCACGCCGGCGTGCGCCTGAAGTACGTGCCGCTGACCGCGAACCGGGTCACCGGCATCGTCTCCCGAGGCGGCTCGATCCTGGCCAAGTGGTGCCTGGCGCACCATCAGGAGAATTTCCTGTATACGCATTTCGAGGACATCTGCGAGATCATGCAGGCCTACGACGTGAGCTTTAGCCTAGGCGACGGTCTGCGTCCCGGGTGCATCGCCGATGCCAACGACGCCGCGCAGTTCGGCGAACTGGAAACGCTCGGCGAGCTGACCAAGCTCGCCTGGCAGCACGACGTGCAGGTGATGATCGAAGGCCCCGGCCACGTGCCCATGCAGCTGATCAAGGAGAACATGGAGAAGGAGCTCGCCGACTGCTTCGAGGCGCCGTTCTACACGCTGGGCCCGCTGGTCACCGACATCGCGCCCGGCTACGACCACATCACCTCCGGGATCGGCGCCGCGCAGATCGGCTGGTACGGCACCGCCATGCTCTGCTACGTCACACCGAAAGAACATCTTGGCCTGCCCAACAAGCAGGACGTGCGCGACGGTATCATCACCTACAAACTTGCCGCCCACGCCGCCGATCTCGCCAAGGGCCATCCCGGCGCGCAGATCCGCGACAACGCGCTCAGCAAGGCGCGCTTCGAATTCCGCTGGGAGGATCAGTTCAACCTCGGTCTCGATCCCGACAAGGCGCGCGGCATGCACGACGAGACGATGCCCAAGGAGGCCCACAAGGTCGCGCATTTCTGCTCCATGTGCGGCCCGAACTTCTGCTCCATGAAAATCACCCAGGATGTGCGCGACTACGCGGCGAGCCAGGGCCTCACGGAAGGCGAGGCGCTCGCCAAGGGCATGCAGGAAAAGGCGGTGGAGTTCAAGCAGGCGGGGGCGCAGATCTACAAGGAAGTCTGAGCTTGTTGATACGCCCGCTGGCCTACTAAGGCCGCTCTGAATAAGCATCCCGTTCGTCCTGAGCTTGTCGAAGCCTGTCCTGAGCCAGTCGAAGGGGGCAAACGGGAGATTCCGTGATATTGAAGGCGACTCCTCCGTTCGTGGTTCGACAGGCTCACCACGAACGGACTTGTTCAGGGCTTCCCAAACGCACCTGGCACAGCATAAGACCGCGCAAGGATGCGTCATGTTGCCGTTACCGGTGGGCAGGGAAGCCAGCCGTGGGTTCATGCGTCTCGCTACGAGTGGCACCGCCTGCAACGAACCCTCCGGTATCAACTCGTCCAAGAGTACTACCCCATGCTCAAGCCCCACTTGGCGGCGCAAGGTACTATTCTTTTGGGGGCAGGCCACGGTTTTAGCGTCATCTCTCCTGGAACGGGACTGGTCAGCTTCGCAATCAGGGACTGAAATCGTGACCATAAATTTTCACGGAGGTGATATGCCCCCCAGTCCGGCCAATTTTGCCGATGCCGTGCTGGAGGCACTGTCAGCGAATATCGCCGTGCTCGACGGCGACGGCGTCATCGTCTGGGCCAACGAGCGCTGGAAGCAATTTGCGCGCGACAACGGTGGCGCGGTGGCGCAATCCTACGTGGGCACCAACTATCTGGCGATCTGCGAGGCAGCCGCCAACGGCAGTGCCGACAGCACCGCGCAGGCGATGCTCGATGGCCTGCGCAGCGTCGCCAGCGGCGCGCTCAGGGAATTCGTGCTCGAGTACCCCTGTCACTCACCGCAGGTCCAGCGCTGGTTCCTGGCCAGGGCTACGCGCTGCGAGCGCCAAAGCGGCGTCTGTATCGTCGTTACCCACGAGGACATCACGGCACGCAAACTGGCCGAGATCGCGTTGGGCCACACCGAGCAGACGCTGCGGATGACGCTTGAGGCGCTGCCGGTCGGCGTCTGGGTAATGGACGCGAGCGGTCGCATCGTCCACGGCAATCCCGCCGGGCAGCGTATCTGGGCCGGTGCCCGCTACGTCGGGCCTGGGCAGTTCGGTGAATACAAGGGCTGGTGGCTTGCGACCGGCAAGCCGATTGCCGCCGATGAGTGGGCGGCGGCACGGGCGATCAACAAGGGTGAGACCTCGCTGAACGAGGAAATCCGCATTCAGTGCTTCGACGGCAGCAGCAAGATCATCCTCAACTCGGCGATCCCGCTGCACGATGCCGCCGGGACCGTCACCGGCGCGATCATCGTCAACCAGGATATTACGGCGCGTCGGCAGGCCGTGGACGAGCTGAGGCTGGCCAAGCAGACGATCGAGCAGGCAAACGAGGAATTGCGCTCGGCACTCAAGCGGGAGCAACGTGCCGCACGCACCGACGAGCTCACCGGCGCCTACAACCGTCGCCATTTCTTCGACGTGGCCGACCAGTTGTTCGATGTCGCGCGCCGCTATGGCCAACCGCTATCGGTCATCATC
>JBHEOS010000055.1:0-12664 GCA_046260695.1 Gammaproteobacteria bacterium
GGATCACATCCAGGACCATGCCGATGTTCCCCGAGTCCTTCTCCAGCTTCTGGATTACCTCGGCGGCGCGCTCCATTTTGTTGACCAGGGTGTCGATGCCGCCCAGGGCCTCGGAGGCCACCACCGCCCCGCCCTTGGCCTCCTTGTCCGCCTGCTGGGCCGACTGCGCGGCCAACGCGGCGTGGTGCGCGACCTCCTGCACGGTGGCGGTCATCTCGTTCATGGCGGTGGCGACATCTCGGTCTGCTGGTGCTGCACGCCACGGCTGGCCTCCTCGGTGACCGCCGACATCTCTTCGGCCGCGGAGGCCAGTTGGGTGGTCGCCCCGCTGATCTGGCCGATCACATTGCGCAGGTTCTCGGACATGCGGTTGAAGCTGGCGACGATCTCGCCGATCAGATCGTCGCTCTGGATCTCGCAGCGGCGCGCGATGTCGTTTTGGCTGATCGCGTTGGCGACCTCCGAGATACGCTCCAGGCGGGTCAGCAGGATCATGTTGACCAGCCAGTAATTGAGCGCCCCCGCCACCGCGCCGACCAGCAGGCTGCCGGCGATGAAGCCCCCCAGCATCCCGGGTTTGAGCTGGACGAAGGCCTGGGCGTACACCGGGAACAGGCCGCCCATCAGCAGCCCGAGGGCCAGGCAGGCCAATAATAGATTGCGCAAGATACTCGGCTTCATCGCATCACCCACTCGGCAGAACAGACAGGCTGCCTACCCGCGGCAGCGTTGAATTTCCCGCGCGCATTGGCCCAGATACCCCGGCGCGTCGGCGAACCGTCACCGATCCGTTTGCACAGACCGAAGCAAGTCTCGTACCAGCGCCCGATGCGGAAGGGGGGCGCACCGACCGGCCGGAACACCCTGGATGGAACACCCCGCGCGGAACACCCTGGGCGGACCGGCGCCCGGCACCTGGCATATACTGTGGCGCCTCATAAAACCGCTGACAGGTTCCACCCCACAAGGACTCCCCATGACCCACCCACGTCCCCGTCATTATTCTGCGTTCGCCGGCATGTTGGCGCTGGCCGCCGTCCAGGCCCAGGCGGCCGGGTTTTCCCTGATCGAACAGAGCGTCAGCGGCCTGGGCAATGCCTATGCCGGGGCCGGTGCCCGCGCCGAGGACGCCTCGACCGTCTTCTACAATCCCGCGGGGCTGATGTATCTGTCAGGCGGGCAACTGGTCGTGGCCGGGCACCTGATCCGCCCGAGTATCCGATTCTCCGGCAGCGCCAGCGACCCCTTGGGCGGCCCGATTGCCGGCGGTGATGGCGGTGATGCGGGCGATCTGGCGCTGGTGCCGAACCTCTATTACAGCCGCGAGTTGGCCAACGGTTTCCGCTTTGGCCTGGGGATCAACGCCCCGTTCGGGCTCAAGACGGAATACGCCGCCGACTGGGTCGGGCGTTATCAGGCGATCGAGTCCGAGGTCAAAACCGTCAATATCAATCCGGCCATCGCCTATAACGCCGGACCGAACCTGTCGGTCGGCGTCGGCCTGAATGTCCAATATATCGAGGCGACCCTGACCCAGGCCGTCGACCAGCGGCTGGCCTGCCTGAACGCGGGCGGGGGAGGGGCCTGCGCGGGCCTCTCCGGTGACCTCACGGCGGCGGTCGAGGGTGACGACTGGGGCCTGGGCTACAACTTCGGGCTGATGTACGACCTCGGCCCCGGCACGCGCCTCGGCCTGGCCTACCGTTCAAAGGTCAAACAGACGCTGGAGGGTGACGCGGGTTTCTCCGGTGCGCATCCGTTTTTCACCAGCACGGTCGGGGTGTTCGTGCCCACCGCGGTGCGCGCCGAGATCACGCTGCCGGAGTCCGTTTCGCTGAACCTGTATCACGAACTCAACGGCCGCTGGGCGCTGCTCGCCGATGCGAGCTGGACCCGGTGGAGCCGGTTTCAGGCCTTGGCCGTGGATTTCGCCAACCCGCTGCAACCCGACAGCACCACCCCCGAGGACTGGACCAACAGCCTGCGCTATGCGCTCGGCGTGAACTACCGGCACAACGGCAGCTGGCTGCTGCGTGCCGGCATCGCCTATGACAAGGAACCGATCCGCGATGCCCAGCGGCGCACCCCGCGCATCCCCGGCAACGATCGCACCTGGTTGGCTGTTGGCGCGAACTACCGGCTGTCACCGAAGCTGTCTCTGGACATCGGCTACGCGCACCTGTTCGTGGATGACACCCGCATCGAGCATACCGATGCGAGCGGCTATACGCTCAGCGGTACCTATGACAGCGACGTGGACATCCTGAGCACGCAGATGAACTGGACGTTCTAGGCGCGTCGGAGCGTCTGCGGGGCCAAAAAAAACCGCCCGGGCGATGCCGGGCGGTTTTTTTTCGGAATGAGCCCCACGCCGTGCGCGGAAAACCGCGGGGCGCGTGGCCAGAAACCGGGGGCGATCAGGCCTTCTTGATCAGGAAGTGGTACTTGCCGCCTTGCTCGTTGGACTCCATCAGGGTATTGCCGGTCTGCTTGGCGAACGCCTCGAAGTCCTTCACGGAGCCGGGGTCGGTCGCGATGATATGCAGCACCTTGCCACTGGCGAGGCCACCGAGGGCCTTCTTTGCACGCAGGATGGGCAGCGGGCAATTCAGGCCGGATGCATCCAGTTCCTCGTCGTAATTTGCCATCTGTGCAACTCCTCTGACTTGTCTTGTAGTTCGAAGAAATAACCGTGAAAACGGCAGAATTTGTGCAGCCATCTTATATGCCAGATTTCTGACAAACGCAACTCTGGACAGCCGCGCGGTTTTCTGAATAAACCGCGTCAACCGCAGGCGGTATCGGCGGGTGCCGGGCTCACCGGCAGGCCCTGGCGCACCCAGTCGAGGATGCCCCCGCGGAGGTTGATGTATTGGGCCTCGCCGCCACGCGCGGCCAGGAAGGCGCAGGCCTGGGCCGAACGTCCCCCGCCGCGGCAGTAGATGACCACCGGCCGCCGGTCGCGCATCCAGGCGTCTGCTTTCAAGGGCACCGCGTGCAACGGCACCGGGTCGGCGCCGACGATGATCCCTTGGGCGATCTCCTGCGGGCTACGTACATCGACCAGGCGAATGCTGTCAGGCGCTTCGGCCAGAATCCTGGCCAATTCGCCGCTGTCGATTTCCGGAATCCCGAACATGTAAGCGCGCCTGCAGGTTGCGAAGGCATATTAGCCTACACTGATGTTTGACCTATGTCAGCCTTGAGCCACCGATGGCGCCGTGCGCGGCGCGCTTATGCCTGGGCCTTCGGTGGCGAAGGAACTCGGGCTCGCGTATCGTGGTCCCATCCTTCGACTCAGCCGTGTCGAGCGCCCCCAATGCCGCTGTATCCGCGTCTGTTACTCCTGATCACGCTGTGCCTGCCCCCGCTTTCCCTGACCGCTGCCGTCGAGCTGCCGAGTATCGGCGATCCCTCCGAACGGCTGGTCTCGCCGGATCAGGAGCGCCAGTTGGGCGAGGCCTTCATGCGTCGCCTGCGCCAGCAGGTGCCCATCGTTGATGACGCCGAGCTGAATGCCTACCTGAACGGCCTCGGGAACCGTCTGGTGGCCAACAGCGATGCCCCCAGCCAGCAGTTCAGCTTCTTTATCATCGAGAATGACGCCATCAACGCCTTCGCGGCGCCGGGCGGCTACATCGGCATGCACAGCGCGCTGATCCTGGCCGCGCGCGACGAGAGCGAACTGGCCGGCGTGCTGGCCCATGAAATCGCCCATATCACCCAGAAGCATCTGGTGCGCGCCTATGACGCGGCCAGCCGTATGAGCCTGCCGGCCGCCGCGGCGATCCTGGCCGCGATCCTGATTGGCACCCAGAGCGGCGAGGCGGGACAGGCCGCGATCATGGCGGTGCAGGCCGGCGCGATCCAGCAGCAGATCAATTTCACGCGCAGCAACGAACTGGAGGCCGATCGGATCGGCATGCAGACCCTGCTGCGCTCCGAGTTCGATCCCCTGGGTATGCCCGCCTTTTTTGAGCGCCTGCATCAGGCCACCCGCTATTACGGCGAGGGCGTCCCGCCTTTTCTCAGGACCCATCCGGTCACCACCGACCGTATCGCGGACTCGATGGCGCGCGCGGAACAGGAGCGCCCGCGCCAGGTCCGGGACAGCCTGAATTTCTATCTGGCCCAGGCCAAGCTGCGGGCAAACATCGGCCGCGATCCCAAGCAGGCGTTGCAGTATTTCAGCCAGATCAAGACCGACCCGCCCCTGCCCGAGGCTGCCCGCCAGTACGGCCAGGCCCTGGCGCTCGCCCGGATCGGCGATCACGATGCCGCGATCGAGAGCCTGACCCGCCTGGGCAAGGCGGACCCCGACCGCATGGCCTATCCGCTGGCCCTGGCGCAGACGCACCAGTTGGCCGGGCGGCATGCCCAGGCCCTGGAAGACTACCGGCACATGCTCGCGCTCTACCCGGCCAACCCCGTGCTGGTCGAGGGCTATGCGAATAGCCTGATCCACGGCAAGCACTTCGCCGAGGCCTATCGGCTGCTGGAAGAGACGCGCCGGCGCCAGCCCCGGCCCACGCCGGACATTCTCTCCCTGCTTGCACGGGCCGCCACCGGCCTGGGCCGTCAGGTCGAGGCGCACGAGGCCATGGCGGAGTTTTATTACCTCAATGGCCAGACGCACAGCGCCATTGAACAACTGACCCTGGCCGGTCGCCTGCCGGGCCAGGACTTCTACCAGTCATCGCGGATCGAGGCCCGCCTCCAGCAACTCAAGGCCCTGGCCCTGGAGGAGCAGCCCTCGCGCTGATGCGGGAGCAGCTTACGCGGACGAGTCGGTGAGGACCGCAGCGATGCGGACACAGGAGATCAGGTCCATGCCTTTAGAGATTGCCGGATGCGCGTGGGATTTTGACTCGCCCCATACGCGCGTCTATATTCCGGACATGCGTCGCCGGCAGGGTTTCAAGCCGATTCGCTCCCACCTTCTGCTGACGCCGGCAGACCACCCACCGTCCATTGCTTAACTCAAAGGAGGCAACGATGCGGCAATCTCTAGGCATCCTTTCAACCGCCGCGGCCGCGGCCGCCTTGCTCGGGAGCCTGATGCTGGTCTCCACCACGGCGACCGCGGCCGAGGCGGCCAAGGCGCTATCCGTCGTCGAGCAGGGCAAGAAGATCGCCTTCGATCGCGCAAAGGGCAACTGCCTGTCATGTCATGCGATTGCCGGCGGAGATCTGCCGGGCAATATTGGCCCGCCCTTGGTCGCCATGCAGGCGCGCTTCCCCGACAAGGCCAAGCTGCGCGCGCAGATCTGGGATGCGACCACGGTCAACCCCAACAGCATGATGCCGCCCTTTGGCCGTCACCGGGTCCTGTCCGAGGATGAGATCGACAAGGTCGTCGAATATATCCACACCCTCTGAGCCCTGAGCATCGCGCACATCATCGATACCGTTAGGAGATACCACCGTGACAGACATGAAACGCAGAACCCTACTGAAAGGCGCCCTGGCCGCCAGCGCCGTGGGCATGGCGATTGGCGCGGGCCTGCTGACCCCGCGCATGGTCCTGGCCGCCTGGCCCAAGGACGCCTTTGAGGCCAAGTCCGTGGACGCCGCTGTCAGCGGCCTGTTCGGCGCCGGCCAGCACGCAGGCAACGACAAGATCCAGCTCAAGGTCCCGGACATCGCCGAAAACGGCGCCGTCGTTCCGGTTTCCGTTGAGGTCGAGATGGCTGGTGTCGAGTCCATCAGTATCCTGGCGGAGAAGAATGCCAGCCCGTTGACCTCCGCCTTCACCCTGGGCGCAGGCGCTGAGCCCTTTGTTGCCACTCGCATCAAATTGGGCCAGACCACCAACGTGATCGCCGTGGTCAAGGTGGGCGACAAGCTCTACAGCGCCACCAAAGAGGTGAAGGTCACCATCGGCGGTTGCGGCGGTTGATCCCGCGCGCAGCCGGACTGGGTGTTTTCAACTACAGATTCAGTCAAGAGGAAGCAGCACAATGGCTAACACGATCAAAGTTCGCGCCAAACTCACGGGCGACGTGACCACGGTCAAGGCCCTGGTCACTCACCCGATGGATACCGGTCTGGTGAAGGACAGAAAGACCGGCGAAACCATCCCGGCACATTTCATCCAGGAGGTCGTCTGCGAACACCAGGGCAAGGTGGTCATGACCGCTCTGTGGGGGCCGGCGGTCTCCAAGAATCCCTACATCTCCTTCCGCTTCAAGGGCGCCAAGGTCGGCGACGCACTCAAGCTGCGTTGGGTGGACAACAAAGGCCAGAGCGACGCCGAAGAAACGGTCATCGACTGAACGCCACCCGCAGGGCGCGCGCCCCGGCGTGCGCCGCGCTTATCCAAACAAGGAGACCCTGCCAATGAGAAAACTCCTGAGCCTCGTCGCGGTTCTCGGTGTCGCCATCGCCCTGCCGCACCCAGCCGATGCCAGCCCGGAACAGGACCTGAAGGAATTCCGTGAGTACTACAAGAAGAAATTTCCCAGGGTGTCGTTCAACGATTTCGGCAACGGTGTCTACGCCATTGATCCGGCATCCCGCGCCCAGTGGGAGGCGATCGAAGACTTCCCGCCCTACGAGATGAGCATCGACAGCGGCAAGAGCCTGTTCGAGACCCCGTTCAAGAACGGCAAGACCTATGCGAGCTGCTTTCCCAACGGCGGCATCGGCATCCGCCAGAACTATCCCCAGTTCGACACCGTCAAGGGCGAGGTCGTGACCCTGGAATACGCGCTCAACGAATGCCGCAAGGCCAATGGCGAGGAACCGTTGAACACCAAGAGCGGCCCCCTGACCGACATCGTCGCTTACATGGCCTATACCTCGCGCGGCAAGAAGATGAACGTGGTGATCCCCAAGGACCCGCGCGCGTTGGCCGCCTACGAGCGTGGCAAGGCCCACTTCTACGCCAAGCGCGGCCAGCTCAACATGGCCTGTGCCGACTGCCATGTTGCCAATGCCGGCAACTATGTGCGCGCCGATCGGCTGAGCCCGGCACTCGGCCATGTCACGCACTTCCCGGTCTACCGCTCGAACTCCGGCAGCATGATCAACCTGCAGAATCGTTATGCCGGCTGCAACGAGCAGGTGCGCGCCAAGGCCTATCCGTTGCAAAGCGAGGAATACCGCGCGCTGGAGTATTTTCACTCCTACATGAGTAACGGCATTGAGGTGAACGGGCCCGGCGCACGCAAATAGCCCGCTCGCCGACCGCGAACCCGGCATGGCCCGCCCAGCCGGGTTCGCACGTTCAGGCGCAGTGAAATTGCCCGCCCGGGTGGGGTATGAACTCCCGCCCGGAGACCCACGCCACTCGGAGGCAGGCCATGAATCTTTCACGCCGTGAATTTCTACAGATGCTGGCCATCGCCGGGGTGGCGGGCGTCAACCCGAACGGTTACGCCGCAGGGCCTGGCGGGGATGCGAAACCCGGCAAGGCGCCGAGCGATCTCTACGAACTGCCGGACTTCGGCAACGTGAGCGTGCTGCACTACACCGATTGCCACGGCCAGTTGAACCCGGTCTATTTCCGTGAGCCGAACATCAACCTGGGGGTGGGCGCCATGCGCGGTCGGCCGCCGCATTTGGTCGGCAGGCACCTGCTGGAATACTACAAACTCGAACACCCGACCCTGTGGTCGCATGCTTACACCTTCCTGGACTTCCCCACGCTCGCCGAGCGCTATGGCCGCGTCGGCGGTTTCGCGCACCTGGCCACGCTGGTCAAGCAGGTGCGCGCCCAGCGCCCCGGCGCTCTGCTGCTGGACGGCGGCGATACCTGGGGCGGCGGCACCGGCACCGGCGTGTGGACTCGCGCCCAGGACATGGTCGACGCCCAGAAGCTGCTGGGGGTGGAGATCATGACCGGCCACTGGGAATACACCTATGGCGCCGCGCGGGTGCGCGAGATCATCGAAAAGGACTTCGCCGGGCGGATCGATTTTCTGGCCCAGAATGTCGTGGACACCGAATGGGGCGAGCGGGTCTTCAAGCCCTACGTGATCCGCGAGCTCAACGGCACCAACGTGGCGGTGATCGGCCAGTCCTTCCCCTATACCCCCATCGCCAATCCGCGCTACCTGGTCGAGGAATGGTCCTTCGGCGTCCGGCATCTCGAAATGCAGGAGGTTGTCGATCAGGCCCGCGCCGAGGGCGCCGAGGTGGTGATCGTGTTGTCCCACAATGGCATGGACGTGGACATCAAGATGGCTGGCCTGGTGGACGGCATCGACGCGATCATGGGCGGCCATACCCACGACGCGGTGCCCCGGCCGTTGGAGATCAAAACCCCCAACGGTGGGATCTGTCTGGTGACCAACGCCGGCTCCAATGGCAAATTTCTCGCGGTGCTGGATCTCGACGTGCGCGAAGGCAAGGTGCGCGGCCACCAGTACCGGCTGCTGCCGGTGTTCTCCAATCTGATCCAGCCGGACGCAGAGATGGCGCGCTACATCGAGAACATGCGCAACCAGACCGTCAGCTACGACGGCGCGACCTTCCGCATGGCCGACAAGCTGGCCGAGAAGCTGGCGGTGACCGAGGACGTGCTGTACCGCCGCGGCAACTTCAACGGTACCTTCGATCAGGTCATCGTCGACGCGCTGATGCGCCAGGTGGACGCTGAGATCGCCTTCTCGCCGGGCTTCCGCTGGGGCACGACCGTCCTGCCCGGCATGCCCATTACCTTTGAACACGTCATGGATCAGACCGGCCTGACCTATCCCGCCGTGACCCGCAACGCGCTGACGGGCGAGGCGATCAAGGCCATCCTGGAAGATGTCGCCGACAACCTGTTCAACGAAGACCCGTTCTACCAGCAGGGCGGCGACATGGTGCGGGTGGGCGGCCTGAAATACGCCATCGACCCCACCCGCGCCATGGGCGCGCGCATCTCCGACATGACCCTGAACGGCAAACCGATCGTAGCCGGCAAGACCTATGTGGTCGCCGGCTGGGCCAGCGTGCAGGAAGATCCCGCCGGGGATACCGGCCGGAAGATCTGGGATGTCGTGGCCGAAGACCTGCGCGACCGGAAGAGTGTCCGCGTCAACAACCTCAACCAGCCGGTCATCAAGGGCATGGCGGGGAATCCGGGGCTGGCCTGATTGCGGGCATCCGCAGTCGGGCGCAGATCAAGCGTCCCGGCTAAAGGCCGGCATGATCGTCATCGAAGCCATCGCCGAGGCGGGCCCGCCTCGATAGCCTGATCGCCATTACTGAACAGCGCCAGGTCATCGACCCCGGGTTCGGCAGTACCGGCGCAATGGACCACTAGGCGACCGCCACACTCTTCACTTGTGCCACCACGGCCATGCCCGGCTGCAGGCCGAGCAGGTGAGCCGATTTGCGGGTGATGCGCGCGAGCAGCACGATGTCGTCGAGCGCCAACTGCACCAATACTTGACCGGGCGCGTCGTCGACGAGTGCGGTTACCCGCGCGGGCAGCAGGTTGAGGATGCTGGTCTGGCGCGGCCTCTCAAGGGCGAGGCTGACGTCACGCGCCGCAATACGGATTCGCAGCGGTGCACCGGGCGCGCCGTGAAGGCCGGGCAGTTCGATCGCGAGCGCACCGCGACTGACATGGGTGATTTGCAGCGCATCATCGTGGCCGCTGACGGCGGTATCGATCACGATGGCGGCGGTGTCGCGGTGCGCCAGCGGCAGGTCAAGGCGCCCCAGACCCTCGGCCAGCGGTCCCTGCCACACGGCCCGGCCGGATTCGAGCATGACCAGGTGGTCGGCGAGACGCATGACTTCGTCGATCGAGTGGGTGATGTAGATGAGCGGAATCTTGAGTTCGCTGTGCAGGCGATCGAGGTAGGGCAGGATTTCCCTGCGACGCGCGTCGTCGAGCGCGGCGAGCGGCTCGTCCATCAGCAACACACGCGGCTTGACGGCGAGCGCGCGGGCGATGGCGACGCGCTGGGCCTCGCCGCCTGAGAGCCGCACTGGCTTGCGGTCGAGCAGGGTGCCGATGCCCAGCAGCTCGATGAGGTGCTTAAGTTCGGCACCGTTCATCGGCGAGGGCGCGCGACGGCGGCCGTAGTCGATGTTGGCGCGCGCGGTCAGGTGCGGAAACAGTGCGGCGTCCTGAAACACCACGCCGACCGGGCGCTGGTGCGGCGGCATGAAACGGCGCTCGTCCTGCCAGACGTCGTCGCCGAGGGCGATGCGGGCGGGTGCACGATCGAGGCCGGCGATGAGGCGCAGCAGCGTGGTTTTCCCCGAGCCTGAATGACCGAACAGCGCGGTGATGCCGTGTGCGGGCAGGTCCAGGCTCACCCGCAGGCTGAAGTCGCCGCGCGGCCAGTCGACCGAGAGATGCAGTGCGCTCATGCGTGGCGGGGGCGGCGCGCGTAGACCGCGAGCAGCACGACGAAGGAGAACACCAGCAGGAGCGCGGCCAGGCGATGCGCGCCGGCGTAGTTCAGTGCCTCGACATGGTCGTAGATCTGGACCGAGGCGACGCGGGTCTCCCCGGCAAGGTTGCCACCCAGCATCAGTACCACGCCGAATTCCCCGACGGTGTGGGCGAAGGCCAGCACGCCGCCAGTGAGGAACCCGGGTTTGGCGAGCGGGACGACGATGCTGAAGAAACAGTCGAGCGGCGACGCGCGCAGGGTCGCGGCGGCTTCGAGCGGGCGGCGACCGACCGCCTCGAACGCGGCTTGCAGGGGTTGCACCATGAAGGGAAACGAATAGAACACCGAGGCGACGACCAGCCCCCAGAAGGTGAAGGGCAAGAGGCCGATGCCAAGCCATTCGGTGAATGCGCCAACCAGGCCGTCTGGCCCCATGGCCAGCAACAGATAAAAGCCGAGCACGGTCGGCGGCAGAACCAGCGGCAGTGCCACGACCGCTGCGACCGGCCCGCGCCATTTCGATGAGGTGCGCGCGAGCCACCAGGCAACCGGCGTGCCGACAACGAAGAGGATCGCCGTAACGACGCCTGCCAGCTTGGCCGTGAGGGTCAGCGCCTGCCAATCTTCGGGCGACAGGTTGATCATTGCTCGCCGGGCAGGACGAAGCCGTATTTCTTCATGATCGCGCGTGCGGCGGGGCCGTCCATGTGGCGCGCGAAGTCGTGCGCGAGCTTGTTGTCAGCGGCACGCCGGGTGACGATGAAACCCTGCATCAGCGGTTCGTGCAGGGTGTCTGGGATGAGCCAATAGCCGCCTGCTTTGGCCAACGCGGGGTTCAGCGCCAGCGCCAGCGCGATCATGCCGACCTGGGCGTTGCCGGTCTGCACGAACTGCGCGGTCTGCGCGATGTTCTCCCCCATCACGAGTTTCTTTTCAAGTTTTTCGAACAGGCCTTTCGCGCGCAGCGCCTCCACCGCACGCATGCCGTAGGGCGCGTGCCTGGGGTTGGCGATGGCGATGCGGGTGATGCTGGTGTCGGTGAGCGATTCGAGCGTGAGCCTGGTGGCGTCTAGCGTGTTGCTCCACAGCACGATGCGCCCGACCGCGTAGGGATCGACCTCGGTCGCCGCGAACCCGGCTTTCGCCAGTTCGCGCGGAAATGCGATGTCGGCAGAGAAATACAGATCGTAGGGTGCGCCCTGCTGGATTTGCGTATGGAATTTTCCGGACGAGCCGTAAATGATGTCGATCTTGTCACCGGGGTGGACGGGTTCGTATCGGGCGACGATTTCGTCGAGCGCGAATCTCAGGTCGGAGGCGGCGGCGATGGTAATTTTTTCCGCGTGCGTGGCGAGACTGACGGCGGCGAGCGCGAGGGCGACGAGCATGCGACGGCGCATGGCAGGTTTCCATTGATCGGTTATCGATATAGCCATGATGTCATAACGCTTTGAATGTCAGCAAGCCCGAATGCGGCTTCGGCAATATCAGTCGTGGGAGCGGGCGAGGTGTGCAGCGAGCGCGGCGAAGTCGTCGGCGACCGCCGCGCGGGCATGTGCTTCGAGCGTGCGGTAACGGCCGAGGACCTCGTGTCCGAGCGGCGTGACGACCGCCCCGCCGCCGTGCGCGCCGCCTTTGGCGGTTTCGACAAGCGGCGAGGCGAAGCAGCGGTTCAGGGTGTCGACCAGATGCCAGGCGCGCTTGTAGCTCATGGCCATGCTGCGCCCGGCGGCGGCGATGGAGCCGGTTTCGATGATGGCTTCGAGCAGGTGGGCCTTGCCGGGACCGAGCGCGATGTCATCGCCGAGAATGACGCGAAAACTGAGTCGTGGATTCATGGCCTGATGATAGCGCCCGGTTCTGGGGCGTGGAACCCGTCGGAAAAACCCATAGGCGTTGCACTTCGAATTTGACCCCGTGCCTCATTGATACGCCAGTGCGCCGCCCAAAGCCTCTACGGTGCTTTGGGCGGCGCGGGCGCAGAGAGCAGGTCATTTACCGCTGTTGCGCCGCCGCTGCTCAATCTCCGTTCTCTTGAGGTCGTAGCTCAGCTGCGGCTTCATCCACACATCGGCGCGTGTGATGACGAGCCTCCCGGCTGACGGGCTTGCCGGCGGCGCATTCGCCGGGCGCTGAACCCGGCGTGCGATTACTCCGCCGCCCGGGATGTCCGCTTGCGATCCTGTTCCTTCAACTGCTTCTTGCGCAGCCGGATATGGTTCGGCGTGACCTCCACCAGTTCATCGTCGTCGATGAACTCCAGCGCCTGTTCCAGCGACATGCGGATCGGCGGGGAGAGGATCAGGGCCTCGTCGGTGCCGGCG
>JBHEOS010000056.1:0-12362 GCA_046260695.1 Gammaproteobacteria bacterium
CTCCCTGACCCATGCGCATCAGGACCACTTCGGTGTCCTCGGGCGTGTAATGCACCAGCGAAATCCGGCCGCGAATCACCCGATACAGAGAGGTAATCGGCTCACCGTAGGAGAATACCTTTTCGCCCTTGCGCAACGACTGCACACGGGCGCTCGCCACGAGCTCCTGCGGGAAATAGTCCGGGAACAGCTGCTTTAGCGACGTAGACTCTTCGATCACGACTCACCCCCTGCACACCTTGTAATGTGTGCGGATTACAGACCGACTACTGTATGGTCGGTCGTCATCCTCATACCAATAATGATAAACGTCAAGCCTAATTAAGCGTCGTGACCCTGTCGTCATATCGAAGCAGGCTTGTATCGGCCGGATCATCTGATGACTGCACGCAAGCCTGGCCGAGCGGTATTGAAGAAAACAACGTGGAAGTGAACGTATTGTGGAGCGCGACGGCCATCCCAAAGTCCACACAAGCTCACTGGAGATGGTGGCTACGGGTGGACTTGAACCACCGACCTCAGCATTATGAGTGCCGCGCTCTAACCAACTGAGCTACGTAGCCATGTTTCGTTGGCGCGGGTCCTGGAACGGACCCCGAAGGAGGCGGAATTGTAGGGGCTCAGCGTGCGCCTGTCCAGCAAAGCACGCGCCGCACAGCTTGCGCCATTCCACGAACAGACGCGCCGGTGTCAGACGTTGAAGCGGAAATGCATCACGTCCCCATCCTGCACCACGTAATCTTTGCCTTCCAGGCGCATTTTGCCGGCCTCGCGGGCACCCTGTTCGCCCTTGCAGGCAATGAAGTCCGTGAAGGCGATGACCTCGGCGCGGATAAAACCCTTTTCGAAATCGGTGTGAATCACTGCGGCGGCCTTCGGCGCGGTGTCGCCGATGTGGATGGTCCAGGCGCGCACCTCTTTGACGCCGGCGGTGAAATAGGTCTGTAGCCCGAGCAGCCGGTAGCCGGCACGGATCACCCGGTTCAGGCCCGGTTCTTCCAGACCCATCTCGGCCAGAAAGGCCCCACGCTCGTCCTCGTCGAGTTCAATCAGTTCGGCCTCGATGGCCGCGCACACCGGCACCACCTCGGAACCCTCTCCGGCGGCGAACGCGCGCACGGCGTCCAGGCGGGAATTATTCTTGAAGCCGTCCTCGGCAACATTGGCGATGTACAGGGTCGGTTTGATGGTGAGCAGATGCAGGTCGTAGAGCATGGCCTGCTCGTCGGCGCTCAGCTTGAGCGCGCGCGCCGCCTTGCCGGTATCCAACTGCGCGCGCACCTTCTCCAGCAGGTCCAGTTTGACCTTGGCAGCCTTGTCGCCGATGCGGGCCACCTTGGCCACGCGGTTGATGCCCTTCTCGATCGAATCGAGATCGGCCAGGGCCAATTCGGTATTGATCACCTCGATGTCCGACAGCGGATCGACCTTGCCGGCAACATGGATCACGTTGTCATCCTCGAAGCAGCGCACCACATGGGCGATGGCATCGCACTCGCGGATGTTGGCCAGAAACTTGTTGCCCAGCCCCTCGCCCTTGGAGGCGCCCGCCACCAGCCCGGCGATGTCGACAAAATCGACCACCGCCGGTTGGATCTTCTGCGGCTTCACGATGGCCGCCAACTGGTCGATGCGCGGGTCCGGTACCGGCACCACGCCAACATTCGGCTCGATGGTGCAGAACGGATAATTCTCGGCCTGAATACCCGCTTTAGTCAGCGCATTGAAAAGCGTCGACTTGCCCACGTTGGGGAGGCCGACGATGCCGCATTGGATGGCCATGTAGGGTTATTTCTCACTGTGTAGTTTGTGCATCGCACGCTCAATTTCGCCGGCGACGATCAGCGGGGTGACTTCAAGCGCGCGCGCAATGGCGTTATCGATCTGTTCGCGTGCCTCGCGATCGGGGCGCTGCAGCACATAATCCACCACCTGGTCGCGGTCGCCGGGATGGCCGACGCCGATGCGCAGACGCAGGAAATCCTGCGTGCCCAGGTGCGCGACCAGGTCGCGCAGCCCGTTGTGACCGCCGTGACCACCGCCCTTTTTCAGGCGCGCGACCCCCGGCGGCAGATCCAGCTCGTCATGGACGATCAGAATTTCCGCCGGCGCGATTTGCAGGAACCTGGCCAGTGCGGCCACAGCCTGGCCGCTGCGGTTCATGAAGGTGGATGGCTTCTGCAACCGGCAGTCATGCCCGTCCAGGGTGCAGCGACCAACCTCGGCATGAAAACGCGCCTCGGCACGCAGGCTGCACTGACCGACGCGCGCCAACTCATCGACGAACCAAAACCCGGCATTGTGCCGGGTCCGGGCATACTCCGCGCCCGGGTTGCCGAGCCCGACGATGAGCCGCACCGCGGACATGCCACAACCGCCTTAGGTGGCCGGCTTCTCTTCCTCAACGGGCGCCGGCTCTTCACTGACGCGCGGCGGCTCGATGTGCGCCACCGCCAGATCATGACCTTCACCGCGATGCAGATCGGGCAGATCGACACCGGCGGGCAATTTCAGGTCGGACAGGTGCAGGTGATCGCCAACATCCATGCCCGACACATCGACCTCGATGAACTCCGGCAGGTCCTTGGGCATGCACTCGACCACGGCCTCGTTGAGCTCATGGATGAACAGGCCGCCGCCGGTCTTCACGCCCGGTGAGACATCCACGCCGACGAAGTGCAGCGGCACGTGCATGCGCAGCTTTTCGCCGGCCGTCACCCGCTGCAAATCGGCATGCAGAATGACCGGCTTGGCCGGATGCCGTTGCAGATCACGCAGCACGGCCTGCTCAATCTTGCCATCGATGTTGATGGTGAGGACATGCGAGTAGAAGGCCTCATCCGCCAGCCGGCGCAACAGCTCGTTGTGATCCAGGGACAGGCTCTGCGGCTTGACATCGCCGCCATAGATGATTGCGGGCACCCTGCCGGCACGACGCAGGCGGCGGCTCGCACCCTTCCCCTGGTCAGTGCGCGACTCGGCGCTCAGTTCGAATGTTGTAGACATGATCACTCTCCAAAAAGCCGCACCGTGCGGCGGTTACATAACCTCCCCCGCGACCAGGGGAGGAACTGATAAAACCCGTGATCGAGACCCGCCCTGCTCCCTAGCAGCCTGTCGGACTTAGGCTGCGCCTACTGCGCCGGTGGGAGAGCGGCCCAAATTTCCCCGATGCCTCGTTGCGTAGGCCCACTATGCGCCTCGAAATCGTGAAAATTTTGCCTCGCTCTCCCCCCTTGCTCGCTACGGGCACCTAAGTCCGACAGGCTGCTAGAAAAGACGGACAAGGACATCAATCCATAAATAACGAGCTGACCGATTCTTCCATGCTGATACGGCGCATGGTCTCGGCCAGCATTTCGGCGATGCTCAGCACCCGGATGCGCGGGCACTCGCGCGCGGCCGGACGCAGCGGGATGGTGTCGGTCACCACCAGTTCATCAAGCAGCGAGTTGTTCAGATTCTCGATCGCCGCCCCCGACAGCACCGGATGCGTGCAATAGGCCATCACCCGCCGCGCCCCGTGCTCCTTCAATGCCCGCGCGGCCTGGCACAGGGTGCCGGCGGTATCCACCAGGTCATCGATCAGCACGCAGTTGCGGTCTTCCACATCGCCGATGATGTGCATTACCTTGGCCACGTTCGGTTTGGGGCGACGCTTGTCGATGATGGCGAGGTCGGCATCGTCCAGGCGTTTGGCCAACGCGCGGGCCCGCACCACGCCACCCACGTCCGGCGACACAACCATCAGGTCGGGGTGCTTCTGCCGCCAGATGTCGCCCAGCAGGATCGGCGAGGCGTAGACGTTGTCCACCGGGATGTCGAAAAATCCCTGGATCTGGTCGGCGTGCAGGTCGATGGTCAGGGCGCGGTGCGCGCCGACCTTGCCGATCATGTCGGCGATCACCTTGGCGGTGATCGGCACGCGCGCCGAGCGCGGCCGGCGGTCCTGGCGCGCATAACCGAAATAGGGGATTACCGTGGTGATGCGGCTGGCCGAGGATCGCTTCAGCGCGTCCACCATCACCAGCAGCTCCATCAGGTTGTCGTTGGTCGGCTCGCAGGTCGGTTGCATCACGAAGACGTCCTTGCCGCGGACATTCTCCATGATCTCAACCATGACCTCGCCGTCGCTGAAACGATCGACCACGGCCCTGCCCAACGGCATGCGCAGGTAGTTCACGACATCCTGCGCCAGCTGCGGATTGGCGTTCCCGCTGAACACCATCATTCGGTTTTCGATTTCTGCCACAGTGGTATCTCTTTGCGCGGTGCGGTACGACGGTTTGAGTTGGCTGGGGCGCCAGGATTATTCGCCCCCCAAAATCGGGGGCTCACCCCTGCGGGGCCGCCTGCGCTGCGCTGCGGCGTTCAAGCTCGCTGCGCTCGCTTAGTCGAACCTCTTCGGTTCTCATCCTGGCGCCGGCGGCGCACTGCGCACTCACAGTAGCGCGCAACGCGGCACATCTGTCTGTATGGCTGGGGCGCCAGGATTCGAACCTGGGTATGCGGGAATCAAAATCCCGTGCCTTACCGCTTGGCGACGCCCCAAAAAACTTCAGGTTCCGGGCTGTATTGCCCGCAACAGCGGCGAGCGGTTGCAGCCCCGGGCAACGAATCCTTGCCAGCCTTCCGGCACCTGCGCCAGGGCGTGTCCGGCGACGACCGGGTCGGGGAAATCCACGAATACGCAGGCGCCGGTCCCGGTCATGCGGGCCTGGCCAAAGCGGCCCAGCCAATCCAGCTGTTGCCCAACCACGGGGTAGCGCGCGCGCACCACGGGTTCGCAATCGTTGCCGCCGGCCCCCAAAAGAAAGTCGGCTATTCTGATTGGCGGCGTATGGCGTGTCAATTCGGGCGCGGAGAATATCTCAGCGGTTGAGACGGTTACCGGCGGCGTCAGAACCAGATACCAGGGCTCCGGCGGTTCGATCGGGGTCAGATCTTCACCGATCCCCTCGGCCCAGGCCGCCCGGCCCTGCACGAACACCGGCACATCGGCCCCCAGCCGCAGCCCCAGGGCCGCCAGCCGCGCCGGGGAAAACCCACAGTCCCATAGGCGGTTGAGCGCGACCAACACGGTCGCGGCATCAGAACTGCCGCCGCCCAGGCCGCCGCCCAGGGGCAGGCGCTTGTCGAGCGTGATCTCCACGCCCTGTGAGACGCCGGCCTGGGCCTGGAGCAACCGCGCCGCGCGCACGGTCAGATCCTGCTCCGGGGCCACCCCCGGCACCGGGGTCAGCCGGCGGATTACGGGCGCGTCGGTGACCCGCAGGCGGATCTGGTCGGCGATCTCCAGGAACTGAAAGACGGTTTGCAGCGTATGGTAGCCGTCGGCGCGCCGGCCGGTGACATGCAGAAACAGGTTCAGCTTGGCCGGCGCCGGCCAGACGGCGGGCCGCACGACGGCGTCCTGATGCGGGGTGGGCATGGCCTGCTCAACCGGGGGGGACGACGTGCCAACTGTCGGCCAACAGGCGCACCCGCAGACCGTCGCGCACCAGGTCAACACGCCGCGGCAGCAGACCCTGGCCCAGCTGGTCCCGGTAATCGGTATAGCGGATATCCCAGCCGTCCTGGCGCAAGCGCTGCGGATACCCGGTTGCGTTGCGTTCCCAGGTCGCGGGCCGACCCGGCACCCCCAACCCCCGCACCCAGTAGCGCAGCCCGGTCACTGGCAAGGCCCAGCCGGTATGCCGTCGCAACAGCGCGCCGGCATCCGGGGCCGCGTCGCGCAGGCCATCGGCCCGTTCAAGCTCGACACCGGCGGCATCGCCGCGCAACCGCAGCGCCCCCTGCCCCAGCGGGCCGCTGAGATCCAGTTGGAAGGTCTCGCCGATCTGGCGCCAGGTGAAGCTGGCGTGCCAGCCGTCCGCCTCGGTACGCACCGCGATGCGCCCGCGCAGTTCCCAGTCGGTCCAGGTCGGGGCCGACCAGCCAGGGGCATCCAGAGTCGGGCGCGACGGAAGCTGTCCGCAGGCGGCCACCCACACGGCCACCACGCAGGCCGCCGCCATGCGCCCGCCGGGGCTCACGGCAGCAGGCGTTCCATCACGCTGCGCAACGGCCGGTTCTCCGGGTCTTCGCGGCGCGCCTTCTCCCACAGCGCGCGCGCCTCCTCGTGCCGCCCCATCTGCCACAGCACCTCACCGTAATGCGCGGCCACCTCGGCATCGCCCTTGCTCAGGTCGTAGGCGCGCCGCAGATGCCCGGCCGCCGTCTCCAGGTTACCCAAGCGATAATGCGCCCAGCCCAGGCTGTCGATGATGGCCGGCTCGTTCGGCGCCAGCGCGAGGGCCTTCTCGATGTAGGTCAGGGCCTCCTGCAGGCGGTCGGTGCGGTCGGCGAGGGTATAGCCGAGGGCGTTCCAGGCGTGAAAATTCTCGGGATTCTCCTCGACGATGCGTCGCAGATCGGTCTCGGCCAGGGTCAGATCGTCGAGCCGCTCCGCCAACAGGGCGCGCGCATACAGCAGGTCGTGATTGCCCGGCATCCCAGTCAGGGCCTCGTTGTACAAGCCCAGCGCCTGTTGCAGCTCGTCGGCGCGCATCAGCAGATCGCCCTCGACCAGGTACAGGCGCAGTGCCGCACGCGGCTCGCGCAGGCGTAGCCCCTGCACGTGACGCCGCGCACCGTCCAGATCGCCCAGGTCGGCACGCACTCCGGCCGCACGGATCTGCGCCTCCAGCCAATATTCGCCCTCGCTGACCTGGGCATACCAGCCCATAGCCGCCGGCAGGTCCTTGCGCTGCTCCAAGACGCGGCCCAGGTAGTAGCGCGCCTCCTGCTCACGCTGGCCAAGTTCGAGGAGGGTACGGAAATACCCCTCCGCGGCCTTAAGATCCTGCTGTTCCAGGGCCAGCAGGCCCAGCGAATACACGGCATCGGCGTGCCGCGGCTGCAGTTTCAACACGTGCCTGAACTGTTCGGCGGCACCGGCCAGGTCGCGGCCGTCCAGCAGCAGGCGCGCCAACGCCAAACGCAGGTCGATATCCCCGGGCCGGGACTCGACCGCAGCGCGCAGTTCCCGCTGCGCGAGCGCCGGGTCCCCCGCCTTGACCCTGATGCCGGCCCGCAGGACCAATCCCTCGGCGGCGTCGGGTTGTATCGTCAGTGCCTGCTCGACCTCGTGCAAGGCCAGCTCGGCATGCCCGGCATGCAGCGCCAGACGGCTGTAGGCGAGGTGCGCCTGGAACGACTGCGGATGTTGCGCGACCAGGCGCGCCATCAGGCTCAGGGCCAGTTCGCGGTCCTCGCTGCGTGCCAGCAGACCGGTCAGGGTTTGATAGGCCTGGGTCTCATCCGGCAGCGCAGCCACCAAGTGAAGCAACTGCTCGTAGGCCTCCTCGGGGACGCGCGCGCGCAACGCCAGCAGGGCCAGGGACTGGCGTGCCTCCAGACGCTGCGGGTCGAGTTCGACCCAGCGTCGCGCCGCTGCGAGGGCCGCGTCCTCCTGCTTGGCGAACATGGCAATATGCAGGGCACGCTCGGCGATGCGCGGGTCATCAGAGACCTCGGCCGCGCGCAGATAATGGCTGACCGAAACCCCCAGCTGTTCGCGTTGGCCGGCCACCTCGCCGAGCAGGATATCGAACAGTAGATCGCCGCTCAGATCGCGGGCGTCCTCAGCTGCCGGCGGCAGGACCTCGAAAACCATGCCCGTCCCGGGATCGGTCAGTGTCGGCGTCGGCGCGCGCGGGGCTACGCCGGCGCAGGCGGCCAGCTGCAGGATGATCGGCAGGAGCAGGATACGGAAGGGCGGGTTCATAGGTCCTAAGCGGCCAGCGACGCCGGGCCGGTCCTTGGGTTCAGTCGGCGCTATTCTAGCCTGGATTATTCCTGAACGACGACTGCGCATCCGCAAGCGCATGAATCTGCCGCGTTACGCTCGAAAAATCTGCTCGACGTACCGTCAAGCACGCCGGCGCACGTCTTCCTTCGCGCGGCTTGTATTCACCCCCTGCATCCCGCAGAATTTCCTGCTCATTTCACCCGTTGCCCCGTTCATGTCCCTGATCGCCCTAGGCATAAATCATCGCACAGCGCCGGTGGACATTCGCGAACGCGTGGCCTTCCCCAATGAGCGCATCACGGAAGCCCTGCGCGAGCTGACCCGGCTGCCGGCGGTGCACGAGGCGGCGATCCTCTCGACCTGCAACCGCACCGAACTGTACTGCGGCCTGGACGGCGACGACACCGGTGCGCTGGTCGACTGGCTGTGTACCCACCACCGGCTGGAGGTGGGGCAGCTCAAGACCTTCCTTTATATACACGCGGATCAAGCCGCCGTGCGCCACATGTTCCGAGTCGCCGCCGGATTGGACTCGATGATCCTGGGCGAGCCGCAGATCCTCGGCCAGATGAAAACCGCGTATCAGAGCGCCATCGATGCCGGCACCCTGGACACCCAACTGCGCAAGCTGTTCCAGCACACCTTCGCGGTCGCCAAGCAGGTCCGCACCGACACCGCGATCGGCGCCAGTCCGGTATCGGTGGCCTTCGCCGCGGTCAGTCTGGCCCGCCAGATCTTCGGTGACCTCAGCCAGCAGACTGCCCTGCTGATCGGCGCCGGCGAGACCATCGAGCTGACGGCGCGGCATCTCGCCGATCACAAGCTGGGCCGCATGATCATCGCCAACCGCACCGTCGAACGCGCGCATGCGCTGGCCGCGGCGTTCGACGGCTTCGCGATCGCCTTGTCGGAGATGCCGGCACACCTGGCCGACGCCGATATCGTGATCTCCTCCACCGCCAGCCAGTTGCCGATTCTCGGCAAGGGCGCGGTGGAACGGGCCCTGAAAAAACGCAAACACCGCCCCATGTTCATGGTCGACATCGCCGTGCCACGCGACATCGAGGCCGAGGTCGCGGAACTCGATGACGTCTATCTGTACAGCGTCGATGACCTCCAGGAGGTCATCCAGGAAAACATGAAATCACGCCAGGAGGCGGCCCTGCAGGCCGAGGAAATCATCGAGGTGCAGTGCGCGCATTTCCTGGGCTGGTTGCGTTCCCTGGATGCGGTCTCCACCATCCGCGAGTTCCGCACCCAGGCCGACGCCACCCGCGACGAGGTGCTGGAGAAGGCGCGCCAACTCCTGGCGCACGGCAAGGACCCCGAGCAGGCGCTGCAATTTCTCGCCCACACCCTGACCAACAAATTGACCCACACACCCAGCACCCACCTGCGCCAGGCCGGTTACGATGGCCGCAGCGAGCTGATCCGCGCCGCGCGCGAGCTGCTGGGCCTGAACAAGCGCGACGCCTGAGCGCCCGCCTGCCAATCGTGTGAAAGACTCCATCCGCAACAAGCTCGAATCCCTATCCGACCGCTTCGAAGAGGTCGGCATGCTGCTGTCGACGCCCGAGGTGATCGGCAACCAGAATCGCTTCCGCGCCCTGTCCATCGAATACGCGGAGCTGGAACCGGTGGCGCAGCATTTCCGCGATTACCGGCGGGCGCGCGAGGCCCAGACCGCCACCGAACAGATGCTCAAGGACCCCGACCCGGACATGCGCGCCATGGCCCGCGACGAACTCGTTGCGGCACAGGTACGCTGCGAAGGCATCGAATCGGAGCTGCAACGACTGCTGCTGCCGAGCGACCCGTTCGACCGCAGCAACATTTTTCTGGAAGTCCGCGCCGGCACCGGCGGGGACGAGGCGGCGATTTTCGCCGGGGATCTGTTCCGCATGTATTCGCGCTACGCGGAACTGCGCCGCTGGCAGGTGGAGGTGCTGAGCGCGAGCGAGGGTGAACACGGCGGCTACAAGGAGATCATCGCGCGCATCATCGGCCAGGGCGCCTATTCGCGCCTGAAGTTCGAGTCTGGCGCGCACCGCGTGCAACGCGTGCCGGCCACCGAGTCGCAGGGCCGCATCCACACCTCGGCCGCCACGGTGGCCATTCTGCCTGAGGTCGACGAAGTCGAATCGGTGGCCATCAATCCCGCCGATCTCAAGGTCGATACCTACCGCGCCAGCGGCGCCGGCGGCCAGCACATCAACAAGACCGACTCCGCGATCCGCATCACCCACCTGCCCAGCGGAATCGTCGTCGAATGCCAGGACGAGCGCTCGCAGCACAAGAACCGCGCGCGCGCCCTGTCGCTGCTGGCCGCCAAGCTGCTCACCGCCGAACGCGACAAGCAGATCGCCGAGCAGACCGAGACCCGGCGCAAGCTGGTCGGCAGCGGTGACCGCTCCGAGCGCATCCGCACCTACAACTTCCCGCAGGGACGGCTGACCGATCACCGGATCAACCTCACCCTGTACAAGCTCGAAAGCATCCTGGCAGGTCACCTCGACGAGGTCATCGACCCGCTGATCAACGAATACCAGGCCGATCTGCTGGCGGCCTTGCAGGCGTGAGTCGGGACGGCCGCGAGCCCGATCGCAACCGCGCGCGGTCCGGGGCAAAGCCGCCTATAATTCGCGCCATCGCGGTCATGCCGCGCACCGGAGCACCCTCGCCCCATGGCCTGCCTGCGCCTTCCGCTGATCCTCTGTGTCTGCCTGCTGTCGCTCCCGGGCTGCGGGCCGATCCTGCTGCGCGATGACGCCGCGGGGACCTATGCGCGCGCGAGTTCCGGCCGCTTGGAGCTGCACCGGGCGATCGACATCCGCGCCGGGCGGGCCCGGGCCTATCTGCAAGACGGCGCCAGCGTGTCGCGGGTCGATGAATTCCGCCCGCATTGCCAGTTGGAGGTCAACACGCTGCGCAAGTCGCCGCAGACGGTACAGGCAGACAGCTTCACCGTTACACGGATCGGCGCGCGCATCGATCAGGTCGTGGAGGCCACGCCGCTGCGCCTGGCCGCCTTGGAGGGGTTTGTGCCCGATCCGCTGGCGCATTTCGGTGATGGAGAACTGCGGCGGATGCAGGTATACATCTTTTATTTACAGTCCGATCGGCAGCCGGATGTGCGCGCACTCAGCTGCGGCGGGGCGTTCGATTCACCCGGCCGGGCGCGGAGGCCGAGCCTGGGCGACATCGCCCGGGCACTCGGTGACTACGCAAGCTTGCGTTTGCGCTAACCTAAGGCAGCCATGAACGAACCGTTGCAGACACCAAGCCACGACAGCCCCTGAATCGTCCGGGCACCTAGGCCTTACACGCCCGGCGGTACATCCGGCCCGATACACGTAGCCTCTTCAGCGCATGCCCTCACCGACTCTCGCCGATGCATTGTGTAACGCCGTTGCGCAGCTGGCGCCGCTGCACGGCTCCGCGCGCCTGGATGCGGAACTCCTGCTCGCCGCGGCGCTGGAGCAACCCCGTAGTTATCTGTATGCCTGGCCCGAACGCGCGCTGACGGCGACTCAGTCGCAGCGGTTTAATGCGTTCGTGGCGCGCCGCGCCGCGGGCGAACCGATCGCGCACCTGCTGGGCCGGCGTGAATTCTGGTCGTTGGCACTGGAAGTTACACCCGACACGCTGATCCCGCGGCCGGAAACCGAGCTGCTAGTGGAATCGGCCTTGGCGCGGATCCCCGGCGCGGCGCACTGGCACATCGCCGACCTCGGCACCGGCAGCGGTGCGGTCGCCCTGGCGCTCGGGCACGAACGGCCACGCTGTCGAGTCGATGCCAGCGACCTCTCCGCCGCGGCGCTAGCCGTGGCCGAGCGCAATGCACGACGGCTCGACCTGCACAATCTGGGGTTTCATCTCGGCGCATGGTACGCGGCCTTCGCGGGGCAACGCTTCGATGTGATCGTGAGCAACCCACCGTACGTCCGCGCCGACGATCCGCACTTGAACGAAGGCGATGCGCGCTTCGATCCGCGTTGCGCGCTGGTGGCGGGCCACGATGGCTTGGGCGATCTGCGCCAGATCATCGCCGGCGCCCCGGGGCACCTGCTGCCCGGCGGCTGGCTGCTGGTGGAACACGGCTACGACCAAGGCCCGGCCGTCGCGGAGCTGTTTACGCAGGCAGGATTCCTCGCGGTGCACACCCACCCCGACCTCGCCGGACACCCACGCGTGACCGAGGGCCAGCGCGCCCTGTCGTCCGCCTCCGCGTGAGGGTTTCGTGCGCGCGCGGGGGGCATGCGGCGCCCTGGTCGGAAAAATTTCCAGGCACTTCATTTCGTTGCTTGCAGCCCCTGCACCCTCGCGGCGACTGCCTGGGGCCGCGCCGTGTCGCCTGCTTGCCAAATATCACAAACGGGCTAGCATCAGGGCCATGGATGCGAGGGTGCCAGATACGCTCAAGCACCGCGAGATTGGGTTCCGGGGGCCGCACCACGACCCCGACCAGGCGCGGACGGCCACGCTGATCCTGAGCGATGTGCCGGGTGTGATTCAGGTGCGTCCGCAGCATGCCCTGCTGATTCAGGTCTCCTACGACATCAACCAGATC
>JBHEOS010000057.1:0-563 GCA_046260695.1 Gammaproteobacteria bacterium
CCGTCCCACCCAGCTGTTGCGCCAGTTGCAGGACCTGGGTTTTCAGCTCCTGGCGACGGCCGGTGGCGGCGGCGGCTCGCTGCATCGGCACAGCTTCGCCCCACGCAGCCTGCTGATCCTGGGCGCAGAAGGCACCGGCGTCTCCAAGCCCCTGCTCGAACTGGCCGAACAGGTGCTCAAAATCCCGGGCAACAGCAGCGTCGAGAGCCTGAACGTCTCGGTTGCCTGCGGGATCTGTCTCGGCGAGTACTACCGCCAGCGGCCCGACACGCACGACCCGCGACCGGCTCAGTCGCGGAAGTAATAATGCAGATCGATATCCCAGCCGCTACGCCCGTGGCTGTAATACCGCGGCGCCGGGTAACTCCGGGCATAGGGCCGGTAGTAATAAGCCTCCGGGTGGCGGGGCGCATAGTAGCCGTAGGCGCGCCCGCGCGGCTGATGCCAGTGAGGGTGCCTGTGCGGGTGCCGGTCGCGGCCGTAGCCGCGACGGTCATGCCCCCGGTCCCGATACCCAACCTCGACCGTCGTCGCGGAACGATAGCCGGCATCCGCTGACGCCA
>JBHEOS010000057.1:568-11848 GCA_046260695.1 Gammaproteobacteria bacterium
CATGAGCATTCTCCTTCTGGCAGAACTTTCTGGCAGAACTCCGGCCCGGCGATCTGTCCGGTAACCTCGCAGGCTCAGCGTAGGCGCGGCGGTCTGAACGCACCCTGAACGGATCACACGGGTCTGTTCAGGTCGGATTCAGGCCGCGACGTATAGTGTGAAATTGCCGATCTACCAGGCCCCGGCGGGGCCCGCTTGGCAGGCCGCGATCACGGCCGTACCATCGGCCGCCACACATGAGAATCGCTATGCACTCGACCCGAACACGCCTGACCTTGCTGCTCTGCGGGATTTGCCTGCTGGCCGCGTCGGCTGTGCAGGCCCGACCGCCGGGCGAGGACCGGGGCGCCAGGCCCGAGCGCGGCTACGATGCGCCGCGCCCGGTCCGGGACGCGGGCAACGACCAGCGCTACGCTGCACCGCCGCGTTCCGCCCCGCGCGGCATGAGTCTCTCGGAGGCGGTGTCCGAGGCCGAGCGCCGCACCGGCGGGCGGGTGCTGACAGCGGCCCCGCGTGAAGAGAACGGCCAGCTTCACTATCGCGTAAAGGTGCTGACGCCAGACGGGCGCGTGCAGATGCTGTATATCGACGCCCGCTGAGACGCCCCGGAACCCGCCACGACCATGCGCATATTGCTAATCGAAGACGAGGCCAGCCTGCGCAATCAACTGCGCGACCAGCTCACGGCCGCGGGTCACGTGGTGGATACCGCGGCCGATGGCGAAGAGGGCCTGTATGCCGGCGGCGAGTTCCCCATCGACGTCGCCGTGATCGACCTCGGCCTGCCGAAGCTGCCGGGCATCGAGGTGATCAAGCGACTGCGCGCGGCCGGCAAGGCGTTTCCGATCCTGATCCTGACCGCGCGCGGCCGCTGGCAGGACAAGGTGGAGGGCCTGGAGGCCGGCGCCGATGACTATCTGGTCAAGCCCTTCGAGGTGGAGGAACTGCTGGCGCGCCTGCGCGCCTTGCAGCGACGCGCCAGCGGCTGGAGCCAAGCAACCCTGCACTGCGGCCCGGTGCTACTCGATACCGCCGCCCAGACCCTGCGCGTCGATGGCGCGCCGGTCGAGCTGACGTCCTACGAATACCGCGTGCTGGAATATCTGATGCTGCACAGCGGCGAGGTCGTCTCCAAGACCGATCTGACCGAACACCTCTACGCGCAGGACTACGACCGCGACAGCAATGTCATCGAGGTGTTCATCGGTCGGCTGCGCCGCAAGCTCGACCCGGACAACTGTCTCAACCCCATCGAGACCGTACGCGGACGCGGCTACCGCTTCGCCCTGGAACGCGGCTGATGCACTCCCTGCACCTGCGCCTGACCCTTGCGGCAAGCCTGGTGCTGACGGCGTTCCTCGGCCTGGCCGGCTATGCGTTGGACCGCGCCTTCCGCGATTCGGCGGAGACCGCGGTGCGCGAACGCCTGCAGGCGCACATCTATGGCCTGCTGGCCGCGGCCGATCTCGACCGCGACGGCCGGTTAAGCCTGCCCGACGGCCTGCCGGAGGAGCGCTTTCAACGCCCCGGTTCCGGCCTGTACGCCCGGGTTACGGCCGCCGATGAGCGTCTGCTGTGGCAGTCGCCCTCGCACCTGGGCCATCCCTTGCCTGACGTGCGACGTCTGCCGCCGGGCACCTGGTCATTCACCCGCGCCACGGATGGCCCCTTCATACTGGGCTTCGGCAGCGCCTGGGAATTGGACGACCGCAGTCTGGAATTCACCTTCACGGTCATCGAGGCACCCCAGGCCTACCGCGCCCAGGTCAGCCAGTTCCGGCGCAGTCTGGGGGGCTGGTTCGGCGCGTTGGCGTTGGGCCTGCTGATCGCCCAGGGCCTGGTGCTGCGCTGGGGACTGCGGCCGTTGCGGCAGCTGGAACAGGATCTGGCCGCGGTCGAGGCCGGTGCGCGCGAGAGCCTCTCCGGCCACTATCCGCGCGAGCTGCGCGGACTCACCGATAATCTGAACGCCCTGCTCAAGACCGGGCGCGGCCGGCTCACCCGTTATCGCGATGCGCTCGCCGATCTGGCCCACAGCCTGAAGACCCCGCTGGCCGTGCTGCGCAGCGCCCGTCACTCTGATAACAACGGCCAGGCTCTGGAACGCCTGGTACAGGAACAGACCGAGCGCATGGGACAGATCGTGGATTATCAGTTGCAGCGCGCCGCCACCTCGGGGCGCACCACCCTGATGGCCCCGGTGGCCATCGCCCCGCTGCTGCAACGCATCCGCGACAGTCTCGCCAAGGTGTACGCCGAGCGCCGGCTCGAACTGGACATCGACGCGGATGCCGCGTTGCAGTTCCGAGGCGATCCGGCGGACCTCATGGAGCTGTGCGGCAATCTGCTCGACAACGCCTGCAAGTGGGCCCGGCATCGGGTACGGGCGCAGGCCCGGCTGTCGGAGACCGACGCCGGTCAGACGCTGGAACTCTGCATCGAAGACGATGGCCCTGGGATCGCCGTCGAACAGCATGCCGCGGTCCTGAGGCGCGGCATCCGCATCGACAGTTCGATGCCCGGCCAGGGCATTGGCCTGGCGGTGGCCGGTGACATCGCCGCCGCCTACGGCGGGCGCATCGACATCGATGTGAGCCCGACACTCGGCGGCGCGCGCATCCGCGCGACGCTGCACAGCGGCTGACACCCCGGCACCGCGATACGCTACGCTATGGCGCCCCAACAACCTGCACGGACATGAGCAACCACGACTACGACCAACGCTTCGGCGGCGTCTTGCGCCTGTATGGCGAGCGCGCCTATGCCCTGCTCCCGCAGCTGCATCTGTGCGTGGTCGGACTCGGCGGCGTGGGCTCCTGGGCCGCGGAGGCCTTGGCCCGCAGCGGTGTCGGCAGGCTGACCCTGATCGACTACGACCAGGTCGCGCTCAGCAATGTCAACCGCCAACTACCGGCCCTCAGCGACACCGTCGGCGAGAAGAAAATCCAGGTCATGGCCGAGCGTATCGCCCAGATCAACCCCGGCTGCGACTGCCGCCTGATCGACGACTTCATCACCGCGGACAACCTGGCGACCTACCTGGCGCTCACCCAGGGCTACGATTACGTGATCGACGCGATCGACAGCATCCGATTCAAGGCGGCGATGATCCACCATTGCCGGCGCAACAAGCTTCCGATCATCACCACCGGCGGCGCCGGCGGACTCACCGATCCGACGATGATCCAGATCAAGGACCTCAGCCGCACCCACAATGACGCCCTGGCCGCCAAGGTCCGCGCCGCACTGCGCGAGCGCTATGGGTTCCCGCGCGACACCCAGAAACGCTTTGGGGTGGAGTGCGTGTTCTCCTCTCAGCAGCCGGTCTACCCCAAGCCCGATGGCACAGTGAGCCACGAGAAGCCCGGCATCCACGGCGTGCACCTGGATTGCCGCTTCGGCTACGGTTCGATCAGTTTCGTGACCGCCGCGTTCGGGCTGATCGCCGCAGGGCGGGCACTGAACAAGGCCTTGGCGAGACGCTTGAGAAACGCACCGGCCTGACGGCCGGCGCGCTCAGCGCTTGAACATATCCTCCAGCGCCTTGCGCGCGGCCTCGGCGGCCTCAGCGGCCTCGGGCGTGTGGGCGTCGGGGCGCAGCTGGAAGTAGCCGCAGAAATTCGCCCGGGTCTTATCCGCAACCACCTCGGCGATGGGCTCGCGACAGTGGCCGGCCACCCGGGGGTCATAGAACACGCAGGCGCGGCAGACATGCAGTTCCGCGCGGCACGCGGGGCACTCGGCCAGGCGCGCCGGCGGTAACCGGTCGGGGTCCAGCGCCGTCCCGCATTTCCAGCACACCGCCTCGATGGCCATTTCGGTCCTCCCGCGCATTCGCCCGCGACCCTCAACAGCTTATCAGGGTAGGCAGGCTTGCGCCGCTCGCCTACCATCCCGGCAACCACGGCCCAGGCACACCCACCACGATGTCACGCTACCGCCCCCCGCAGCCCAAGTCCTCGCCCTACATCACCCCGGCCGGTTACCTGCAACTGCAGACGGAACTCAGCGCGCTCTGGACGCGTCGTGCCGGGGTCACCCAGGCACTGACCGCGGCGGCGGCCGAGGGCGACCGCTCGGAGAACGCCGAATATATCTACCGCAAGAAAGAATTGCGCGAGATCGACCGACGCATCCGCTACCTGCAGAAACGCCTCCCCGACCTGAAGGTCGTTGAGCAACTGCCGAGCGACCGGGACCGGGTATTCTTCGGCGCCTGGGTGGCGCTGGAGGATGCCGACGGGGTGCTGCATCGCTACCGCATCGTCGGGCCGGACGAATTCGACCCGCAGCGCGGTTGGATCAGCATGGACTCACCCCTGGCGCGCGCGCTGTTCAAGCGCGGCCTCGACGAGGAGATCCGTGTCGATACCCCGCAGGGCCCGCGCACTTACTGGATCACCGAGATCCGCTACGGGGACGGCACGGCGCGCTGATCCCCGTTTCACTCGCACCGCGATCCGGCCGGGTTTTTATCCGGCTTTTTTATCCGGCTTTTTTATCCCCCAGGCGAGAGGGTACACTGCCGGCATGGACAGTGAAGACCCGATCCTGACCCGCGCGGTGAAGGCCCTGGAAAGCGGGGATTTCGAGACCTCATTCGTGCTCACCGAGGCGCTGGCCATCGACGGCGACCCGCTGGCCCAGCATTTCCTGGGCTGGCACTACCACAAAGGACTGGGGGTCTCGGTCGATGACACAAAGGCGGTCTTCTGGTGGCAACACGCGGCCAAAAGGGGCATCCCCGAGGCGCAACAGGGGCTGGGCTGGGCCTATGAAAACGGCCGCGGTATCGAGCGGGATCTGCACCACGCCTATTTCTGGTACGCACGGGCCGTGAGCGGCGGCGACCAGACCGCCCGCGAAAACCTCGTCCTGCTCTCGCAGCGGCTCACGCCGGAGCAGATCAAAGACCTCGAACAGCTGGCACTGGAAGCCGACGTCCCGAACCTGACCTGATCCCCGCCCCGACCGGCTGTCCGCGATCCGAACGCGCGGGGGACAGGCACCCGCCGAGGCTCAAGTGCCGGCCTGCTCCAGGGCGCGACTGTATTGCCCGTCGCGCGCCAGACCGTTGAGACGGCAGCGCTTGAGCAAGGCCTGCTGCGCGGCGGCGGCATGGGCCTCCTGGCCGCGCCAGACGGCCAGCACCGGCGCCTGCAACGCCCGTCCGTATGAAAAGCTGACCTCCCACGGCTGCGGCCCTTGGGCGTTCATCGCATTCAGGTGATCGGTCGCATCCTCGGCGCTCTGTCCGCCGGACAGAAACACGATCCCCGGCACCGCCGCCGGCACATAGCGCCGTAGGCAGCGCAGCGTGGCCGCGGCGACCTCCTGCACCCCGGCCTGGTTCGGGCAGAGTTTGCCGGCAATCACCATGTTCGGCTTCAGCAACATGCCCTCGAACAGCACGCCGTGGGCGTCGAGTTCGGCAAACACCGCTTCGAGCACCTGCGCCGTGACCGCCTCGCAGCGCGCGCGGTCGTGGCCGCCATCCATCAGCACCTCCGGCTCGACGATCGGTACCAGATCGGCCTCCTGACACAGCGCGGCATAACGCGCCAGCGCATGGGCATTGGCGCGGATACCGAACGTCGAGGGCACATCGCGCGCGTCGATGTCGATCACCGCGCGCCACTTCGCGAACCGCGCGCCCAACTCGCGGTATTCGGCCAACCGTTCGCTCAGGCCATCCAACCCCTCGGTGACCCGGTTGCCGGGCTGCAACGCCAGCGCCTTGGCACCCTGATCGACCTTGATGCCGGGAACGATGCCCCGCTCAGACAGCAGGCGTGGGAAGGCGACACCCTCGCGCGTGCCTTGACGCAGGGTCTCGTCGAACAGGATCACGCCACCGATATAGCGCTCGATGCCCTCGGCGGTGAACAGGATCTCGCGGTAACGCCTGCGGTTCTCCTCGGTGGATTCCACCTGGATCGAATCGAAGCGCTTCTTGATCGTGGGGCTGCTCTCGTCTGCCGCCAGCACGCCCTTCTGCTTCGCCACGATGGCCTTTGCCACGGCCTTGAGTTCATCGATGTTCATAACCGGCATCCTCCGATTGCAGACTGTGAGGATGAGCATAGTACCCTGACGCGCCCAACGTCACCGGCCGATAGCCTGCTGCCGCGCAAGCAGGTGATCGAGGCTCAAGCGTCCGGGGCCCGAGAAGATCAGGGGCATGAACATGACCAGGTAGATCAGCGGCAGCTTGAAACCGTTGTCACACACGTTATAGCCCTGCCCCGCATGCACGCTGGCCCAGGCAACGACCGTCAGGACCACCAGCGACAGGCTGAAGAAACGGGTACCCAGACCGATGACCAGGGCGACCGCGCCGAGCAGTTCGGTCCAGGTCGCCAGAAACCAACTGAGCTCCACCGGGACGACATCGAACGGAAACGGGAAGTCTTCCTGAATATCGGCAAACCAGTTTTCGCCCCGGAATTTCCCAAGACCGGCCTCCCAGAACTCGTAGGCGAGCAACAAACGCAGCGCGAGTTGCGGCAGAAAGGTCCCCGCACAGTCGAGTTTGGCGAACACCGCGCGGGTGAGGTTGGCAGCGGGATTATTCAGCAGGTTCATGTGGCCTCCGCACGTCGGTCAAGGCGCCGGACAGGCGCAGGTCCTGCAACAAGGTGTGGCCCATCGCGACCAGCGCCTCGGGCTCGGCATGTCCCAGATCCTCGGCAACCCGTTTGAGCGCGGCCTGGCCCGTGAGGTCCTGCGCCTGTAGCAATGCCAGCAGATGCGCCGTCACCGGGGTCAGCACCACGAAACGCACCTCATCGTCAGGGTCGCGATAGACCAGGTAGCAGTGCCTAGCGTCATCCGCGGCCGTGGGCTTGAAGCGGGGGCCAATGCGGTGCACGGGGAAACGGTATAGCGCGAGCCGCGCCGTCGGATTCAGCACCGGCACACCGCGCAGCAGGTCATCATCCCGCCCGGCCGAAGCTGTCACGACCTCCGCAGGATCGGTCGCCACGGCCAGTTCCAACCATTCGTAGTGCATGAATTCGTACAGATAGGGACGCTCCGGGAACACCTCAGGCGCAACGGCCTGCAGCCAGTCCAGAAACGCCTCGGGGATGTCGCGGAACAGGGGCGAGGCGCAGCGATGCTCGCTGAAGAACCGTCGCAGCAGTCGCCGCCAGGCGCGGGCGCCGAGCAACCGCCGGGTAATCGGGAAACAGGCCAGCAGAAAACCGTCCAGGTTGTTAAACAGCAGCTGTTCATAGACCCGCATGCGCGGCGCCGGCACGCCCGGCGGGCGCGGCCGTCCGCGGGGATCGCGGATGCGCGCGGCAAAGCCGGTCTGATAGGCGTGCAGTCCGGGAGACTCAGGCGACCTGGTCACGGCCGGCCCTCCGATGCAGGCATTGCAGGGTGCGAATGTGCCGCACCTCGTCGAGCAGTTCGGCGAGCGGCGGCAGATTGAAATCCCGTTCCAGCAAGGTCGCCGGCGTGCCGGCGTGTTCGTAGGTATGGCTGAGCAACCGCCAGACCGGATCGATGACCTCGGCGCCGTGGCTGTCGATGATGAGGTCCTCGGCCTCCTGGTAATGCCCGGCGACATGCAGGTAGACGATACGCTCGACCGGCATGTCCTCGATGAATCGCGCCGGATCAAAACCGAAATTGACGCTGTTGACGTAGACGTTGTTCACATCCAGATGCAGATCGCAATCGGCCTCCGCCAATACGCGGCAAATGAACTGAACTTCATTCATTTCCGCCTGCGGCGCCGCGACATAATAGGACGCGTTCTCCACCGCAATACGCCGCTCCAGGATCTCCTGGGTGCGACGGATGCGCGCCGCGACGTGCGAAACGGCCTCCTCGGTGAACGGGATCGGCAGCAGATCGTAGAGGTGGCCGTCATCGCTGCACCAGGACAGGTGCTCGGTATACAGCGCGATGTGATATTCATCCAGGAAGCGCTTTACCCGCACCAGAAAGGCCTCGTCCAGGGGCGCCGATCCGCCCAGGGACAGCGAGAGGCCATGGGCGACGAGCGGACGCTGTGCGGCCAGTTGGCGCAGATCCTTGCGCCATGTGCCGCCCATGTCCATCCAGTTTTCCGGAGCCAGTTCCAGGAACTCGATGATCTCCGGAACGCCGGCCTTGAGTTCGGGGATCAATTCCCGTCTCAGGCCGAGCCCCGAACCTTGTATGCCCGGAATCCGCAGCGGTGACCCCGCGGCGATTACTTCTTGGCGCCGCACTTGCCTTCACCGCACTTGCCGTCTTTCGCCTTGGCCTCGGGCTTGGCGCCGCACTTGCCTTCACCACACTTACCATCCTTGGCCTTGGCCTCGGACTTGGCACCGCACTTACCTTCACCACACTTACCATCCTTGGCCTTGGTCTTGGCCTCGGACTTGGCGCCGCACTTGCCTTCACCGCATTTTCCATCCTTCATCTTCGCGGCCGGCGCCGCGGCATCGGCCTCGGCAAGCTGATAACCCTGTTCCAGGGGCTGCATGGCGAATGGGTTACCGCCCGCCAGGGCGATCGTCGAGGTGCCGAGTGCGGCGGTCAAGGCCAGGGTGGCGGAAGTTTTAATGGCGTTCATGGCGTATCTCCTACGTGCTGTCATTGGCCCGAGGTGGGCGGTTTATGGGGATCATCCCCCGATTCTGGTGCTTGACGGAAACCTCCCCGTCGTTCGATCAACAAAGTTCGGATGCGTTCGCGTGCCGCCGCGGGAAGCGACAGGTCCTGCATACCTGCCCCGGCATCCGCGGCCAACAGCCGCAGCGCGCGCCGCATGAATCTGACCTGATGGGCAAAGCGCCGACAGTTCACGCACATCCAGAGATGCAGGCGCAAGCCCCAGCGTTCGCGTGCGGCCAGCGGCCGCTCCTGTCCTTCCGAGACCAGTCGGCTAGCATCCCGGCATGTCAGCATTTTTGAACTACCCCTCTGGCTTGCCCAACCCGTGCCGGGCGAGACACTGTCGAAGACCCAACCGGGCCCGATACAGCATCGTCCACACATTGGTCGGCGTGATTGCGAGTTCCTGACAAATATTTTCGGTCTCCGTTTCCATGATCTCCCTGAGGATGAACAGGCGGGCCAGCCGCGTCGGCATGCGCTCCAGGCAGTAATGCAAGACCTCCCAAAACTGCCCTTGTTCCAGGACCACCTCCGGATCACCCCACTCGGCGATGCCGGCACGCCAGTGCCCATCCTCCGTGAAGTTTTCGTCCACAGCGCCGGCGTATGACGCCTCGGAACCGTGGCTGTCCGTCAGGGCCACGGTGCGGGCCTGATGCCGAAAATGATCCAGGATCTTGTGCTTGAGGATGCCGATCAACCAGGTGCGTACCGAGGCGTCAGCGCTGAACCGTTCGCGTGCCTGCAAGGCCGCAAGCAGGGTCTCCTGCACTACCTCTTCGGCGCTGTGCGCGTCGCGCAGGCGCTGCATTGCATAGCGGTACAAGGCGCTGCCGTGCGCATCCAGCCAGCCTTCGGGGGAATCGGACGGGTCATCCATGCCAGTATCTTTCAATGTCCGTATCTCTCAACAGTGATGAGCTGGGGCGCATCACGCGGACGCCCCGGCTTCAGCTTGTATTTGACCGTTCGGTCTACTATAGTCCCGACATGCTCAACGAGCAAGACACCCGTCAGCGCATCATTACCAGCGCCCGCGATCTCATCCACAGTCGCAGCTATGCCAGCGTGGGCGTGGCCGAGATTTGCGATCACGCCGCGGTGAAGAAAGGCAGCTTCTATCACTTCTTTCCGAGCAAACAGGCCTTGAGCCTGGCGGTGATCGAGTCCTTGCGGATCGAACTGGAAGATCGCGTGCTGATCCCGGCGTTCGCACGCGATCTGCCGCCGTTGCAACGTCTGGGACGTTTCATCACCGCACTGGATGCCTTCCAACGCAGCGCAGCCACGACGACGGGCCGATTGCTGGGCTGTCCGTTCGGAAATCTGGCCTTGGAACTGGCCACCAGCGATGAGGTCATCCGCCACAAGCTCGAGTCGGTATTCGCGGTGATTCAGGCGCGCTTCGAACAAGTCTTGGGCGACGCCCGGGACCGTGGCGATATCGATCCGGAGGCCGTGGATATTGCGGCCACCGCCCAGGCCATGCTGGCCTACATCGAGGGCGTGTTGATCCTGGCCAAGACCGCCAACGACCCGGAGCTGATCACCCGACTCGGCAGTGCATTTGCCTTTATCCGCATTCATCGGCTATCGGACTGATATTTTTTTGCTTCGTGATTGACCGACCGGTCTATTCATAACCGAGGAGATACGTGCCATGCTGGACTTCCCTAAACACACCCCGGATACCGCACCCCACGAAGCACGGGCGCTGCTGACAGACGCAGGCAAGGCCTACGGCATGATCCCGAACCTCTACGCGAAGATGGCGGAGTCCCCGGCCTTGTTGCAGGCCTATTTGCAGATCGCCGAGCAATTTGCGAAATCCGGGCTGACACCGACCGAGCAACAGATCGTGCTGCTGACCGTCAGCCGCGTGAATGGCTGCGGCTATTGCATGGGTGCCCACAGCATGCTGGCGGACCTGGGTGGGGTACCCAGCGAAGTGACCGACGCCATCCGCACAGACCAAGCGATAACCAATACCAAGCTGGAGGCGCTGCGTCGTTTCACCGCAAAGTTGGTGGAGATGCGTGGCTGGCTCGACCAGGCAAGCGTGCAGGACTTCCTGAATGTCGGCTATACCCGCGCCAATGTGCTGGATGTGATCCTCGGCGTAGGTCAGAAAACCCTCTCCAACTACACCAACCATATCGTCGGCACCGAACTCGATGCCGTCTTTTCCAGCCGTGCCTGGCAGGCGCCGGCGTGAAACGTAAACCCGGCGACGCAGTAAAGGGCCTCAGGCTTCCCGCGCTCGATGGCAGCACATTCGACCTCGACAGCATGAGGGGACGGCCGTTCATGCTGTCATTCCTCAGATTCGCGGCCTGTCCGTTCTGCAACCTGCGCATCCACGAATTGGTGAGCAACTATGCCCAGCTTCCGGAGGAATTCGTGATCATCGCCGTGTTTGACTCGGCGCTGGATAATCTCCAGCGCCACGCGGACCGGCATCACTCACCCTTTCCGATCCTCGCCGATGAAGGCAACGTCTACCACAAGGCCTATGGCGTCGAGCATTCGATATACGGTGTGCTGAAGGGCATGCTCGTTCGCATGCCGACCTTGATCTACGGCATGTTCGGAAAAGGCTATCTACCGTTAAGGATCAACGGCAGCCTCACGACCATGCCGGCGGATTTTCTGGTCGATCGG
>JBHEOS010000058.1:0-11552 GCA_046260695.1 Gammaproteobacteria bacterium
CGGCTGCGGCGAGGCATGCCACCCAACATTGGCTTGCCGCCGGCCCTTGTAATCCCCGCACTACATCCGTCCAGGCGCACGCCTGGGTCCTGGACCCCACCATGCCGCTGCGCATAGACCGTAGTCCCTTGACCGCCGGGGCGCACTGTTGCAAGCCTTCGCTGTGCACTGACCCCCTGGCTTCCGCGCGAACCCCGCGATGGCTGATCACCCTGGCCCTGCTGGCCATCCTGGCCGGGATAGGGCTGCGCCTCACCCACCTCGATGGCAAGCTCCTATGGCACGACGAGGCGCACACCGCGTTGCGCGTGTCGGGCTACAGCACGGCGGTCTTCGTCGGCGCGGTGTTCGACAACCGGGTTATTACCCGGGATGCGTTGCTGGAATTTCAGCGTCCCGCCCTGGGGCACGGCTTCGCCGACACCCTGCGTGCGTTGATCACCCGCCCGGAGCACGGACCGCTGTACTACGTGGCGGCGCGCGCCGGGTTTCTGTTCACCGAGGACGCGAAGCTGGCGACCCGCGGCGTCGCGGCCCTGTTCAGCCTGCTGTTACTGCCGGGCGTGTTTTGGTTGTGGCGCGAGCTGTTCGGCGGAGGGCCCGGCGCCTGGATCATCCTCGGTCTGATCGCGCTGTCGCCGTTCCAGTTGGTGTATGCGCAGGAGGCGCGCCAATACAGTCTGTGGGCGGTGATGACCGTGGCGGTGTGCGCCGCCTTGCTACGCGCGCATCGACGCAACGACAGGGCGTCCTGGGCGTTGTACGCGTGGTTGGTGACGCTCGGCCTGTACACCCACCTGATGCTCGCCGTGCTGGTGGCGGCGCAGGCCCTGTGGCTGGCCTGGGTGGCGCGCGCGCAGTGGCGGTCGTTCGCGCTGGCGCTGCTGGCCGCGGTTGCGCTGTTCTCCCCATGGCTGTTGTTGTTTCACGGTGGGCTGCGCGATGTGGCGAATGTGACCGGCTGGATGCGGCAGGAGATCCCGTTCGAACGTCTCAGTGGCGCCTGGGGCATGCACCTGGTGCGCCAGTTCGTGGACGGCATCGGGCCGGTACTGGCCTGGCTGCCGCCGGTGCTGGTGCTGCTGCTGTACGGAATTTTCCGCACAGCGCGGTCCGCACCGGTGCCGGCAAGGCGCTTGTTGTTCCTGTTACTGCTGGTGACGCTCGGCAGCGTTATCGGCCCGGACCTGATCGGCGGTGGCCGGCGTTCCCAGGAGGCGCGCTATCTGCTGCCGGCGTTCCTGGTGCTGATGTTCATGGTCGCCTACGGCCTCGCCCAGGCGCTGGAGGACCCGCGCCGCGTGCCGCGCATCCTGGTCTTGAGTGTTTGGATGGGTCTGCTGGGGTTGGGGCTGGGCTCGGGCCTTAAGTTCGTGCAGGCGGAGTCCTGGTGGAACAAATCCCTGAGCAGTCACAACGGCGAGGTGGCGCGGCAGATCGATGCCGCCGCGCGGCCGTTGGTGATTTGCCAGAACGGCGATATCAATCCCGGCGAGATCTTGTCCGTCGCGCACGAGGTTCAAGCCAAGACGCGCTTCCTGCCGATCCGTTCCGATTATCTGCCCGAGCTCACACGGCTCGACGGTGAGGTTTTCCTGCTGAACCCGTCCCCGGCCCTGATCGCGCACTTCGCCGCGCACGGTGACGTGCGCGAGCTGCACCGTGCGGGGCGGCTGTGGGGCGTGAGCCCGCGCCATGGCAGCTCATGAGGCACCCAGGCCAGCGTCGCGCTGGCCGCGTTCCAGGTCTACGCGCGTCAGCAGGAAGGCGCCCAGCAGGAACAGCACCAGCAGCGAGAGGATGCCGATGCGCGGGCTGCCGCTGAGCACGCCGACCCCGCCCATCAGCGCCGGTCCCAGCACCGCGGCGAATTTGCCGAGCATATTGTAGAAGCCGAAGAATTCCGCGCTGCGCTGCGGCGGGATCAGCCGCGCGTACAGCGAGCGGCTGAGCGACTGCACGCCGCCCTGCACCAGGCCGATCACCACCGCCAGCAGATAGAACTCCCAGACCTGGTCCATGAACGCGCCCCAGGCGGTCACCGCGATGTACACGCCGAGCGCGATCAGGATGCCCCGGCGCGCGCCGATGCGTTCGCCCAGGCGGCCGAAGGCCAGGGCGGCGGGGAAGCCGACGAACTGGGTGATCAGCAAGGCGGTGATCAGGCTGTTGGACGGGAAGCCCAGCGACAGACCGTAATCGACGGCCATCCGCACGATGGTGTCGACGCCGTCGATGTACAGCCAGTAGGCGAGCAGGAACAGAAAGGTGTGCGGCAGCCGGCCGATCTCGCGCAGGGTACGCCCAAGCTGGCGCAGACCGGCGCCGAGGGACTGCCGCAGCGGGCCGGGCGCGGTGCGGTGCGGCTCGTGCACCCAGAACAGCAGCGGCAGGCTGAAGGCCGCCCACCAGAGCGCGACGGTCAGAAAGCTCAGACGCACCGCCGTGCTGGCATCTGCCAGGCCGAACCAATCCGGATGCAGCACCATCAGCACGTTGACCGCGAACAGCAGGCCGCCGCCCAGATAGCCGAGCGCGAAGCCCAGCGCCGAGACGCGGTCCCACTGGGCTGGCCGGGCGATCAACACCAGCAGTGCGTCGTAGAACAGGTTGCTGCCGGAAAAGCCCAGCACCGCCAGCACATAACACAGCGCGGCCAGCTCCCAGGCGCCGGCGGCGACGAAGTGCAGGGCGCCGGTCATGGTCACGCCCAGGGCCGCGAACAGCAGCAGGAAACCCTTGCGCCGGTCCAGGCGATCGGCGATGGCGCCGAGCAGCGGTGCCAGCAGCACCACGATCAGGCTGGCGAGCGAGTTGGCGATGCCGAGGCGGAAGGTGCTGAGTGTGTCGGCGACGCCGGCGTTCCAGTATTGCTTGAAGAACAGCGGAAAGAACCCGGCCATCACCGTGGTGGCGAAGGCCGAGTTGGCCCAGTCGTAGCAGGCCCAGGCGTAGACGGTGCGGTTAGCGGGGGCGGTGGGGCTGGAGGGTGGGGCGGTCATCCGCGCCTCGCCCCGGGGCCGAGCGCGCGCGGGGCGGTGACCGTGAACCGGCCCCACGCGGCCGGGCGGTCAGCCCGCTGCGGTGTCGCAGTGCAGGGAGGTCCGTGCCGGGCCATGCGCTTCCCTCCGGGGCGCGTCGGGTGTCGAGGTGCGCAGGCGAGCGGGTTCAGGCGCCCCTGACCCCGCCCCTCGGCCGCCGATTATTTATCGAGCAGGCGCGACTGCACCGTCGTGACCACGCCGGACTGGCTGGCGTAATAGGCGGCCAGGTTGGCGATGTCGGCGTCGCTCAGCGCGGCGGCGAAACCGGCCATGATCGGATTCGTGCGGTCACCGGAGCGGTAGTCCAACAGGGCGCGTTCCAGGTAATTGGCGTACTGGCCGGCCAGACGCGGGTACTGCGGATCGCTGCTGTTGCCGTCGGCGCCATGGCAGGCGGCGCACTGGGCGGCTTTTTCCTTGCCGGCGTTGAGGTCGGCGGCGGCCGCGTTACCGGCCAGGCCGCTCAGCAGCAGGCCCAGGACGAACAGGGGGGTGGTTTTCATATCACATACCTTCTGACAATCGTTGTGGGGTGTCCGGGGCTCACTGGCCGCGCGCTTCAAAGTAGGCGGCGATGTCGGCCATGTCCTGTTCGCTCAGATCGGCGATCTGCGCGTGCATGGTGCCATGGGCGCGTTGGCCGTTCTGGTAGCCCTGCATGGCCGCGACCAGATACTGCGCGTGCTGGCCGCCCAGCTTGGGGACATGGTAGGTCGGGTAGGCGTTGCTATAGCTGGCGACGCCGTGGCAGCCCATGCAGGTAAAGGCCTTGGTTCGGCCCGCCTCGGGATTGCCGGCGGCCAGCACCGGGGTTGCCGCCAGGGCGCACAGCCCCAGCGTCCACATCTTCAAACCGCTCTGTATCCTCATGGTCCTCACTCTATCGCTGGTTGTTGGAAGTCGTGACCGCGTCGACCCCAGGGGCGCTGGCACGCAGCCACCCTCCGAGGGGGGGTACCGATGCGCGGGCGGGCATCTGACGGGCGGGGATTATAGACATAACCCACCGTGCGGGTCATGTATCGGCGCGGCGAGCCGGCCTTTCTCCGCGCCCGGCGGCTACGCCGGCCCCAGGGTATGCAGCGTATGCATGCCCTGGGGCCGGCTTCGCGCGGTCGGCGTGTGCCCCATCGTGTCGGGTAGGGTGCGTGCCTCGGTGGCGAAAGCCCGCTCTGCCGCGCCCTTGAACCGTCTCGTAACGAACCGCGGTGAGTCAGGCGGGACGTGGTTCGCGGCCAGAGCCCGTGCCTACACTGCCGGTGTCAACGACCGCGGCAATGCCCCTTGATCGGTTCGCTTTCACCCGTCTATCGGGTATCTTCCCCGCATGTCCAGCGACCGCCTGATCGACCCCCATGCCGCCTCCGCCGACGAGGAGCGCATCGACCGCGCCATCCGGCCGAAACGGCTGGCCGATTATGTCGGCCAGCCGCAGGTGCGCGAGCAGATGGAGATCTTCATCGGCGCGGCGCGCGCCCGCGGCGAGGCGTTGGACCATGTGCTGATCTTCGGCCCGCCGGGTCTGGGCAAGACCACCCTGGCGCACATCATCGCCAACGAATTGAACGTGAACCTGCGGCACACCTCCGGACCGGTGCTGGAACGGCCCGGCGATCTGGCCGCGCTGCTGACCAACCTGGAGCCGCACGACCTGCTGTTCGTCGATGAGATCCACCGTCTGAGCCCGGTGGTCGAGGAGATCCTCTATCCGGCGATGGAGGACTACCAGCTCGACCTCATGATCGGCGAGGGCCCGGCCGCGCGCTCCATCAAGCTCGACCTGCCGCCGTTCACCCTGGTCGGGGCGACCACCCGCGCCGGGCTGCTGACCTCGCCGCTGCGCGACCGCTTCGGCATCGTGCAGCGCCTGGAGTTCTACAGCCCGGCCGATCTGGCCGGCATTCTGTTGCGCTCGGCCGCGATCCTGGGTGTCGCGATGACCCCCGAGGGGGCGCAGGAGCTGGCCAAGCGCTCGCGCGGCACCCCGCGCATCGCCAACCGGCTGCTGCGGCGGGTGCGCGACTATGCCCAGGTCAAGGGCGGTGGTCGGATCGACGCCGAGATCGCCATCAAGGCCATGGAGCTGTTGCGGGTCGATGCCCAGGGCTTCGACCTGATGGACCGCAGCCTGTTGAGCGCCCTGATCGACAAGTTCGACGGCGGGCCGGTCGGCATCGACAGCCTGGCCGCGGCCATCGGCGAGGAGCGCGGCACCATCGAGGAGGTTTTGGAGCCCTACCTGATCCAGCAGGGCTACCTGATGCGCACCGCGCGCGGACGCGTGGCTACCCGCAAGGCCTACCTGCACCTCGGCCTGAAGGTGCCGGCCCGCGCCACGGAGGCGGAGGCATTACCGTTGTTTGACGGCCCCGAGAATTGAGCGTATATAGTCGCGCCCACGGGAGGCCATGTTCTGAGTGCCCTCCCGGGGCATCCCGAGATCCGGGATCGAACACCGTCTGCTGGACCCTTTCAAAAAATTTATGTTACGTGTGCTCTATGCAGTGCCGACGGCACTGTTATGGCTTGCCTGCGGGGTTGTGGCCGAACCCCTGTACCCCCACGCCGGAACTCCCACCCGCTGGTTCTTGTCCCTGGACCGGAACCATGACGGTTATCTGGACCCCGCCGAGCTGCACCTGAAGCCCGGGTGGGCGCGGGCGCTGGCGGCCGCCGACCAGAACCGGGACGGACGGATCGATCACAGTGAATTCCTGTCTTTGCTGGATAGGATGCATACGCGCCGGTAAGCTATGCTGCGGATCGGTCGGGTGCGAGGAGGGGCGCGGTGGAGACATTCCGCTGGGCGGTGCGCGTTTACTATGAGGATACGGACGTCGGCGGGGTGGTCTACTATGCCAACTACCTCAAATTCATGGAGCGCGCCCGTACTGAATGGCTGCGCAGCCTGGGCTTTGAGCAAGACCGGCTGGCGCGCGAGGCAGGGATCGTGTTCGCCGTGACCGAGGTGGAACTGCGTTTTCAGCGTCCGGCCCGTTTCAACGATGCGCTGTGCGTAACGGCGCGCGTGAGCGAACGCCGCCGCGTCAGCCTGGTCTTCGAGCAGGCGGTGCTGCGCGGGCAGGAGAGCCTGTGCGCGGGGCGCATCCGCATCGCCAGCCTGGATACCGCCAGCTTCCGCCCCCGACCCATTCCGGATGCGTTACTCAAGGGGTTTTCCGATGTCGACTGATATGTCCATTCTGCACCTGATCACCGGGGCGAGCCCGGTGGTGCAGCTGGTGATGCTCCTGCTGGCGGTCATCTCGGTGATTTCCTGGACCATGATCTTCCACAAGCAAAAGGTACTGGGGCAGGCGCGCAGCGAGGCCGATGACTTCGAGAAGCGCTTCTGGTCCGGCGGCGACCTCGGCCTGCTATACAAGGAGATCGGCGAGGCGCCCGGCGAGGCGGCCGGCATGGCCGACATCTTCGAGGCCGGCTTCACGGAGTTCGCGCGCCTGCGCAAGCAGTCGGGCAATGATCCCCAGGTGCTGATCGAAGGCGTGCAGCGCAGCATGCGGGTGGCGCTGTCGCGGGAGATCGACCGGTTGGAACAGAACCTGTCGTTTCTGGCCACCGTCGGTTCGACCAGTCCCTATGTGGGCCTGTTCGGCACGGTCTGGGGCATCATGAATTCGTTCCGCGCCCTGGGCAATGTGCAGCAGGCGACCCTGGCCATGGTCGCGCCCGGCATCGCCGAGGCGCTGGTGGCCACCGCCATGGGCCTGTTCGCCGCGATCCCCGCGGTGGTGGCTTACAACCGCTATTCCAACGATGTCGAGCGGCTGATCAGCCGCTACGACAATTTCCTGGAGGAATTCTCCTCCATTCTGATGCGCCAGGTGCACGGCTGAGCCATGGCCAGGCAGCGCATCCGCAAGAAGCCGATGGGCGAGATCAACGTCGTGCCCTACATCGACGTGATGCTGGTCATGCTGGTGATCTTCATGGTCACCGCGCCGCTGCTCCAGCAGGGCGTGCAGGTGGAACTGCCCCAGGCCAGCGCCGAGCCGCTGCCGCCGGAGCAGGGTGAGCCGCTGGAGCTGAGTGTCGACGCCCAGGGAAACTACTATCTGAATGTCGGCGGCGATACCCAGGCGCCGGTGGATGAGGAAACCATCGTGCAGCGCGTCGCCGCGGTGCTGAAATACAAACCGCAGACGCCGATCCTGGTGCGCGGCGATCGCGACGTCGACTACGGCACCGTGGTCCGTGCCATGGTGTTGTTGCAGCAGGCCGGGGCCCCGGGCGTGGGTCTGGTGACCGAAGACACCGCGCCGGCGGCTGGGCGCTGAGGGCTTATGTGGCAGATCATCAAGGAACATCCGCGTGCCTTTATGTATGCGCTGCTGGCGCATCTGGTGCTGGTGGTCATGCTGGTGTTCAGCATGGATTGGACGCCCAAGCCGACCGCGAGCGGTGTGCCCAAACCCGAGCCGGTGCAGGCGGTGATCGTCGATGAAGCCAAGGTCAACGCCGAGATGCAGCGCCTGCAGGCGGAAGAACAGCGCGAGGCGCAGGCGGCCGCCGAGCGCCTGCGCCAGATCGAAGAGCAGACCCAACAGGCCGAGGCCGCGCGCAAACAGGAACAGCAGCGTCTCGAAGCCCTGAAAAGCGAACGGGTCGAACAGCAGCGCCTTCAGGAACAGGCGGCCAAGCGCAAACTCGAAGAGCAGAAGCAGGCCGAGGTCAAACGCAAGGCTGAAGCCAAGGCCAAGGCGGATGCCGAGGCCAAACGCAAGGCCGAGACCGAGGCCGAGGCCAAGGCCAAGGCTGAGGCGGACGCCAAGGTCAAGGCCGCCGCCGCCAAGGCCAAAGCCGAAGCGGACGCCAAGGCCAAGGCCGAGGCCGAGCGCAAGGCGGCGGAGAAGGCCTTGCAGACGCAACTGGCGGCCGAGCGCGCAGCGCTGGATGCGGCGCGCAATCGGCAGGTCTTGGGGCAATATGCCGCGGCCATGCGTCAGAAGGTGGAACGCAGTTGGATTCAGCCGCCGAGCTTCCGGGTCGGTCTGTCCTGCACCGTGCGAGTGCGGTTGATCCCGGGCGGGGATGTGGCCAGCGTACAGATCGTGCAGAGCAGTGGCGATGCCGCCTTCGACCGCTCCGTGGAGGCGGCAGTGCTGCGTGCCGCGCCGCTGCCGCTGCCGCCGGACCCCGCGCTGTTCGAGAGCCTGCGTGTGATCGAGTTCGTATTTGCGCCGAAGTGACGGGGGCGAACCCCTGACCTTTGCCGCGGGCAGTGTGTAAACTGCACCGTGATGGCGAGAAGATCCGGCATTCAATCATGCTCGATAGACAGAGGAAGGAATTGCCAAAAATGGCCAATACGCTGCACAAACTGTGGTTGAGTGCGTGGCTATGCCTGTTCGCCGGCAGTGCCCAGGCGGTGCTGACCATCGAGATCAGCGAGGGCGTCGAGGGCGCGCTGCCGATTGCGGTGGTGCCGTTCGGCTGGTCCGCGCCGCAGGCGTTGCCCGAGGATGTCGCCGCCATCATCGCCGCCGATCTGCAGCGCAGTGGCCGGTTCGCCCCGGTCCCGGCGCGCGACATGTTGTCGCGGCCCACCCAGGCCGCCCAGGTGAATTTCCGCGACTGGCGCGTGCTCGGGGTCGACAACCTGGTCATCGGCCAGATCGAGGCGACCGGCACCGACAGCTACAACATCCGCATCCAGTTACTCGACGTGCTGCGCGGTGGAGGGGTGGCCGGCTTCACCCTGCCGGCCACACGCGCTCAGTTGCGCCGCGCCGCGCATCAGGCCGCCGATCTCATCTATGAGTCGCTGACCGGCGAGCGCGGTGCCTTCAATACCCGCATTGCCTATGTGACCGCCAGTGGCAGCGGCAAGGGCAAGCTCTACGAATTGCAGGTGGCCGATTCTGACGGCTACGGACCGCAGACCATCGTCCGCTCCAAGGAGCCGGTCATGTCGCCGGCCTGGTCGCCGGACGCCTCGCGTATCGCCTATGTGTCGTTCGAGAAACGCCGCGCCGAGATCTACGTGCAGGATATGCGCACCGGACAGCGCAGTGCCGTGGCGAACTTTGCCGGCATCAACGGCGCGCCGGCCTGGTCGCCGGATGGGACGCGCCTGGCGCTTACGTTGTCGCGCGACGGCAATCCCGAGATCTATGTGCTGCGCGTGGCCGACGGCGGCCTCACGCGCCTGACCCAAAGCCCGGCGATCGACACGGAGCCGGCCTGGAGCCCGGATGGGCGCAGCCTGGTGTTCACCTCCGACCGCGCCGGCGGGCCACAGCTGTACCAAGTCCCGGCCGGCGGCGGGCAGGCCCAGCGCCTGACCTTCGAGGGCAACTACAATGCCAGCGCGGATTTCTCGCCCGACGGTCGGCGCCTGGCCCTGATACACCGGGACGGCAGTGGAAACTACCGGGTCGCCGTGTACGAACTGGCCAGCCGCCAGCTCCGCGTGATCAGCGACGGGCGCCTGGACGAATCACCCAGCTTCGCGCCCAACGGGCGCATGGTGTTGTATGCCAGCCAGACAGGCAGCCGTGGCAACCTGGCCGCAAGCTCGGTCGATGGCCGGGTCGGACAGCGGCTCCGATTTCAGGAGGGCGATGTGCGCGAACCGGCATGGTCGCCGTTCCTGCCGCGTTAATTCAATTCATCAACATGAACAATCGGGAGAGTGTTATGCGCGTGTATTCAAAACTGGTGGTACTGGCCTGCGTCGTGGCGTTGACCGGTGGTTGCAGTAGCACGGGTAGGAAGGCCGCGGGCGATGCGACGATCGAGGATCGAGGCGTCGGTGCTGGCGACAGCATGACCCAGGGCATCTCCCTGGGCAGCGGCATGTTCCAGGGTATGTCGATCGATGACCCGGGCAGCCCATTGGCGCAACGGGTCATCTATTTCGAATTCGACAGCAGCGAGGTGCGGGCTGCCGATCACGACCTGCTGGCCGCTCACGCGGCCTACCTGCGCGAGAACCCGCAGGCGGCGATCGTCCTGGAAGGGCATGGCGACGAGCGCGGGTCGCGCGAGTACAACATCGGTCTGGGCGAGCGGCGTGCCCAGGCGGTGCGCCAGATCCTGGAATTCCAGGGTGCCGGCTCGCAGCAGCTGAGCACGGTCAGCTACGGCGAGGAGAAGCCGGTGGTCGAAGGTCATGACGAATCGGCCTACGCGCGGAACCGTCGCGTCGAGCTGATCTATCCGGGACGCTGAGATGACCCTGCGCAAGCCGCTGCGGCTGGGCGTGCTGCTGGCGGCGGCGGGATTCTCCGCCGCCGCCAGCGCCGCGCGCGAGGGCAGTCTCGAATACCGCGTCGAGCGCATAGAGGCCCTGGTGCAGAGTCAGAGCCTGATCGAGCTGCTGACCCAGGTGCAGCAGCTCCAGCGTGAGGTGCGGCAACTGCGCGGCGAGGTCGAGGTGCAGGGGTACCAATTGCAGCAGTTGCAAGGCCAGCAACGCGTGGGCGGCGAGGTAAGCGGCACGCTGGAGCCATTCCCTGGCGCGGCTGTGGAGCTGGAGTCGCCGCCGGTCACGCCGGCGGCGGACGACATCCCCGGCCTTCATGCGCCAGCGCCCGCAGTCGCGCAGCAGTCGGGGGCCTCGCGCGAGGAGCAGGCCGCCTATGATCAGGCCCTGAACATCCTGCGGGCGGGGCGTTACGCGGAGGCGGCGCAGGCCTACCGGACGTTTCTGGCGGATCACCCGCACGGCCACTATGCCGATAATGCCCGGTATTGGCTGGCGGAGACCCAGTACGTCACCCGCCAGTTCCCGCAGGCCCTGGAAGAATTCCAAAAGCTGCTTGATGACCACCCTGCCAGCACCAAGCTGCCCGATGCCCTGCTCAAGATCGGTTACATTCATTACGAGCAGGGTGACTGGAAGACCGCCCGTGAACAGCTCCAGGCCGTGGTGCAACGTTTCCCCGACAGCACCGCCGCGCGCCTGGCCAACGAACGCCTGCAACGCATGAGTCGCGAAGGCCGCTGATCGCGTCTGTTGTAGAAGCGGCCTCTGGCCGGGCGATCGGGTGGTATGTAGTAAACTGCGCCCATGAACGAAACGGTATCCGCGATGAGCAACATGCCGGCGGCGGCCCCGTCGCCGGAACGCCTGCGCATCACAGAAATCTTCTTGTCCCTGCAAGGCGAGTCGCGCAGCACCGGCTGGCCGACGGTGTTCATTCGTCTGACCGGCTGCCCGCTGCGCTGCGGGTATTGCGATACCGCGTATGCCTTTCAGGGTGGCGAGTGGCAGTCGCTGGACGAGATCCTCGCGCACACCGCGGCCTACGGCGTCCGGCATGTGACCGTGACCGGCGGTGAGCCGTTGGCACAGAAGGCCTGCCTGCCGCTGCTCACGCGCCTGTGCGATGCCGGTTACACGGTCTCGCTGGAAACCAGCGGCGCGCTGGACGTGGCCCCGGTCGACCCGCGCGTGATCAAGGTGATGGACCTCAAGACCCCGGGCTCTGGCGAGGTGGCGCGCAACCGCTACGACAACCTGCGCCAGCTGCAGCCGCACGA
>JBHEOS010000059.1:0-11539 GCA_046260695.1 Gammaproteobacteria bacterium
GCATCGGCGCGCGCCGTGGATTACCTCAAGGGCCGGGGTTTGAGTGGCGAAATCGCCAAGGACTACGGGCTCGGCTATGCCCCGCCCGGCTGGGACAACCTCCTGCAGGCCCTGGGCGGGGACGCAGCGACTCAAACCCTGATGGAGCGCGCGGGACTGCTGATCAAACGCGAGGACGAGGGACCCGGCGCACGGGGCCTCTATGACCGATTTCGTGACCGCATCATGTTCCCGATCCACGATCGGCGCGGCCGGGTGATCGGCTTCGGTGGCCGGGTCATGGGCAATGACACGCCCAAGTACCTGAACTCGCCCGAAACCCCGGTATTCCACAAGGGCCGCGAGCTGTACGGCCTATTTGAGGCGCGCAAACGCGAACGCAAACTGACGCGCCTGCTGGTGGTCGAGGGTTATATGGACGTCGTGGCCCTGGCCCAGTTCGGCATCGGCAATGTCGTGGCGACTTTGGGGACGGCCACTACCCGCGAACACCTGGAGCAGCTTTACCGGGTGGTGCCCGAGGTGGTGTTTTGCTTCGACGGCGATCGCGCCGGGCGCGCCGCGGCCTGGCGGGCACTGGAAAACACCTTGCCGGTGCTCCAGGACGGCCGCCAGGCCCGCTTCCTGTTCCTGCCCGACGGCGAGGACCCCGACAGTCTGGTCCGCAAGGAAGGCAAGGAACTGTTCCAGCAAAGAATTGGTGAGTCCATCCCACTTTCAGAGTACCTGTTTGAAGCTTTATTGGCGCAAGTCGATACAGCCAGCATGGATGGACGCGCACGTCTGGTGACACTGGCCAAGCCGCTGCTGGCTCAACTGCCTGCGGGGGTCTTCCAGCGCATGTTGGTGGACCGTCTTGAGGACCTGTCGAATCTGCCACGTGACGCCCTGGCCACGCTCCATGCCCAGACGCCGCGGCCGCCCCGGGTCGCAACGCGGGAGGTCGCCCGCCGGGACCCTGGGCTGAGTCCGATCCGCCGGCTGGTCGTGCTGCTGCTCCAGGAGCCGCGACTGGCCGGTCTCGTCGAGCGGCCCGAGCGTCTGGCTGAAATTACCTTGCGAGGCGCGCCGTTACTGATTGAACTGATTGACTTTCTCAGGACCCGTCCCCATATCCATACCGGCGTCCTGATCGAGCACTGGCGTGGCACCGAGACCGGACGGCAGTTGGCCCGGCTGGCCGCGGAGCCGATGCCCAAGCTGACCGGGGATCTGGAGCGCGAGCTCCTGGACGGGATCGAGCACCTTCTGGCGATGCCCGACGAACAGCGGCGCGAGGCGCGCCTAGCCGAGCTGTCGCGCCGACCGCTCAGTGAGATGTCCGCGGACGAGAAGGCGGAATTCGCCCGTCTCGCCCGCCCCAGCAAGCGTTTGTCGTAAGGCCGTTGCGGAACCTTTTCTAGGGCTCTGGCATCCATAAGCGGCTGGTAATACGTCCATCCCTCCGCTAGACTGGGCGTTTAATTTTGCCCCGGTCCGGCGGGATCAGTCGCGTAGCACTATAGTGAAGGCCCATGAACCAAGAGCAGCAGTCTCAACTGAAGTTATTGATCGCCAAGGGTAAGGAACAAGGTTTCCTGACCTATGCCGAGGTCAATGACCACCTGCCCGATGAGATCGTCGATCCTGAACAGATCGAAGACATCATCAACATGATCAACGATATGGGGATCTCCGTCCATGAGGAGACCCCCGATGCCGACACGCTGTTGCTCAACAGCGCCGCCGTGACCGACGAAGACGCCGCGGAAGAGGCCGCCGCCGCGCTTGCCACGGTCGACAGCGAGTTTGGCCGCACCACTGACCCCGTGCGCATGTACATGCGCGAGATGGGCACGGTGGAGCTGCTCACCCGCGAGGGCGAAATCGAGATCGCCAAGCGTATCGAGGACGGCCTGCGTCAGGTGCTGTCCGCGCTGTCGAGCTACCCGGAATCGATTGCGCTGCTGCTCAATGAATACAACAAGGTCGCCGCCGGCGAGGTGCGCCTGTCCGATCTGATCAGTGGCTTCATCGATCCGAATGCCAGCGATGAGGTCATTCCTCCGCCGGTCGAGATCAAGCTCGACGACGATGATGCCAAGTCGACGACCCGCGCCGCCTCCGATGACGAGGACGATGACGAAAATTCCGACACCGAAACCAGTGCGCTGGACACCGGACCCGATCCCGAAGAGGCGCGCGCACGCTTCACCGAACTGGCCTCGCTGTATGAAAAATGCATGCACACCAAGTCGGCCAAGCAGCAGGAGAAGTATCGCGCGGGCCTGAGCGAGATCTTCATGCAGCTCAAGCTGGTGCCGCGCATCGTGGATGAATTGACCGTGCGCCTGCGGGGCATGGTCGAACGTATCCGTACGCACGAGCGGGTGATCATGGACATCTGCGTGAACCGCGCCCAGATGCCGCGCAAGGATTTCATCACCTCGTTCCCGGATAACGAAACCGACCTGCACTGGCTGGACAAGCAGATCAAGGGCGGCAGCAAGTATTCGGCCGCGCTCGAAACCTTCCGTGACGACATCCGCCGCGCTCAGAACCGCTTGGTCACCATTGAACAGGAGACCGGGCAGTCCATCAGCGACATCAAGGACATCAATCGCCGCATGTCGATCGGCGAGGCCAAGGCGCGCCGCGCCAAGAAGGAAATGGTCGAGGCGAACCTGCGTCTGGTGATCTCGATTGCCAAGAAATACACCAACCGTGGACTTCAGTTCCTGGACCTGATTCAGGAGGGCAACATCGGCCTGATGAAGGCGGTGGACAAATTCGAATATCGCCGCGGCTACAAGTTCTCGACCTATGCGACCTGGTGGATTCGCCAGGCGATCACCCGTTCGATCGCCGACCAGGCGCGCACCATCCGCATTCCGGTGCACATGATCGAGACCATCAATAAGCTCAACCGCATCTCGCGGCAGATGCTCCAGGAGATGGGCCGCGAGCCGACCCCCGAGGAGCTGGCCGAACGCATGGTCATGCCCGAGGACAAGGTGCGCAAAGTCCTCAAGATCGCCAAGGAACCGATCTCCATGGAGACGCCCATCGGCGACGATGAAGATTCACACCTCGGCGACTTCATCGAGGACACCAGCATCATGTCGCCGGTCGACGCCGCCGCGGTCGAAGGTCTGCGCGAGGCCACCCAAGAGGTGCTCTCCGGACTCACCCCGCGCGAGGCCAAGGTGTTGCGCATGCGCTTTGGCATCGACATGAACACCGACCACACCCTGGAGGAGGTCGGCAAGCAGTTCGACGTCACCCGTGAACGCATCCGTCAGATCGAGGCCAAGGCCCTGCGCAAGCTGCGTCACCCCTCGCGCTCGGAAACACTGCGCAGCTTTCTGGAGATCGAGAGCAATTGATCGCCCGTCACCCGCCGGATCGATCCGGCGGGTGACGCCACCGCGGCGCCTCTCTATACTCCCCCCGCCGGCAGCCCCACTGCGTGCAGCGTCCCTGGCTGCGCAACCTTAGGGCGCGGAAAGTCCGGGCCTGTAGCTCAGTTGGTTAGAGCAGGGGACTCATAATCCCTTGGTCCTCGGTTCGAGTCCGAGCGGGCCCACCATAACCCTTGAAATACAAACACATACAACGATTAGACCAAGGGACTCTATCGCAGGACCAAGAGACTGCATAGGCGACTGAGGTAGGTGTAATCTTCGACGGCAAGACCGCGACCGCCATGCATAGTGTCGCCTGATAGCAATGGCAAGCCCTACGCCACTGCGAGGCCTCAGTCCCAGTCGAAGTCCGTGCCGAGAATGAAACAGACCGCGTGCTGGTGTCCGTCATTGCCTTCGGCGACGCACAGGCAGCACTTGCGAGTCTGCGGCAGGGTGATGACGTGATCCGGCTGAACCACGCCGGGTGCTCTACGTTCTCCCCCGCTGGTTAACCTAGCAACGCTTCAGGATGCCGCTCCGCGACGCGCAGCAGAGAGCGCGCTGGTCCCGTCGGTTGACGTCGCCCCTGCTCCCAATCCTGCAGAGTGCGCGCACTGACGCCGAGGAGGGCGGCGAAAGCGGACTGACTCAGGCCCATGCGTTGACGGATCGACTGCACATCCTGCGTGACTTCGACCTTGATGCGATTGCCCTTGCCGGCCTTGATGGCGCGGATACCGTCGAGCAGTTCCTGGCCGATGTTTCGTTTCTTGCTCATGATTCGATTTCCTGCTGCAACTGTCTCAGCACATTCAGCGGTATGTCGTCTGCCTCGTTCTTCGCGTACAGCGTGAGCAGCCAGATTTCACCCGCCCGGTTCTTCCAGTAGTAGATCACCCGAAGCCCTCCCCGCTTACCCCGGCCGCTGCCGGCCCAACGCAGCTTCCGTATGCCGCCGCTGCTGGGGATGATGGTGCCTGCCTCCGGTCGCTGGGCCAGAGCCCATTGCAGGGCTGCATATTCATCGTCGCTCAGGTACTCACCCAGCAGACGGCTGAACAAGGGGGCTTCGATAAAGATCATATCGGCAGTATACGGCGATGCCGTAGGGCGGTCGAGTGCTAAAGAGTGCGCTCCGCCATCTGCTACACTGCCCACGCCACGGAGATTCCGGCCAATCGTTCTAGACGTACCTGCGACGCCTTCCCCTGCGGAAGTAGCACGTAAGGTGGTACGGGTCTGCCGGAGGTCCCGGCGCCTGGTGCAGCACCGGTGTGCTATAAGCCCACCGTCAGCCTGAGAGGTTGGCCCTGAGCACCGCCAACCTCCTGGACCGAGTTCCTGCAAAGGCTCCCCAGGCGCGGGGCCCTCGATTTTCTGGCCAGATTCGGGGGTAGACCGGGTGCTGCGGGGGTAACTTTTGGGGCATTTTCCGATGCGTCGGATCTTCCGACACTGTCTCCCCGGCGTCACGGCAGGCGAACTCGGCCTGACACGGGATGGGCCCCGCTAAGTCGAGGAATTTCCGTAGGGCCGAACCCAGGCCGCTGAAGCGGTACGTCGGATATTCTTATGCACAGGCCCGCGTCAAAAACACGTCTTTCCGTGCGCGCCGCGTAAGTGCCGGGATTTCCTGCGGTGAATATATTTATCTATATGATTTTTAAATGAATTAATAATATGGTCACAATTTGGTCGATTTAAGCCGACCCCAGTATTGACGCCGTTCTGGGTGGGTTGACCCCAATCCTTCCACAAAGTTATGCACAGCTTTTGTGGATAACCGGGGCGCCGCCCAGCCCGACCTGACATGATCGCCCACCGCTCACTCCGCCCCGGTAACCCGCCCACATGCCTCTGATCACCCTGCGCAATATCCAGCTCGACTTCGGTGGCAAGCCGCTGCTGGACGGGGCCGACCTGAGTCTGGAGCCCGGCGAACGGGTCTGCCTGATCGGGCGCAATGGCACGGGCAAATCCACCCTGATGCAGGTGGTCTCGGGCGAGATTCTGCCCGATGCGGGCAGCATCGACCGACGCCAAGGCCTGCGCTGCGCCCGGCTGACCCAAGACGTGCCGGCCGATCTTGCCGGAACACTGTTCGAGGTCGTCGCGGCTGGCCTGGGCGCTATCGCGCCGCTGCTGACGGGCTACCACGCGGCCAGTCTGGCCGTGGCCCAGGACGCGACGCCGGCCAACCTCGATCAGCTGGCGCGCGCCCAGCATGACCTGGAAAGCCGCGACGGCTGGCAGTGGGAACAGCGCGTCGATGCGGTCTTGTCCCGGCTGAATCTGGAGCCGGATCTGAGCTTCGAGAGCCTGTCGGGCGGGTGGAAACGCCGCGTCTTGCTGGCTCGGGCGTTGGTGGCCGAACCGGAACTCCTGCTGCTCGACGAGCCGACCAACCACCTGGATCTCGCCGCGATCACCTGGTTGGAGGAATTCCTGCTCGGGTATAACGGCACCCTGCTGTTCATCACCCACGACCGCGCCTTCCTGCAACGCCTGGCCACGCGCATCATCGAACTCGACCGCGGCCGTCTGACCAGCTGGGACTGCGATTACCCCACCTATCTGACCCGTAAGCAGGCGGCCCTGGAGGCCGAGGCGCAGCAGAACGCGTTGTTCGACAAGCGCCTGTCCCAGGAGGAGGCGTGGATACGTCAGGGCGTCAAGGCCCGGCGCACCCGCAACGAGGGCCGGGTGCGGGCCTTGAAGCAACTGCGTGAGGAACACCGCGCGCGGCGCGAACGCGAGGGCAGCGCCCGGTTGCGGATCCAGGAGGCGGAACGTTCCGGGCAGCTGGTCGCCGAGGTCGAGGACATCCACTACGCCTGGGGCGACACGCCCATCGTGCGCGGCTTTTCCACCACGCTGCTGCGCGGCGACAAGATCGGCATCATCGGCCCCAACGGGGCCGGCAAGACCACGCTGCTGCGGCTGCTGCTCGGGCAGCTCGTCCCCGACAGTGGCCGTGTCCGGCTGGGCACGAAGCTGGAGATCGCCTATTTCGACCAGCAGCGCCGCGGCATTGATCCCGACCTGACGGTATTGGATAACGTCGCGCAGGGTAGCGAGATGATCACCGTCGACGGCCAGGACCGGCATGTGATCTCGTACCTGCAGGATTTCCTGTTCGCCCCGGAGCGTGCCCGTCAGCCGGCCGGTAGCCTCTCGGGCGGCGAGCTCAACCGGCTGCTGCTGGCCCGCCTGTTCACCCAGCGCTTCAACGTTCTGGTCATGGATGAGCCGACCAATGACCTCGACATGGAGACATTGGATCTGCTGGAAGAACGCCTGGCGGACTATCAGGGCACCCTGCTGCTGGTCAGCCACGACCGCGCGTTCCTGAACAACCTGGTCACCAGCACCCTGGTATTCGAGGGTGACGGCAGGCTCGCCGAGTATGTCGGCGGCTACGACGACTGGCTGCGCCAGCGTCCCGCGTCTTCGACCGAGGCCGCGCGCGGAGGCGTGGCCGAGCGGCCCGCCGCAGTGTCCCCCGCGCGCCGCGCGTCCAAGCGCAGTTACAAGGAACAGCGCGAGCTGGAGCTACTGCCGGCGCGCATCGAGGCGCTGGAACAGGACCTCAAAACCCTCCAGGCGCACCTCGCAGAGCCGGATTTCTACCGCCAGGACGCCGAGGCTATCGCCGCCCAGCGGGCCCAGCTCGCCGCGCTTGGCGCGGAGTTGCAGGCGGCCTACGCGCGTTGGGAGGCGCTGGAGGCCGGATCCGGCTGATCACAATGGCCAGATGCGGCTACGCGGACGCATCGCCCACGCCCAGCGTCACCGCCAGTGGCACCAGCGTCAGCAGCGCCAGCACCAGTCCGAGCTGCCCCAGCTACTTGCCGACGACCCGGCCGCGCACGGCGTGGCTCAGTTGGGCCGGGTAATCGGCTGCTGTCGTGGGGTCCCGTGGCGAAGGCGTATGCACGCATGAGGCTGCGGATGGCGCGCGCATCAATATAGTAAGGAAGCCCTGAACAAGTCCATTCGTGGTGAGCCCTTCGACAAGCTCAGGGCGAACGGGAGACCTATTCAGAGCTTTTTAACATTTTCACGGGAGCTTGCCGGAGATTCGCTGGCGCGGGTTGTGGCCGCCCGCGGGTATCTTGGCATCATGGCCGCCGGCCCAGCCAAAGCCCAACGCAGGATTACCCATGCCCAGCGTCGTCGCCGCCCTGGAACGCCTCCGCGAGGGCAATCACCGCTTAGCCTCCGGTTTGCTGCGCGTCGATTCGCTGCTCGCCAACACCCACCGCACCGCGTTGGCCGCGGGTCAGGAACTCTTCGCGATCATCCTTGGCTGCTCGGATTCACGGGTACCGGCGGAGATCGTCTTCGATCAGGGTCTGGGCGACCTGTTCGTGATCCGCGTCGCCGGCAACATCGTCGCGCCGTCCCAGGTCGGCAGCGTGGAATTCGCCGCGCCGCAATTCGGCACCCGGCGGGTGGTGGTCCTGGGACACGCGCAGTGCGCCCCGCCGAGCCCAAATCCCTGAATATCCAGTCCATCGTGAATCGCATCCGGCCCGCGGTGACGGGCCTGCTGGATACCGACCTGCGCCACTACGAGGCCGCCCTGATCGCCCAGGCCGTGCGCGCCAATGTGCGCGCCTCGGTGGACCACCTGCGACACGGCTCAGCGCTGCTGGAAGACCTGATCGCGCAGCAGGGCCTGCGGGTGGTCGGTGCGGAATACTCGCTGGAAACGGGCCAGGTCGAGTTCTTGGACATCGAGGCGGGGTTGGACTGACCCGGCGCGTCCAACCCCGACCGGCCCCGTCCTGGGGCCCCCGGGGCAACCGTGTTACACTCCCCGGCCACTTTCATCTCGTTGAATAGCCATGCAAAAATTCGAAGATCTTCTCAAAGAGCGCATCCTGATCCTGGACGGTGCCATGGGCACCATGATCCAGACCTACAAACTGGACGAGGCGGACTACCGCGGCGAACGCTTCAAGGACTGGCCGTGCGACCTCAAGGGCAATAACGACCTGCTGTCGCTGACCCAGCCGAAGATCATCGCTGACATCCACCGCGCCTATCTGGAGGCCGGGGCCGACATCGTCGAGACCAACACCTTCAATTCCACGGCCATCTCGCTCGCCGACTACCAGCAACAGGCATTGGTCTACGAGCTGAATTTCGAATCCGCGCGGCTGGCGCGTGCCGCCGCGGACGCCTGTGCGACACCGGACCGGCCGCGTTTCGTGGCCGGCGTGCTCGGCCCGACCAACCGCACCGCCTCGCTGTCGCCGGACGTGAACAACCCGGGTTTCCGCAACGTCAGCTTCGACGACCTGCGCGACACCTATCATGAGGCTACCCGGGCGCTGGTCGAGGGCGGCGCCGACCTCATCCTGATCGAGACCATCTTCGATACGCTCAATGCCAAGGCCGCGGTGTTCGCGGTGGAGAGCTACTTCGAGGACACCGGCACGCGGCTGCCGGTGATGATCTCCGGCACCATCACCGACGCCTCCGGGCGCACGCTGTCCGGCCAGACCGCCGAGGCCTTTTACAACTCCCTGCGCCATGCGCGCCCGGTGTCGCTGGGCTTCAACTGCGCGCTCGGCGCCAAGCAACTGCGCGAACACATCGAGGAACTCGCCGGCCTCGCCGACTGCGGCGTCAACGCGCATCCGAACGCCGGTCTGCCCAATGAATTCGGCGAGTACGACGAATCGCCCGAGGCCATGGCCCGGGAGATCGCCGAATGGGCGCAGTCGGGGTTTCTGAACATCATCGGCGGCTGCTGCGGCACCACCCCGGCGCATATCCGGGCCATCGCCGACGCGGTCGCGGCCTACCCGCCGCGCAAGCTCCCGGCCCACGACCACAGCCTGCGCCTGGCCGGCCTCGAACCGTGCAACATCCGCGCGGACTCGCTGTTCGTGAACGTCGGCGAGCGCACCAATGTTACCGGCTCGGCACTGTTCAAGAAGATGATCCTGAACGGCGACTACGACCGTGCGCTGGTGGTCGCACGCCAGCAGGTCGAGAACGGCGCGCAGATCATCGACATCAACATGGACGAGGGCATGCTCGACGGCCGCGAGGCCATGGTCACCTTCCTGAATCTGATCGCCAGCGAGCCGGACATCTCGCGGGTGCCGATCATGCTGGATTCCTCCAAGTGGGAGATCATCGAGGCCGGCCTGAAGTGCATCCAGGGCAAGGGCATCGTCAACTCGATCTCGATGAAGGAGGGCGAGGCCGCGTTCATCGAGCACGCCAGACTGTGCCGCAAGTACGGTGCGGCGGTGATCGTGATGGCCTTCGACGAGGCCGGTCAGGCCGACACCCAGGCGCGCAAGGTGGCCATCTGCACGCGCGCCTACACGCTTCTCACCGAGCAGGTCGGTTTCCCCTCCGAGGACATCATCTTCGATCCGAACATCTTCGCCATCGCCACCGGCATCGAGGAACACAACAACTACGGCGTGGACTTCATCGAGGCCACGCGCATCATCAAGCAGACCCTGCCGCACGCCAAGGTGTCCGGCGGCGTCTCCAACGTCTCGTTCTCGTTCCGCGGCAACGACGCGATGCGCGAGGCGATCCACGCCGTGTTCCTATACCATGCCATCCAGGCCGGCATGGATATGGGCATCGTCAACGCCGGTCAGTTGGCCATCTACGAGGAGATCCCCCCCGAGCTGCGCGAGCGAGTCGAGGACGTGGTGCTGAACCGCCGTCCGGACGCGACCGAGCGCCTGTTGGAGCTCGCCGACAAATACAAGGGCGAGGGCGGCGCGGCCGAGAAACAGGAGGATCTGGCCTGGCGCGAATGGCCGGTCGCCAAGCGTCTGGAGCACGCGCTGGTCAAAGGCATCGACACCTATGTCGAGGCCGACACCGAGGCCTGCCGCCAGCAGTTCGCGCGGCCGATCCAGGTGATCGAGGGCCCGCTGATGGACGGCATGAACGTGGTCGGCGACCTGTTCGGTGCCGGCAAGATGTTTCTGCCCCAGGTGGTCAAGTCCGCGCGGGTGATGAAAAAGGCCGTGGCCCATCTGCTGCCGTATATCGAGACCGAGAAAGACGCAACCGCCAGGGCCAAGGGCAAGATCCTGATGGCCACCGTCAAGGGCGACGTGCATGACATCGGCAAGAACATCGTCGGCGTGGTGCTGCAATGCAACAACTTCGAGGTCATCGACCTCGGCGTGATGGTGCCGACCCAGAAGATCCTCGACGCCGCCCGGGCCGAGAACGTCGACATCATCGGCCTGTCCGGCCTGATCACGCCCTCGCTGGACGAGATGGCGCATGTCGCCAAGGAGATGCAGCGCCTAGGCTTCAAGATCCCGCTGCTGATCGGCGGTGCCACCACCTCGCGCGTGCACACCGCGGTGAAGATCGAACCCCATTACGCCGGCACCACCGTGTACGTGAAGGACGCCTCGCGCGCGGTCGGCGTGGCGCAGAACCTGGTCAGCGAGGGCCTGGCCACCGAGTACATCGCCAAGCTCAAGATCGAATACGCCGACGTGCGCGCCATGCACAAGGGCAAGGCCAAAAAGACCGACTGGCTGACGCTGGCCGAGGCGCGTGCCAACAAGACGCCTATCGACTGGGCCGGCTACGAGCCGCCGACGCCAAGGCGGCTCGGCCTCAAGGTATTCGACAGCTACTCGCTGAGCGACATCGCCCGGTACATCGACTGGACGCCGTTTTTCAAGACCTGGGAGCTGGCCGGCAGTTATCCGAAGATCTTCAAGGACCCGCTGGTCGGCGAGCACGCGCGGCAGCTGTTCGATGACGCGCAGACGATGCTCAAGCAGATCATTGACGAGGACTGGTTGCAGGCGTGCGCGGTGTTCGGCCTGTTCCCGGCCAACCAGGTCAACGACGACGACATCGAGTTATACACCGACGCCACCCGCGGCACGCTGCTGACCACCCTACATCACCTGCGCCAACAGAACCGGAAGCCGCCGGGCCGGCCCAATCAGTGCCTGGCGGATTTCGTCGCGCCCAAGCCGACCGGTATCAACGATTATATCGGCGCGTTTGCGGTCACCGCCGGTATCGGCATCGACGCGCATGTCGCGCGCTTCGAGGCCGAGCACGATGACTATCACGCGATTCTGCTCAAGGCGCTGGCCGACCGGCTCGCCGAGTCCTTCGCGGAACTCCTGCAC
>JBHEOS010000006.1:0-47551 GCA_046260695.1 Gammaproteobacteria bacterium
ATCAGGCTGATGATCAACACGGCGCCGCGCTGGCGGGCCGGTTGACGGGCGATGAAGGGTGCGGTCGGCATGGGTATTGGCCTCAGGGGACGCGGTTTCTGAGTGTGACCGTGGTGCTCACGATCTGGCGCAGGCGCCGGTCATTGGCGGCGTTCGCATCCGTGCCGGCCAGGGTGTAGGTGGCCGCGCCGCTGATGTCGTCGCCGCGTTCGGTGGCGCGCATCAACAGGGCGATCTGCACGCTGACCACGTTGTTCCAGTTGCTGACGTTGTTCGCGGTCACGTAGTTGTCCACGATCCGATTGGCGTTGGTGTCGACGCCGTAGAGCACCTGCATGTTCTCGACGCCCTCGACGACCTCCTCGGCGGCGCCGGCGGCGGCCCCGTTGCCCCCGGTGACACCCAGGGGGCGGCGGAACAGCCCCGGCGGGCTGTCGGTGGCGTCGTTCCGCTTACCGACGTAGTAGATGTAGCTTTGAATCCGCATCACCGTGCTGTCGGTGCCGGGTCGGGTCAAGATCGCGGTGGCGGTGTTGCCGGGTGTACAGCCCCCGCCGCCACACATCTGCACCCAATCGGCGTTCTCGCAATCGCTGAGCAGCAGGATGTCGCCATCATTGAAGGCGATGCCTTCCATGGTGACGATATCGATGTTGGCCCCGGTGGTGGTCGATGTGGCGTCGATGCGTCCCGCGCGACCGTCGCCGCGCCAGATGCGCAGGATGTCCGAACCCGGTACCGACAGGGTGGCCGCGTCGAGTATGGCGCCGCCGGCGGTGCTCCAGCTGCCGCCGCTGGCATCCACGACCGCGGCGGTCTCTGCCGGCAGGTTGAAGCTGTTGCCCGGCGCGGTGCCCGCTGCCTCCCAGCCCTGAATCCCGGCCTGCGGGTTGAAGGACGCGGGTGGGGCGTTCAGCAGGGTGTTGACGTTCTGCACGAAGGCCGTGCAGCCCAGGTTGCCGGCCATGCGGATATCGGAGTTCAGGGCCTCCAGCGCGAAGCGGGCGTTTTCCTGGGTCCGCGACAGGCCGTCCTGAAAGCGGTAGGTCTGCTTGCTGCCGATGAACAGTTGAATGACGCCGGCGGTCAGGATCAGGCCGATGACCATGGCGATCATGATCTCGACCAGCGAGAGACCGGTCTGGGTGCGCGCGATGCGGCGGCGGGCTGTTGTCGGGTTCGGGTTCATAGCTGCGTCACCACCGCGAAGGTCTGGACCGCCTCGGCACCGCGACTGTCGTCCCAGCGCACGCTGATCGTGAAGATGTTGCCGGCCTGGCTGATCGCACCCTCGCCGCCCGGCAGGAGGGCGATCACGCGGTCACGCCAGGCGGTGAGGTCGTCACCCACGATGCCGCCCCCGGCGGGGGCGTCCCCGAAGCCAAGGTTGTAGCCGCCGGCCCGGGCCACGGTGATGTTCGCGCGCATGGCGTCGGCGATTTCATAGGCGAGGTAGGTCGCCTGGGTGCGTGTGTAGGCGCCCTGATTGTTGCGCAGCGAGGTGGCCTGCAAGCCCGCCAGGCCGAGCAGGCCGATGGCCAGCACCAGCACGGTGATCAGGATCTCGATCAGCGAGACGCCGCGCGCGCGGTGGGCGCCGTGGGCCTGCCCCGGAACGCGGATCGATTGGGTTTTTGCTGAGCTCATGGACAAACCCCCGCAGTGACGCTGGCGCGTCCGGTATTGGCGATGCTGATGGCGCGGGAAAGATTCGCCGCGCCCGTGGTGCAGTCGTCCGGCGAGATCGTGAAGGTCACCTCGCCGGCCGGCGTGGCCTTCTGGCCCTGGCCGTTGAAGACCAGGGCAGTTGTCCCGCCGGCGTCGACGGCCATCTGATTCATGGCGGGAAATAACCGCAGGATGTCGTCGCCGGTGCAGCTGGCGTTGAGGTGCACGCACCAGCCGTTCTGGAAACCCCCGGTCGATGCCCGCACGGTCACATTGGCGCCGCGTTTGATGGCCTCGCTGCGGGCCAGATTGACCGCGCCGATCAGCTCGTTGGCCTGGGTCGCGAGGCGGTTGCTCTGGAAGACCGCCTGGAAGGACGGTATCCCGACGGTGAGCAGGATCGCCGCGATGGCCAGCGTGATCATCAGTTCGATCAACGTAAATCCGCTGAATGTTTTCATGACCCCTTTCTACCCCCGGCGACCGGCGCCTGTCTGCCGCTTCCCGATGAAGCGGCCGGTTCCGCCGATGAGCGGCAGAAATCTGGCGTCGGCGGTAGCCTCGGGGCACGGTGCGATGGCCTGTTAACGGCGGCCGGGGGCGAATCTGTACCGGAATCAGGGGGTCAGTTGGAGGTGGGCGAAACGCGCCGGGTCGTGGCCGGGGATCAGGGTCTGGAGGTATACGCGGTGGGCGGGGGCGTCGGCGGGCCAGTCGACCTGGAGGTCGACGCGTTTGTAGTCGGGATCGGGGTGGTGTTCGACCGTCCAGGTCAGTTGATAGGTGTGCAGACGGCCGTTCTGGCGGCGGCTGCCGGGCACGATCACCTGCCGGTACGCGGCATGGCTGGTAACCGCGTGGAACGCCGCGAGGGTGTCCAGGGCCAGGGCGGTGGCCTCGTCGCGGGCCTTGGCCTCGGCGCCGGCCGCCAGCAGGCCGATCTGCAGGCGGGCCGCGCCGGTCAGCCCGACCAGCACCAGGGTCAGGGTGGCCAGCGCCTCGATCAGGCTGACGCCGAGTTGGGTGCGCATCAGAAGTCCCGCCAGCTGCCGGCCAGCGGCAGGATCTCCAGCGGCGGGGGCTCGATGCGGGTTGCCGTGGCCGGTGGGGCGTGGCTGATGTGCAACAGCCGGCTGCCCGGCCCGAGCGGGGTGGGGTGCGCGGCGCCGGCCAGCGCCAGCGTTCCATAGATACGCACCTCGCCCCAGGCCGGGGTGTCGGTGCAGTTGGCCTCGATCAGCACCAGGCCGATCAGCTGGACCCCGCCCGCGAAGCGCGGGCAGCCGAGCGAGGCCGGGATCACCAGGACGATTGGCCGTTCCGGGCGGCCCAGGTCCCGGCGCCATTCGCCGGCGGTCAGGTCCGCGGCCTCTGCCCACCAGTAGTCGCGCTCGGTGGGCGGCAGGTCCAGCGCGGCCTGTTCCGCGGCCAGTGCCTGGAATTCCGCGCGTCCGACGCTGAAGACCTGCGCCCAGAGCCCGCCCGGGGGAAACGCGTCGCCACGGGCCGCGCCACCGTGCAGCGCGCCGGCCGTGATGCAGGCCGCATCCGCGGAGGTGGCGATGGCGGCGGCTGCCTCGGGCGTGTCCGCGCCGAGAGGGTAGAGGCCCCCGGCGGCTGAAACGTCCGCGCAGCCGTCGATCAGCAGCGGCGGTGCGGTCTCGCCGGCCTGGGTCAGCACCCCGACCGGGCGCAGGAACTGGCTGACCCGGGCCGCGATTTCCGGGGCCGCCGCCGGCGAGGCGGTCGCCTCGACCCGGATGAAGCCCGCCCAGCCGGCGCGGCGCTCGTAGGTGAGGTTGACGGCGAAGTCGCCGCCGCCGGCGCTGCTCAGGCGGGGCGGGTTGTGCCCGGGGCTGGCGACCGCCGTGCCATCGGGCTGGACGATCCATTCCGGACGCCGGTGTTTCAACCAGGCACTGGCGAAGCCGAGACCGGCCTGCGCGGCCTCGGCCGACTGGCTCGCCAGCAGCGTATTGCGCGCCATGCGCTGTTCGAGCACGGCGGTGTGCGCGACGCTGATGGCCAGCGCGACACTGGCCAGTACCAGCACCAAGCCGATCAGCAGCGTGGCCGCGCCGCGCTGGCGGTGCCCGTTCACGTCATGGATGGGCGGCGAGGAGTTTGTCATTGGCGATCGTGACCGTGGTTGCGAGTTGTTGGGTGATGGCCGGGTCGCTGCGGCTGTGGGCGTCGAGCGTGATCCGCACCTGGCGGCGCAGCAGCGCGGGCGCGCCGGCTTCGCAGGGTTGCGTCGTATCGGGCAGGCGCAGGCAGTCGTTCCGCAGCGTGAATCGCAACTGCGTGACTGCGGTATCAGGCTCGCTCACGGCCTGCCAGCTGCCGCCCGTGCAGCTGAACGGCGTGCCGCCATTGCGCATCTGCACCTGGGCGTTGCGCAGCCGGAAGCCGAATTGCTCCAGGTTCGCGGTTGTCGCGTGCGCAGCGGCCGTCCCGCCGGGGCCGACGCCGACCTGTCCGTCGCCGTTGACGTCGTAGCTGTAGAGGATGCAGGAATGATCGGGCTCGCCGTCCACCTGTCCGGACGCGAGGTCGCCGCCGGCGGCGAGGAAGGGGTTGTCCAGCGGACGGGTGTCGCCGGGCTCGCCGGCCCAGTAACCGGCGCGGCGCAGATCACCGCGCAGCAGTTCCAGCGTCGCGCGCAGCTCCTGATTCAGGCGGCTGGCGCGCAGCGTGTCCGCGGTCGCGCGCACATTCAGTGCATACAGGTGCAGCGCGCTGGCGATCACCAACAGGCCCACCGTGCTGCCGATCATCAGTTCGGTCAGTGAAAAGCCGGCCTGTTTCAGCATGGCGCGTATCCAGCCGGACTGAGGCCGTCGGCCGGCGCGCAGATGCGCACGCGGCCCAGCGTGCTCACGCGCACCTCCAGCTGTTTGCCGCGTGCCGAGCGCAGCGCAACCGAGCCGGCGCGCGCGCTGCCGCGCAGCGGATCGAAGGCGGTGGTCTGGGTGCCGCTGAACCGGGCATCGATGAGCGCGATGTGCGCGTGCGGTCGCGGGGCGTGCAGTTGCCGTTGCTGCGAGAGATCCAGCCGGCAGGCGTCCGCGTGAGCCGGGTCCTGCACGCGGCAATCGCAGGGCAGTTGCTGGCTGATGCCGTAGCACCACTGATCGCCGGGCGAGAAACTCACGCCGATGGGCGTACTGGTGTGCCGTTTGATGGATTCGCCGCGTGCGTAACGCAGGTCCGTGGCGATCTGCTGCGCGGCCGCGCGCAGGCGCTGATTGTCGATCAGGTCAGTGAAGGCGGGTAGCGCGACCGTGGTGAGGATCGCCAGCACGGCGAGCGTCACGAGTAATTCCACGAGCGTGTACCCGGAGTCGGCGCGATCATCCATGATCGTTTCTCCAGGGCGGTTCCTTGTGCGGGGTGATTATAGCCGCGCGCGCGGCATATACTAGCCCGCGTGTGCGGCCAGGGAGGGCATGCCATGAGACACGTTGCCCGCGTTGCGGGCTTTACCTTGATGGAACTGCTGATCGCCGTGGCGATCGTCGCGATCCTGGCGACGCTTGCGGTCCCCGGATTTCAGGACACGCTGATGCGCGGGCGTCGCGGCGATGCGATCACCAGCCTGCTGAGCCTGCAACTGGCGCAGGAGAAGTGGCGCGCCAACCATGCGGAATACGCCCGTCTCGACGAACTCGGTTGGGCGGACGCGACCTCCCTGGACGGCCATTACCGCCTGCACTTGCGTGAGCGTTCAGCGAGTGGATTTCTGGCCACGGCGCAACCGCGCCCCGCGGGGCCGCAGCAGCATGATGTCTGCGGCGAGTTCGCCCTGGATCAGCGGGGGCCGGTGTTTGCGCCGGAGTATGCGGATGCCACTTGCTGGCGACGTTGATGGAGAGCTGTATTGAACGATTGTCTGATCGTGGGGGCCGGCCTGATCGGCATGCTGACCGCGCGCGAGTTGCGCGCCGCCGGCCTGAGCGTGACCTTGGTCGAACGCGGCGCGAGCGGCCGCGAGGCGTCCTGGGCCGGCGGTGGCATCCTGTCGCCGCTGTATCCCTGGCGTTATCCCGATCCGGTGAGCGCCCTGGCGCGTTGGAGTCAGCGGCATTACCCGCAACTGCTGGCCGAGACACACGCCCTGTCTGGTATCGATCCCGAGCTGGAGCCGTCCGGCCTGTTGATCCTCGACGACGGCGAGCGCGACGCGGCGTTGGCCTGGGCAGCGCGTTTCGAGGTCAGCCTGCAGGAGGCCGACGCCCGCGCCCAGCGCGAACTTGAACCCGCGCTGGGCGCGACCACCGCGCAGGCCTGCTGGCTACCCGAGGTCGGTCAGGTGCGCAACCCGCGTCTGGTCAAGGCGCTGCGCGTGGCGCTGGAACGCGACGGCGTGAAATTCTGCGAACAGACGCCTGTGCACGGCTTCGAGACGGCGGCGGGGCGCGTCACCGGCGTCGTCACCGCGGCGGGCAGGCTCACGGCGGCGCACATCGTCGTCGCCGGTGGCGCCTGGAGCGGCGAGCTGCTGCGCAGCACCGGCCTGGACCTTCCGGTGATCCCGGTGCGCGGCCAGATGATCCTGTTCCGCGCCCGGCCCGGCCAGGTGCGCCGCATCGTCCTCGACGCCGGCCGCTATGTGATCCCGCGCCGCGACGGTCGCATCCTGGTCGGCAGCACCCTGGAGCATGTCGGCTTCGACAAGACGACCACGGAAACCGCCCGGGACGACCTGCGCGCCGAGGCCGTGCGCCTGATCCCGGCCCTGGCCGACTGCGAACTCGAACACCACTGGGCCGGCCTGCGCCCGGGCTCGCCGATCGGTGTGCCCTGCATCGCCCGGCACCCGGACCTGGCCAACCTATATATAAATGCCGGCCATTACCGCAACGGCGTGGTCTTAGGCCCAGCCTCGGCCCGGCTGCTCGCCGACCTCCTGCTGGGGCGCGCCGCGACGTTCGACCCCGCGGACTATTCGACTGAAAAAATAGGCGGTTAACCCCTGGCTGGACTTTGTCTAATCGGCAGCCATATACTTGACGCATGTCACTGCCCGCACCAAAACAGCCGCTCAGCCAGCAGCAAGTGCTCGACCTGCTGGCCCGGCGCGATATTCAACCCACCCTGCAACGACTCGAAATCGCCCAGGTGCTGTTCGCGCGCGACCAGCACCTGTCCGCCGACGACGTGCTCAAACTGGTCAACTGGGATTCGGCGCGGGTCTCCAAGGCCACGGTCTACAACACCCTCGGGCTGTTCGCCGCCAAGGGGCTGATCCGCGAAGTCATCGTCGACCCCAGTCGGGTGTTCTACGATCCCAACACCCGCGATCATCATCACTTCTACAATGTGGACACCGGCGAACTGATGGACATCGACGCCGACCAGCTCGCCCTGATGGCGCTCCCGCCGCTGCCCAAAGACACCGTCGCCGACGGCGTCGACATCATCATCCGCATCCGCAACCAGTCCCCGGCCTGACCTGCGTTCGGTTGTGCCTCTGCGCGGCTTTCTCTTATACTCGCCGCCCTACGCCGTTGTAGCTCAGTTGGTAGAGCAACTGATTCGTAATCAGTAGGTCGGGGGTTCGACTCCCTTCAACGGCACCATTTTTGTCTGCCGCCATCGTGTGCGGTGAGTCACTGCTCAGCAAGTTCTCAGCCGGTGAGCGAGACGGGACCGTCCGCGCACCGCAGGTGTATGCAAGACCGCCTGATCTGTTCCCAGCGTGGGTGACGCCGCGCCCTTTATGTTGCCCGCATGCCCGCCTATCCGCCTGGTGCGGTTATAGTTTACGGCGTGGATATCAGGCGTTCCTTTCTCGGTGGTTGGCTGCTGTGCATGCTATGCACTGCCGCCGATGCAGTGGATCGTGTCGAGATCCGTCTCGGTGACATGCAAGGCGCCGGCTGGCAGGCGCGGGCACTGACGCTGTGGGTCAATCTCGGCCCCGGGGCGGAGCTGAGTGGCGAGGTCAGCTTGGACGAACTGGTGCTGCCGGCACCGCTCGGGCCGGTCGGTGCCGTGCGCGTGCAGTGCGCGACGCTAACGCACGATGTGCGTGGCACGCGCTGCCAGGGCCGCGTCGAGGTCGCGCAGCTGCTCGGTGAGGCCTTGGCCGGTACGGCGCGGATCGAATACGCGGCGGCGGACGGGGGCGTGACGGTCGCCTTGCAAGATGTCCGGCGCGCGGGCGGACGCTGGCGCTTGGATGCCGAGTCGCGCGCGGGGCGCTGGCAGTTCACGGCCCAGGCCCTGCAGGTGGATCTGGCCGCGGCGCGGGAATTATTGCGGCAGTTTGTGCCAGCGTTCGGCTACACGCTTACCGGGCGCGCCGACCTGGAGGCGCGGGTGCAGGGCGATGCCGCGGGGCCCGACGCCGTGCGCCTCACGTTCAACACGACCGAGCTGGATTTCGCCAATGAGAGCGGCACACAGGCCGGCGAGCGGCTTGCGCTGGATTTCACCGCCGAGGGTCGGCGCCGCGGCGCCGACTGGCAGGGCGACGCGCGGATCGCCCTGGGCCGCGGCGCGCTGTTCATCGACCCCGTGTACCTCGAACCCACGCCGCAGTCGCCGGTGCGGCTCACCACGACGCTGCACTGGTCGGCGGCGTCGCGGCGGCTGCACCTGACGGATCTGGTTCTGGATCACCCCGGTGTCGCCCAGGCGCGGGCCGAGCTGCGGCTGCGGCTGGGCGACACCACCACGCTGGAGTCCGTCGAGGCGCAGCTCGACGAGGCCCACCTGCCGGGGGCGTATCTGAGTTACATCCAACCCTGGCTGCACGGCGGGGTCGGCGATGCCTTGGAGACCGCCGGGCGGTTCTCCGGCAGTTACCGCTACCACGCCGGTGGCGACACGGCCCTGCGGCTGCGCGTGCAGGACGTGGATATCGCGGACACCGGTCAGCGCTTCGGGGTCAACCACTTGAACGGCGTGATCGACTGGGCCAGCGACGCGGTGCCGCGCACCAGCGAACTCGCCTGGCAGGGCGGTAGCCTGTATCGGCTGGGGATCGGTGCTGCGCAGCTGGCCGTGGTCAGCCGCGGCCTGCAATTTGAACTGCGCGAGCCGACCCGTATCCCGGTGCTCGACGGCGCGCTGCTGATCGACGATCTCGCGCTCAGCGATCCGGGTGCCGAGACGCAGCGCTGGCGTTTCGACGGGGTGCTCACGCCGGTGTCGATGGAGGCGGTCGCCGCGGCGCTGGGCTGGCCGGATTTCGGCGGGCAGCTCTCCGGCATGATCCCCAGTGTGCAGTTTGCCGACGGGGTGTTGGAGGTTGGCGGCGTCCTGCTGGCCCGTGCCTTCGATGGCGAGGTCACCGTGCGCAATCTGCGTCTGGAGCAGCCGTTCGGGGCGGTCCCGCGGCTGTGGGCCGACATCGCGGTCGATAATCTCGATCTTGAGGCGCTGACCGGCACCTTCGAATTCGGCCGCATCACCGGCCGGCTCGGCGGTCATGTGAAGGGCCTGCAGATGGCCGCCTGGCAGCCGGTGGCCTTCGACGCGCGTCTGGCCACGCCCGAGGGTGACCGTTCCCGTCACCGCATCAGCCAGAAGGCGGTGGACAATCTGTCCAGCATCGGCGGCGGGGTCGGCGGGGCCCTGTCGCGCACCTTCCTGGGGATGTTCGAGGATTTTCCCTATGACCGCCTGGGCCTGAGTTGTGTCCTGGAGAACGGCGTGTGTCGCATGAACGGGGTGGCGCCCGCGCAGCAGGGTTATTACATCGTCAAGGGACGCTTCCTGCCGCCGCGCATCAATGTCGTGGGTTATTCGGATCGGGTAGACTGGAAAACCTTGATCGGCCGCCTGAAGTCGGTCACGCTGGATCAGGCCCCGGTGCTGCGCTGAGCGGATGCCGGGCTTCACGGTCGACGTTTTACTCCAACGAGGAAACCATCATGCTCACGCTGCGTATGCCCGTCCTGCTGGCCCTGTTCGCACTGCTGGCCGCCTGCGTCACCATCAATGTGTATTTCCCCGCGGCCGCGGCCGAGGCGGCGGCGGACCGGATCATTCAGCGCGTGTACGGCGTCGAGGGTGCGCCCGGCGACAAGGCGCCGGCCCAGCAGCCACCGGTCTCTCCGGAGTCGCCCGCGGTCGAGCCGCAGTCGCAGCGTGAAGGCGGGCTCGGCGCCGCGTTGGCCGTGGCGCTCGACTGGTTGATCGCCCCGGCCGAGGCGGCAGCGGATATCGATATCCAGTCCCCGGCGATCCAGAACCTGACTGGCAGCCTGGAGCAGCGTCACGCCGGACTGGCACCGCACTACATCAGCGGCGCCATCGGCCTGACCCAGGATGGCCAGCTCGCGGTGCGCGATCTCAACGCCGTGCCCTTGCGCGATCGCAGCCGTGTGCAGCAGCTGGTGGCCGACGAGAACCGCGACCGCAACGCCCTGTACGCGGAGATCGCCCGCGCCAATGGCCATCCCGAATGGGAGAGCGACATCCGCACCACCTTCGCCCGCCGCTGGGTCGACAACGCCCCGGCCGGCTGGTGGTTCCAGGACGCCGCCGGCGGCTGGCAGCAGAAACAGTAGCCCGGGTTGAACCTGCAAGGCGGGGCGTGGCCCCGCCTTGAACGCCCCGGCACCGACGACGGATCAGCGCATGAATGTACTGGTATTCGACATCGAGACCGTCCCGGATCTCGACGCGGGACGGCGCCTGCACGCCCTGGAGGGTCTGAGCGATGCGGATGTCGCCAAGGCGATGTTTCACCTGCGCCGCCAGGAGACCGGTGGCAGTGACTTCCTGAAGCTGCACCTGCACCGCGTCGTGGCGATCTCGGCGGTGCTGCGGGCGCGCGATACGCTGACGGTGTGGTCGCTGGGCGAGCCGCAGTCCGACGAGCGGGAGCTGGTGCAACGCTTCTTCGACGGCGTCGACAGGTTCACGCCCACGCTGGTGTCCTGGAACGGCGGTGGCTTCGACCTGCCGGTGCTGCACTACCGCGCCCTGGTACACGGGGTTCCCGCGCCGCGCTACTGGGACACCGGCGACGACGACCGCGATTTCAAGTGGAATAATTATCTGAGCCGGTTCCACGCCCGCCATACCGATCTGATGGACGTGCTATCGGGCTATCAGGCGCGCGCCGTTGCGCCGCTCGACGAGGTCGCGAGCATGCTGGGCTTCCCCGGCAAGATGGGCATGAGCGGCGCCCATGTCTGGGATCAGTTCCAGGCCGGCGGCATCGAGGACATCCGCAATTACTGCGAGACCGATGTGTTGAACACCTATCTGGTGTATCTGCGCTTCGAGCTGATGCGCGGCAAACTGACGCCGGCGGACCACCAGGCCGAGTGCCTGCGGTTGCGCGAATACCTTGCGGCGGAGCAGAAGCCGCATTTCGAGGCCTTTCTGTCCGCCTGGTCCGAATAGCCTGGCCGTTTCATGAGCCGTTCCCGTAAGCCGTCGTTGCCCGTCGAGTCTATCGAGTTGTCGATCGATGCCCTGGATCACGCGGGCCGCGGGGTCGGGCGCAGCGGCGGTGCCGGCGGAAAGGCGGTCTTCGTGGCTGGCGCGCTGCCGGGCGAGCGGGTGCGTTGTCGGCTGGTGGCGCGGCACAAGAAACACGATGAGGGCGTCGTCGAGGCCGTGTTGGAGGCCTCGCCGCTGCGGGTCGAGCCGCGCTGCGCCCATACCGGCGTGTGCGGGGGCTGCAGCCTGCAACACCTGGCGCCCGAGGCGCAGATCGATGCCAAGCAGCAGATCCTGCTCGGCGATCTCGCCCACATCGGCAAGGTGACGCCGCAGGAAATCTTGCCGCCGTTACGCGGCCCTCACTGGGGCTACCGCACCAAGGCGCGCCTGGGCGCGAAATTCGTGCGCAAGCAGGGCCGGGTGCTGGTCGGTTTCCGCGAGAAGCACGCGCCGCAACTGGCCGAGCTGAGCCGCTGCGAGGTGTTGCACCCCCAGATCGGCGGGCGCATCCCCGAACTGGCGGCGTTGCTCGGCGGCCTGGAGGCGCGCGAGCGGATTCCCCAGATCGAAGTCGCGGTCGGCGATCAGGCCAGCGCGCTGGTGTTCCGCAACCTCGATCCGCTGAGCGAGGGCGATGCCGCGCGGTTGCGCGCCTACGGCGAACACAGCGGGCTGCAGATCTATCTGCAGCCCGCCGGCCCGGACAGCATCGGGCCGCTCTGGCCGGAGCGCGCCGCCGATCTGGACTACGCGCTGCCGGGTTTCGACCTGCGCCTGCAATTCCTGCCGACGGATTTCACCCAGGTCAACCGCGCGATCAACGCGGCGATGATCGACCACGCACTGACGCTGATGGACGTGCAGTCGGACGACCGCGTGCTGGATCTGTTCTGCGGTCTGGGTAATTTCACCCTGCCGCTGGCGCGCCGCTGTGCGCAGGTGGTCGGTGTGGAGGGCGAGGCGGGGCTGGTGCAGCGCGCCCGCGACAACGCCGTGCGCAACGGCATCGGCAATGCCGAGTTCCACGTCGCCGACCTGGCCGGGGACCTGCGCATCTATCCCTGGTTCAGGCCCTGGCTCCAACAGGGTTTCGACAAGCTGCTGCTCGACCCGCCGCGCTCCGGCGCGCAGGCGGTGATCCCGACCATCGCCGGGCTGGGTTGCCAGCGGATCGTCTACGTCTCCTGCAATCCGAGTTCCCTGGCGCGCGACGCCGGCCTGCTGGTGCACGAACACGGCTATCGGCTGGTCAAGGCCGGCGTGATGGACATGTTTCCGCACACGGCACACGTGGAGTCGATCGCGCTGTTTGAGAAAACCAGATCCGCGCCGCGCCGCGTCGGGGGTTGACGCGGTGGCAGGGGGTCGTTCAGAGCAGGAACAGCGTGCCCAGTCCCAGCAGGGTCATGAAGCCGACCATGTCGGTGACGGTGGTGAGGACCACGCCGCCGGCCAGGGCCGGGTCGATACCCAGGCGGCGTTGCACCAGCGGAATGGCGACGCCGGCGACTGCCGCGAACAATAAATTGATGATCATGGCCGCGCCGATGATGGCGCCGAGGCGCGGGTCGTTGAACCACCACACGGTGACGCCGGCCACCACCAGCGCCAGCACCAGGCCGTTGATCGCGGCCACGCTGGATTCCTTGATCAGCAGATACCGGGCGTTGGCACTGCTCAGGCGGCCGAGCGCCACGCCGCGGATCACCAGCATCAGGGTCTGGCTGCCGGCGATGCCGCCCATGCTCGCCACCACCGGCATCAGCACCGCCAGCGCCACCACCTTTTCGATGGTGCCCTCGAACAGGCCCACCACCGAGGACACCATAAAGGCGGTGATCAGGTTCAGGCCGAGCCAGACCGCGCGGCGCCGGGCGCTGGGGAGCACCGGCGCGAACATGTCCTCGTCCTCATCGAGACCGGCCATGCTCATCAACGAATGGTCGGCCTCGTCGCGGATCACGTCGACCACGTCGTCGATGGTGATGCGCCCGAGCAGTTTGCCGTTGCTGTCGACCACCGGCGCCGAGATCAGGTCGCGGTCCTGGAAGATCTTGGCCACCTCCGAATCCGGCAGGTCGGCGCGGATGCCCTCGATCTCGCGGTCCATCACCTCGGACACGGTCTTGTCCGGATCGCTGGTCAGCAGGGTGGTCAGCGGCAGCAGGCCGAGGTATTTCTCGTAGCGGTTCACCACCACCAGGCTGTCGGTCAGGTCCGGGATGTTGCCGCGCAGGCGCAGGTAGCGCAGCACCACGTCCAGGGACACATCGGCACGCACGGTCACCGGGTCGACATTCATCATGCCGCCGGCGGTATCGTCCGGATAGGACAGCACCGCCTCCAGGCGGTGGCGATTCTCCAGGTCCATGACGCGCAGGACCTCGTGGATCACCGCGCCGGGCAGGTCGGCCAGCAGGTCGGCCAGGTCGTCGGTGTCCAGGCCCTCGGTCATGGCCACCAGCTCGCCGGGCTCCATCTCCTTGATCAGTCCGGTACGCACCTCGTCGTTGACGTGCAGCAGCACCTCGCCCCGGTCCTCGGGCTCGACCAGCTCCCAGAGGATCACGCGCGGTCTCTGCGGCAGCGACTCCAGGAGATCGGCGATCTCCGCCGGGTGCAGGTTGTACACCAGCCGGCGGACGCGCCCGGCCGCACCCGAGGCCAGGGCCTCGGAGAGCATCTTCAGACGATTCTGGGTGCTGGGCTGATCGGGGTTGCTGTCGGCCATGTGCCGTCCTCGGAAAGGCGTGGAAAACGGAAAACGGGCGGATAAACCGGGCGCAGTGTATCAGAGCCGGCGCTTCCACAGGACCCGGTCCGCGGCCGCTGCAAAGATGCGCCGCCCACGGAGGGCGGGCTTAGGCGGGGATGATCTGCGCCAGCAGGGCCTGGATGCGCCCGGGCTCGAATTCCTGCAACAGGCTCTCCGCCAGCACCTGCAATTCGCGGGTGTCGCTGATGGTCACGCAGCGCTTAACCTCCAGCAGGGTGGTGGGCTGCATGCTGAAATCGCACAGGCCGAGGCCGAGCAGCAGGCGGGTGTAGCGTGGGTCGCCGGCCATCTCGCCGCACATCGAGACCGGCACGCCGGCACGCCGGCCGGCGGCGATCACGCGGTGGATGAGCATCAGTACCGCCGGATGCAGCGGGTCGTAGAGGTAATTCACCTCGTCGTCGATGCGATCGATGGCGAGGGTGTACTGGATCAGGTCGTTGGTGCCGAGCGACAGAAAATCCAGGTGCGCGGCGAAGAAATCGGCGGACAGCGCAGCGGCCGGGACCTCGATCATGCCGCCAATGGGCAGGTCCGGGTCGAAGGCATGGCCATCGCGGGTGAGTTCGACGCGTGTTTCCTCGATGAGCGCCAGGACCTGCAACAGCTCCTGGCTGTTGGAGAGCATGGGAATCATCAGTTGCACCGGTCCGAGCGCGGAGGTGCGCAGGATGGCACGCAGCTGCGGACGAAACAGGTTGAGATTACGCATGCACAGCCGGATGGCGCGCAGGCCGAGCGCCGGGTTGACGCAGACCCGGTTGCCGGTATGGCCGCTGTTGACTTCCTTGTCGGCGCCCAGGTCGAGGGTGCGGATGGTCAACGGCAGGCCGTTAAGGGCGCGCAGCACCTCCGTGTAGCGCTCCAGTTGCTCGGCCTCACTGGGGGTGTCCTCCCGGTTCATGAACATGAATTCGGTGCGGTACAGGCCGACGCCATCGGCACCGACGGCCAGCGCGCCGGCGATATCCTCCAGCATCTCGATATTGGCCTGCAGCCGGATGTGTTCGCCATCCCGGGTGATCGCCGGCTTGCCTTTTAGTCGCTGCAAGCCGCGCTGCTGGCGCAGTTGCTCCGTTTGCAGGGTGCGGTACTGTTCCAGCAGCTCCGGGTCGGCATCGGCGATCACGATGCCCTGCTGACCGTCGACGATGATGACCTCGTCGTCCTTCAGGTAGCGGCGGATATTATGTACCCCGACCACCGCGGGGATGCGCAGGCTGCGGGCGATGATGGCGGTGTGCGACAGGGGGCCGCCGTATTCCGTGACGAACGCGGCGATGCCCTGGTGCTGCATCAACACCGCGTCCGCCGGCGTGAGGTCGTCGGCCAGGAGGATGCTGCCGCTGAGGCGACCGTCGACCGGTTCCTCGTGTTCCTGGTGCTGATTGACCAGAATCCGCTGGATCCGCATCACCACATGGTCGATATCGTCCTTGCGGGTGCGCAGGTAGGCATCGTCCATGGCCTCGAACACTTGCACCAGGGCGTCGCGCTGAAGTTTCAGCGCCCATTCGGCGTTGCACTGGCGGTTGACGATCAGGACCTCGGGCGCGATGGTCAGCGTCGAGTCTTCCAGCATCAGCAGATGCGTGTCGATGAACTCGACGATGTCCGCACGGGTATTGGGCGGGATACGCTCGCGGATGGCGCGCAGCTGATTACGGGCCACCCCGAGCGCGCGGCGGAAACGCTGTACTTCGTCCTGGATATGCGGCTGAGGAATGGCGTATTCCAGCACCTCCAGTTCGCCGCGCTGCAGCAGGTGGGCCTTGCCGATGGCAATGCCGCGCGATACCCCGATCCCGGTGAGCTGCATAGCCATAACCTCTTGCCAACCTCTCGCGCAGTGCCGTTGTGGGCGCGGATGATTTCCGCTGCGGTGCGTCCTTCCTGGTCGTACGGCCTATTCCACCTCGTGAAAGCGGTCCTGGATCAATGCCTCGATCTGCGCCAGTGCGGCATCCTCGTCCGGACCGTCGGCGCTGACCGTCAGCGAAGTGCCCTTGGCGGCGGCCAGCATCATCACCCCCATGATGCTCTTGCCATTGACCTGCTGGCCATTGCGCGCCACCTCGATCGAGCTCTCGAACTGCGAGGCCAGGGTCACGAACTTGGCCGCCGCGCGCGCATGCAGGCCGAGTTTGTTGATGATGGTAAGGTTTTTCTGCTGCATCTCAGGTCCCCGTCGCGGGTTTGCATAACACGACCCCATCGCGGCCGCCGCTCAGCGCCTTGTTGGCCAGCTCGCTTAGATTCAGGCGCGGGTAGTTCAGGGCGCGAATCAGCATCGGCAGGTTGACGCCGGCGACGATGCGCAGCTGATAGCGGCCCTGCAGTCGGTTGACGATGTTGGTCGGAGTCGAACCGTACATATCGGTCAGGATCAGTACGCCGTTGCCCTCGTCGAGGCGTTCGATCATGCGCGCGGCCTGTTCCAGTACCAGGTCGGGGTCGCTGTCGAAGGAGACCGGCAGGGTCGCGGTGGACAGCGGGCATACGCCGAGCATCTGGGTGGCGGTTTCGAGCAGGTAGTCGCCCATCTGGCCATGGCTGACGATCATCAGGCCGACACTCATGGCAGCTCCCGATGGCGCACCAGTACCGAGGGATAACAGGTCTTGAAGTGCTCGCCCAGCCGCTGCGCCAGATACACGGACCGGTGCTGGCCGCCGGTGCAGCCGAGCGCGACGGTCAGATAGCTGCGATTTTCGTTCTCGAAGTGCGGGATCCAGGCGGCGAGGAAATTGCGGATCTCGACGAACATCGTATCCACCAGCGGCTGTTGGTTCAGATACGCGGCGACGTCCGGGTCCAGCCCGGTCAGTGGGCGCAGATGCGCGTTCCAATGGGGATTGGGCAGGCAGCGCACATCGAAAACAAAATCGGCATCCTCGGGCACGCCGTGCTTGAAACCGAAGGATTTGAACAGCAGCGAGAGGCTGTCAGAGGCCTTGGCCCCGACCCGCTCCTGCACCAGATCGCGCAATTGATGCACGTTGGTGTGGGTGGTGTCGATGTGCAGCGAGGCGTTGGCCGAGATCGGCTCCAGCAGACTGCGTTCCCGGCGGATGGCGTCGGCCAGCGAGACGTTGCCTTTGCTCAGTGGGTGCCTGCGGCGGGTCTCGCTGAAGCGCTTGAGCAAGGTGTCGTCGCTGGCCTGGAGATAGAGGATCTCGCAATCGATGCCGCGCTCGCGCAGACGCTTGAGGATCTGCGGGAAGCGTTGCAGTTCATCGGACGGTGTGCGCGCGTCGATGCCGACGGCGGCCTTGTCCTGATCGATCGAGGGATTGTCGAGCAACTGCTGGGCGAACGGTTCCAGCAGCGCGACCGGCAGATTGTCGATGCAGTAATGATCCAGGTCTTCGAGCGTGTGCAAGGCTACGCTCTTGCCGGAACCCGACAGGCCGCTGACGATGAGCAGTTTCATGATGCGTTCTGTTCGATTTGTTTCTGCTGTCGCTCGATGAACACCTGGCACGCATCATACCCCTTCGTCGCCAGGATGTGCGTGCGCGCCGCCGCCTCGACCATCACCGCCAGATTGCGCCCGGGGGCCACCGGCAGGGTGATCTCGGGCACCTGGATGCCGAGGATCTCTCGGCTGCGCCGGCTGCCGCGCAGACGGTCCATGCCACGGATCTCCTCCTCGCCCATCTTGCTCAGGTGAATCACCAGGCGCAGGTATTTGCTCTGTTTGATCGCGCTGTCGCCGAACATGGCGCGGATATTCAGGATGCCGAGACCGCGCACCTCCAGGAAATCGCGCAGCAGTTCCGGGCAGGAGCCGTTGAGCACGTCCGGTGCGATGCGGGCGAATTCGGGGATGTCGTCGGCGATCAGTCGATGGCCGCGGCTGAGCAGTTCCAGGGCCAGCTCGCTCTTACCCGCACTCGGATCGCCGGTGATCAGCATGCCGATGCCGATGACCTCCATGAAGACCCCGTGCAGGCTGGTGCGCTGGGCGTACAGGCCCCCGTAGAAATACTGGAGGTGGCTGATGATCTCCTGACCGGGCAGGGGCGAGGCCAGTATCGGCAGCGGCAGGGCATCGGCGCGCTGCCGCAGATCGTCGGGTAGGGGCTGGTTCTCGCAGACGATGATCAGATCGGATTCGTCGCCGAACAGCCGATTGATCGCATCCTTGTGTCCGCGCTGGCCCAGGCGTTCCAGATACTCCGATTCGGTCTGGCCGATCAGCTGGATGCGGTGCGGATGGATGAAATTGAGATGGCCGACCAGCGACAGGTTGCGGCGGTCGTCGCCGGCCTCGTAGCGGATGGTCCGCTGGCGTCCGGTGTGGCCAGCCGCCCAGGACAGCGCCAGCCGCTCATGCAGCGTGTTGAACAGGGCGGCGACGGTGAGGGGGGCGGTCATGCGCTGGCGTGGCTGGCATCCCAGTGCTGCAACAACTGGTAGAGGCTCTGGCTGTCGCGGCTGGCGCGCAGCCGAGCGGAGAAATCCGCATCGCTGAACATCTGTGCCAGCTGGGCCAGCAGTTGCAGGTGTTCGGAGGTGGATTCCTGCGGGACCAGCAGCGCGAACAGTAGATCCACGGGGTGCCGGTCCAGGGCGTCGAAATCGATGCCGTTTTCCAGGTGTATGAACGCGCCGATCGGCGCCTTCAGTCCGCCCATGCGGCCGTGCGGAATGGCGACGCCGTGGCCGAGGCCGGTGCTGCCCAGGCGTTCGCGGCCGATCAAGCTGTCGAAGATCTCTTCGGCGCTGAGTCCGGGCAGGTCCGCCACCAGCAGTTGGCTGAGCTGTTCGAGGACGCGTTTCTTGCTGCTCGACTGTAGGCAGCAGACGACCCGTTCGGGGGTGATGAGGCTGGCGATATGCATTGCGACGCAGGCTCCAGAGTTGCGGTTCGCGCCGGGGCGGCTCAGGCCTCGTGGTTCTTCAGTGAGGTTTCGCTGCGGTGATGGTCGGTGAGTTTCTCTTTGTGGCGCTTGAGCTGCCGATCGAGCTTGTCGACCAGGGCATCGATAGCCGCATACATATCCTCGTCAGTCGCGTCGGCGAACAGCTTATTGCCGGAGAGGTGCAAGGTCGCCTCGGCCTGCTGGCGCAGTTTCTCCACGCTCAACACCACATGGATGTCAGTGACGCTGTCGAAATGCCGCTCCAGCCGCTCCATCTTGGTGCTGACGTATTCACGCAACGGCTCGGTGATCTCGACGTGGTGTCCGGACAGGATGATGTGCATGATGTGCTCCTCGATTGGATGGGCTGCGTCAGCCCAGGCGTTTACGTTCGTTGGAGGGGGGGATGGCCAGCGCCTCGCGGTATTTGGCGATGGTGCGGCGCGCGACCTGAATGCCTTCCTGTTCCAGCAGATCGGCGATGCGGCTGTCGCTCAGCGGCTTGTTCGGCGGTTCCTCCGCGACCAGTTTCTTGATCATGGCGCGGATAGCCGTGGCGGAGCATTCCCCGCCGTCGGTGGTGCCGACATGGCTGGAGAAGAAATATTTGAATTCGAAGATGCCGCGCGGGGTGTGCATATATTTCTGGGTGGTCACCCGCGAGATGGTCGATTCGTGCATCTCTACGGACTCGGCTACGTCGCGCAATACCAGCGGCTTCATCGCCTCCGCGCCGTAATCGAGGAACCCGCGCTGGCGTTCGACGATGCAGGTGGCAACCTTGAGCAGGGTCTCGTTGCGGCTTTGCAAACTCTTGAGGAACCAACGCGCCTCTTGTAGATGGCTGCGCAGGTAGTTGTTGTCGTCGCTGTTGTCGGCGCGCTTGACCATATTGGCGTACTGCGTGTTGATGCGCAGCTTGGGTGCCGCCTCGGGGTTGAGGCTCACCCGCCACTGGCTGTTGCGTTTACTGACGAAAACATCCGGCACGATGTACTGGGGCGGCGTGCCGGCGATCTGCGAGCCGGGCCGCGGATTGAGGCTCTGGATCAGGCCGATCATGGCCTGCAGGTCGCCCTCTTCGAGTTTCATGCGGCGGATGACCTGGGTGTAATCGCGCGCCCCGAGCAGGTCTAGGTGCTGGGTGACCAGGGTCAGGGTCTCGCTCAGCCAGGGCGTGTCCGCGGGCAACTGCCTGAGCTGTATCTCCAGGCATTCGCCCAGATTGCGCGCGCCGACCCCGATGGGATCGAAGTGCTGAATGCGATGCAGCACCGCGGCGGCCTCGTCGAGCTCGATGTCCGGGTGATCGACGTGCAGGCCTTCGAGCAGCTCTTCGAGGCTCACGCTCAGGTAGCCGTCGTCATTGATCGAATCGATGATGGTCGCGGCGATGACCTGATCGGTGGGGCTGAACGGCGACATCTCCATCTGCCACATCAGGTGATCGTAGAGCGATTCGCCACCGGCGTTATGGGTTTCGAAGAAGTCGCGATCGTCAGTCCCGGGGGCGCTGTAGCTGGTGGCGCCGCTGTCGTAGATGGCGTCCCAGTCGCTGTCGACCGCCAGTTCGTCCGGGATCTGCTCAGGGCTGGAGAAATCCGCCTCGGACTCGTGGTCGGAGCGGGACTCGGCGTCTGGCGTCTCGTTGCGGCCGACCTCGCCGGCCTCGAGCGTGCTGCGCTCGACCTCGGTGCGTTCGGCCTCGTCGCTGGCCGGTCCCTCGTCGCCGGCCTCGCCCTCGACGGCCTCCAGCATCAGGTTGGAGTCCAGCACCTGCTGGATTTCGGTCTGGAGTTCGAGCGTGGACAATTGCAGCAGGCGGATCGCCTGTTGCAACTGCGGGGTCATGGTCAGGCTCTGACCCAGGCGGAGCTGGATGGATTGCTTCATGAATTATCCGCAGACACGGAACGTGCGCTCGGTGTCTAAGTGTAAACACATAAGCATTAATTGTGCCAGTACTTCAGTGGGATATCTCACAGACGGAAATCCTGTCCCAGATAGACCTGGCGTACCTGTTGATTCTCAAGCAGTTCGTTTGGCGGGCCCGCAGCGATCACCCGGCCCTCGTTGAGGATGTAGGCGCGTTCGCAGATCCCCAGTGTCTCGCGCACATTGTGGTCGGTGATCAGCACGCCGATGCCGAGCCCGCTCAGGTGCTGGACGATGCGTTGAATATCGACCACTGAGATTGGATCTACACCCGCGAAGGGCTCGTCGAGCAACATGAACTGCGGCGCGGTGGCCAGCGCGCGGGCGATCTCCACCCGCCGGCGTTCGCCGCCCGACAGGCTGATGCCGGGCTGATCGGCCAGGTGCCCGACATGGAGCTCGTGTAACAAGTCGTCGAGCAGCCGCTGACGGCTCTGGGGGTTGAGGTCGACGCGGGTCTCCAAGATCGCCATCAGGTTGTCGCGCACGCTGAGTTTGCGGAATACCGAGGCCTCCTGCGGCAGGTAACCGAGACCGGCGCGCGCCCGCGCGTGCATGGGCAGGCGGGTCAGGTCGCGGTCGTCGAGGTGGATGCTGCCGCTGTCACAGCCGACCAGGCCGACGATCATGTAGAAACAGGTGGTCTTGCCGGCCCCGTTGGGGCCGAGCAGCCCGACCACCTCGCCGCTGGCCACGCTGACCGAGACGTCGTTGACGACGGCGCGCGACTGGTAGCGCTTGACGAGGTGGTTGGCGCGCAGTTGGCTCATGAACTCAGGGCTGTGGCGCCAAGGCCTGGGTGGCCGCCGCGCAGGCATCCGTTCACGCGGCGGACCCTCAGGGGCGAGCGGCCTGTGGTTGTCGGGCTCAACGGCTGCCGGTTTTGGGTTGAATCGTGATCCGGACCCGGTCCTTGGGCGAACTGGCGCCGGCCTTGACCACATCGGCGCCGATGTCGTAGTCGATGCGCTGGCTGCGGAAGCTGTCGCCGGCCTGGCGGATACTGGCCTGGTCGGTCAGGATCAGCCGCTGCTGGTCGGCGAAATATTCCAGCTTCAGGGCCTCGGCCACCACGTCCTGGTCCTTGCCGTCCGGACGCTGGCGGTAAGTGGCCGGACCGCCGGTGGCGATCGCCTTGATGATCGTGCCGTCGCGGGTGTGCAGGGTCAGCTCGTCCGCGGTCAGGCGCAGGCTGCCCTGGACGATCAACACGTTGCCGCGGTAGACGCTGACCCCGCGCGCGTCATCGATCTGCGCGCGGTCGGCCTCCACATCCATCGGCTGATTGCGGTCCGTGCTCAGCGCGTGGGCCGGCCCCGACAGCAGCGGGGCGATCAGCAGGCAGAGGATTCCGGTACGCATGGCTCAGCGGGTTTCCTGGGGTTGATGGGTCGCGCGGACCCGGGCGGGCAATTCTACCCGCCCTTGGTCGAGATAGGCACGCATTCCGAGCGAGCGCGCCACCAGGCCGGTGCTGCGGAAGGTGACGGCGGCGTCGGTCTCGGCATATTCGCGTTCGGGGAACACCCGCATGACGGTGGTCGTGATCTGGACCGGGCGGATCGTGGCGTTGCCGGCGCGCTGGATATCCACATTGCCCTCCAGCCGGATCTCGGCGCCGCCGGCGCTGATCCGCCCGCTGCGGGCGCGCACCTGCCAGGGCGGTTCATCGGGCCGGTAGACCTCCAGATACGGGGCCTCCAGGGTGCTGCTGTCATCCTGCGGATAATGCAGCATGCGCTTGGCCCAGAGCCGGCTCGCGAGACGCCCGTCGGCGTCCAGGCTGCTCAGGTCGATGGTGTCGGCGAAGGCATCGGGGTTCTGGTCCTGAACCTCTTGCGCGGGCGGCGCCTGCATGACCTGGTGGTACAGCCACCAGCTCGACAGCGCGGCCAGGGCGATCACCAGGATGGGCAGGATGCCGCGCACGGGCATCAGAGATAGCTTTCCAACTCGGCCTGGAGGTGGCCACGCGCCTCGATCAGCAGTTCGCAGACATCGCGGCCGGCGCCGCGGCCGCCGCGGCTTGGCGTCTGCCAGTGCGCGTGCTGTTTGACGAAGGGATGGGCGTCCTGCACGGCGATGGCCAGCCCGACCTGAGTCATCACCGGCAGATCGACCACATCGTCGCCGACATACGCGGTCTCGTCGGCTGCGATGCCGAGCTTGGCGATCAGCTCGTTGAAACACGCCAGCTTGTCGTGCGCGCCCTGATAGACATGCGTGATGCCCAGATTGGCGACCCGGTGCTCGACCACCCGCGAGACGCGCCCGGTGATGATGGCGATCTCGACGCCATATTTCATCAGCATCTTGATGCCGTGGCCGTCGCGTGAGTTGAAGGCCTTGTATTCCTGGCCGTCGTCGCCGAAAAACAGCGAGCCGTCGGTGAGCACTCCGTCGACGTCGAAGATCAGCAGTTTGATGCGTGCAGCCTTTGCGAGGATGTCTTTCATGGTTTCACGGTCGTTGTGTTGAGGGGTGCGCCGCTTCGCGGCCAAAGGCCACACCTACACGCCGCGTCGGAATAAATTTTTGCGCCATGTGTCTTGGCTGCGGTGGTTCAGGCCGCGCCCGGGTTTACACCACGCCCGCGCGCAGCAGGTCGTGCATGCCCAGCGCGCCGACCAGCCGGCCGTCGGCGTCCACCACCAGCAGGCCGTTGATCTTGCTCGCGTCCATGATCGCGAGCGCCTCGGCGGCGAGCAGGCCGGGCTGCACGGTCTTGCAGTTGCGGGTCATCAGTTCGCCGACCGGGGTCTTGTGCAGATTGACCTCGCGGTCCACGGCGCGCCGCAGGTCGCCGTCGGTGAACACCCCGGCGACCTTGCCGTCGGCGTCCAGCACCGCGGTCATGCCCATGCCCTTGCGGGTCATTTCGTGCAGCGTCTCGGCGAGCGGGGCCGTCAGGCCGACCTGCGGGATGGCGTCGCCGGTGTGCATGATGTCGTCGATCAGCAGCAGCAGGCGCCGGCCCAGGCTGCCGCCGGGATGGGCGCGGGCGAAATCCTCGGCGGTGAAGCCGCGCGATTCCAGCAGTGCGATGGCCAAGGCATCGCCCATCACCAGCGAGGCGGTAGTGCTGGCGGTGGGCGCGAGGCCGAGCGGGCAGGCCTCTTTCGCCACGCTGACATCGAGATTCACGTTGGCGGCGCGCGCGAGCGTCGAATTGGCCTTGCCGGTCAGGCTGATCAGCGGCACGCCCAGGCGTTTGATCAGCGGCAGGATGGTCAGCAGCTCACCGGTCTCGCCGGAGTTCGACAGCGCCAGCACCACGTCCTTCGGGGTGATCATGCCGAGGTCGCCGTGACTGGCCTCGCCGGGGTGGACGAAGAAGGCCGGGGTGCCGGTGCTGGCCAGGGTGGCGGCGAGCTTGCCGGCGATGTGCCCGGACTTGCCCATGCCGATCACCACCACCCGACCAGTGCAGGCGAGCATATACCGGCAGGCCTCGGCAAACTGCGCATCGATGCGTTCGAGCAGCGCGGTGACGGCCGCGGCCTCGGTTTCGACCACCGCGCGGCCGAGGGCCTGAAGTTTCTGTTCGTTCATCCGGCCTCGGGATAACCCAGTTCTGTGAGCTTGGTGGACAGCCGCGCGCGATCGAGCCCGTCGCCGCGAACCCTGACCCTGCCGCCCTCGATGATGACCTCCACCTCGGTCACGCCCGGCAGCGCCCCCAGGGCCTGCTGGATCGCCGCGACACAGCCAGCGCATTTCACATTCTTGACGTTGAATTCTTCCTGCATAGCGTGCCGCCTCAAGCCCCCGTGCCGAGGGTGTCGCCGAGGGTGTCGAAGTATAACAAGGCCTGATAGCCGGCGTAGCAGGCCAGCAGCAGGCCGCCTTCGAGGCGGTCGATGCGGGCCGGGCCGCGCAGCCCGTAGGCCATCAGGATGAAGGCGACCGTCAGGCCGATCATGACCGGGTAATCGCGGGTCAGCACGGCGCCCTCGATGGCCAGCGGGCTGATCAGGCCCGGGAGCCCGAGCACGGCCAGCAGATTGAACAGGTTCGAACCGATTACGTTACCGACGGCGATGTCGGGCTCGCCACGCAGGGCGCTGACCAGCGAGGCGGCCAGCTCCGGCAGGCTGGTGCCCAGGGCGACGATGGTCAGGCCGATGATCAGATCGCTGACCCCCAACGATTCGGCGATTGCCACCGCGCCCCAGACCAGCAGCCGGGAGCTGAGCAGCAGCACCAGCAGCCCGAGGCCGACCCAGAACAGGGCCCGCCCCATGGTCATCTCGCGGGGGATCTCCGTGGAGAACTCTGTGCCCAGCGGATCGCCGTCGCGGTCTTTGAGGCCGGTGCGGACCATCCAGAACACCAAGGCCAGCAGGCCCGACAGCAACAGCGTGCCGTCCAGCCGGCTCAGGTCGCCATCCAGCAGCAACGCCAGACCGGCCAGCATGACCACCAGCAGCAGGGGCAGCTCGCGCCGGAGTATCCGGGAATTGACCGAGAGCGGGGCGATCAGCGCGGTCAGACCCAGGATCAGGGCGATGTTGGTGATGTTGGAACCGATCGCGTTACCCACTGCGAGGCCGGGATTACCCTGCCAGGAGGCCACGCCCGAGACCAGCATCTCCGGGGCGGAGGTGCCGAAGCCGACGATGGTCAGGCCGATGACCAGTGGCGAGACGCCGAGATTGCGGGCCGTGGCGGCGGCGCCCACCACAAAGCGGTCGGCGCCCCAGACCAAAAAGATGAAGCCGCCGATCACGGCGAGGATAGGATTCAGCATGGCGGGCGTGGGCTTATGGCTGTCGGGGTTGAATCAACGGGTTTCGGTTTTGGTGATGCCGCAACGGCTGCAGCGGTAGCGCGTCACCAGGCGCCCTTCCTTCACATCGAAGGGCGTGGCAGGCTCCGCCACCCATTTGTGGAAGCCGCGCTTGCACAGGGTATTGCCCCGGTGCTTGTCGGCGGCACGCGGGCGCTTGAAGGGCACGACGTTGGTCACGGCCGGAGTCCTGAGTGGAACGCCGGCCATGATACACGCCCGCCGGTTGCGGCAATACACAGAGCGGGCTGGGGGGGCTGGCACTGTCGCGGTGGGAATGTGACAATTGCGCACCCAAAAACCAGGGGGCGCAACGCGATACCCGTTCAGGTGTGTCGGGACGGCGCCTCCCGCGAAATCTTCCGATGCCTGTAGCCGAGCCCGAACTATCCGACGAGCCCCTGGTCAAGGTCCGCGACCTGCGCTTTGCGCGCGGCGCGCGTTGTATCTTCGACGGCATCGACCTGGACATTCAGCGCGGCAAGGTGACTGCCATCATGGGTCCGAGCGGCACTGGCAAGACCACCCTGCTGCGCCTGATCGGCGGTCAGCTCAAGCCGCATGCCGGGGCGGTCTGGGTGGACGGCGCGGAGGTGCAGCGGCTGCGCCTCGGCGAGTTGTACCGCCTGCGCAAGCGTATGGGCATGCTGTTCCAGAGCGGGGCCCTGCTCACGGATCTGACGGTGTTCGACAACGTCGCCTTTCCGCTGCGCGAACACACCGACCTGCCGCCGGACATGATTCGCGACCTGGTGTTGATGAAGCTACAGGCGGTCGGACTGCGCGGCGCGCGCGGGCTGATGCCGAGCGAGTTGTCGGGCGGCATGGCCCGGCGCGTGGCCCTGGCCCGGGCGATCGCGCTCGACCCGATGATGATCATGTACGACGAACCCTTTGCCGGGCAGGACCCGATCTCGATGGGCGCACTGGTACAGCTGATCCGCCTGTTGAACGATGCCCTGGGCCTGACCAGCATTATCGTTTCCCACGACGTGCAGGAGGCCGCGGCGATCGCCGACTATATCTATCTGCTGTCCGAGGGCCGGGTGGTCGGCGCGGGTACACCGGAGGAACTCAATCGCGCCGATTCGCCCTGGGTCAATCAGTTCATGCACGGGCTGCCCGACGGCCCGGTGCCCTTTCACTATCAGGCGCCGGCCTACCGCGACGACCTGCTGGCCGGGACCTGAGCGGCGGGCGATGGCGGACAAGGGGCGGGCATGATGGATTGGTTGCAGGGATTGGGACGTTCCGGGCTCGGCGTCTTCGAACGTCTGGGGCGCGGTCATCTGTTCCTGTTGCGGGTGCTGATGGCGCAGCCAGGGCTGCTGGCAAGGCCGCGCCTGGTGTTGATGCAGATCCACTCCGTCGGCGTGCTGTCGCTGGTGATCATCGTGGTCTCGGGGTTGTTTGTCGGCATGGTCATGGGCCTGCAAGGCTACAATACGCTGGTCGATTTCGGCGCCGAGGAATCCCTGGGCGTGGTAGTGGCCCTGTCGCTGGTGCGCGAGCTCGGGCCGGTGGTGTCGGCCCTGCTGTTCGCCGGGCGTGCCGGCTCGGCGCTGACCGCGGAGATCGGCCTGATGAAGGCCACCGAGCAATTGTCCGGCATGGAAATGATGGCCGTCGATCCCATCAAGCGGGTGATCGCGCCGCGGTTCCTGGCCGGGGTGATCTCCATGCCGCTGCTGGCGGCGATCTTCAGCGCCATCGGCGTGATGGGCGGCTACTTCGTCGGTGTCGGCCTGCTGGGCGTGGACAGCGGCGCCTACTGGTCGCAGATGCAGGCCAAGGTGGATCTGTACGAGGATATCTACAACGGCGTGATCAAGAGCGTCGTGTTCGGGGTGGCCGCCACCTGGATCGCCCTGTACGAGGGCTACGATGCGGTACCGACCTCGGAGGGTGTGAGCCGGGCCACCACACGCACGGTGGTACACACCGCGTTGGCGGTGCTGGGGCTGGATTTCGTATTGACGGCACTGATGTTCGGGGACATCTAAATGGATCGGATCAGAGCGATTGAAATCGGGGTCGGGTTGTTCGTTGTGGCCGGGTTGGCGGCGCTGGCCATGCTGGCCATGCAGGTCAGTAACCTCAGCAGCATGTCCAACGAGGCGGGCTATGAGCTCATCGCCCGCTTCGAGAACGTCGGTGGGCTCAAGGTGCGCTCGCCGGTGTCGGTGGGCGGGGTGCGCGTGGGCCGGGTGGCGGCCATCGACTACGACATGGAGACCTTCGAGGCCGTGGTGCGCCTGTCTATTCAACCCAGCTATGCTCAGTTTCCCACCGATACCTCCGCGCGGATCTTCACCGCCGGACTGCTCGGCGAGCAATATGTGGCGCTGGAGCCGGGCGGGGCGGAAGAGGTCCTCAAGGACGGCGAGCGTATCCAGATGACCCAGTCGGCGCTGGTCCTGGAACAGATCATCGGCCAGTTCCTGTTCAGCAAGGCCTCTGAAGGGGTTCAGGCAGGAGCCAAAGAGTGAGCGCGTCTATGCAGCGCCTGATCGCCCCGCTGATACTGGGGCTGGTGGCGCAGGTGGCCGTGGCGGTCGCCGAGGCGCCGGGGCCGGAGGCTGTCGTGCGGCAGACCTCCGAGCGCATGTTGGCGGTGCTCAGGGAGCGGCATGCTGCCATCCAGGCCGAACCGGCCCGGCTGTACGGCTTCGTCGATGACATCGTCCTGCCGCATTTCGATTTCGAGCGGATGGCGCGCTGGGTGTTGGGCAAGAACTGGCGTAAGACCACGCCCGAGCAGCAGCAGCGCTTCGTGGTGGAGTTCCGCAACCTGCTGGTCCGGACCTACGGAACCGCCCTGCTCGAATACAACGACCAGGAGGTGTACTTCCTGCCGATGCGGATGTCCACGGATGCCGATGACGTGACCGTGCGTACCGAGCTCCGGCGACCGGCCGGGGGGGGCATCCCGATCAACTACAGCATGTACCGGCGCGCCGATGGCTGGAAGGTCTACGACGTGACCATCGAGGGCATCAGCCTGGTCAGCAATTACCGCGCGACCTTCGCCGGCGAGATCAGAAGCGCCGGCATCGAGGGCCTGATCGCCCGCCTGGCCGAACGCAACATCCAGGGTGGCAAGTGAGCCGCGCCAGTCTTAAGCGCGCGGACGACGGGCGGCTGACCCTGGAGGGCGAGTTGAGCTTTACCACAGTCAAGCGCCTGCTCGGCGAGGCGCAGCGGCTGTTCGAACAGGTCGAGGACATCCGCATCGACCTGCGCGGCATTTCGCGTTCTGACAGCGCCGGCCTGGCACTCCTGGTGGAGTGGATGCGCGGTGCGCAGCGGCTCGACAAGCCCATCCAGTTTCTGAATATCCCCCCGCAGATGTTGGCCATCGCCCGGGTCAGTGGCCTCGACCAGGTGCTGCCGCTGAGCCGCGGTTGAGTCGGCGCCGCCCGGTATTGGGCATGGGCCGGGGTTTTTCTATATCATGGCGCCCTTTCGCCGCGCCGGTCGCGGCACGGCACAGCGAGAACCGAAACCATGCAAGCGGAACAGATCAAGCAGCTGATCGAGGCCGGGATCCCCGGGTGTCAGGCGATCGTCAAGGGTGACGGTGATCACTTCGAGGCCACGGTGATCAGCGAGGCCTTCGCGGGTTTAGGCATGGTCAAGCAGCATCAGCGGGTCTACGCGGCCCTGGGCAACCTATTCCAGGCGGACCTCCATGCGCTGGCCCTGCGCACCTTTACCCCCGAACAGTGGCAGCAACAGCGCCCGCAATAACGCCCTGACACGTCCGGAGGACGCGTGGACAAACTGATCATCAGCGGCGGTGCGCCGCTGCGTGGAGAGATCCGCATCTCGGGCGCGAAGAACGCCGTATTGCCGATCCTGGCCGCCAGCCTGCTGGCCGACAGCACCGTGACCATCGCCAACGTGCCGCATCTGCACGATGTGACCACCACCATGGAGCTGCTCGGGCGCATGGGCGTGGGCCTGGTCGTCGACGAGAAGATGAACATCGAGGTCGATCCGCGCAGCCTCACCGAGTGCTATGCGCCCTATGATCTGGTCAAGACCATGCGCGCGTCGATCCTGGTGCTCGGCCCGCTGGTGGCGCGCTACGGCAGGGCCGACGTGTCCCTGCCCGGCGGCTGCGCGATCGGCTCGCGCCCGGTGAATCTGCACGTCAAAGGCTTGCAGGCCCTGGGCGCGGAGATCAGTGTCGAGAACGGTTACATCAAGGCCCGCGCCAAGCGCCTGCGCGGCAACCGTCTGGTGATGGACATGGTCACGGTGACCGGCACTGAGAACCTGATGATGGCCGCGGCCCTGGCCGAGGGCGAGTCGGTGATCGAGAACGCCGCGCGCGAACCGGAGGTGCTGGATCTGGCCAACTTCATCAACCAGATGGGCGGCCGGATCGAAGGTGCGGGCAGCGACACGATTCACGTCCAGGGCGTCAGCAACCTCAGCGGCACCACGTACCGGGTGCTACCTGACCGCATCGAGACCGGCACCTATTTGGTGGCGGCGGCGATCACCGGCGGGCGCGTCAGGCTCAAGAACACCCGCCCGGACCTCATGGATGCGGTGTTGCAGTCGCTGCGCGAGGCCGGTGCCAGGATCGAGGTAGGCGAGGACTGGATCGAGCTGGATATGGAGGGCCGGCGCCCGCGCGCGGTGAACGTCCGTACCGCGCCCTATCCGGCGTTCCCGACCGACATGCAGGCGCAGTTCACCGCGCTCAATGCCATTGCCGAGGGCGTCGGCACCATCACCGAGACGGTGTTCGAGAACCGCTTTATGCACGTGCAGGAGATGCAGCGGATGGGCGCCGACGTGCGCGTGGAGGGCAACACCGCGATCACCCGCGGCGTGCCCCGGCTGACCGCCGCGCCGGTGATGGCCACCGATCTGCGCGCCTCGGCGAGCCTGGTGCTGGCCGGACTGGTCGCCACCGGCGATACGATCGTCGACCGTATCTATCATATCGACCGCGGCTACGAATGCATCGAGGAAAAACTGGCGCAGCTCGGCGCGAAGATCCGCCGGGTACCGTCGTGACGGCGGCCCGTGCCGGGTGATCTCCAAACGCTATGAATGATTCTTTGACCATCGCGGTATCCAAGGGGCGCATCTTCAAGGATGTGCTGCCGCTGCTGGCGGGCGCGGGCATCGAGCTGCGCGACGATCCCGAGACCAGCCGCAAGCTGATCCTGGACACCAATCAGGACGGCGTGAAGATCGTGCTGATCCGCGCCACCGACGTGCCGACCTACGTGCAGTACGGCGCCGCCGATCTGGGCGTGGCCGGCAAGGACGTGCTGATGGAACACGGCGGCGCCGGTCTATACGAACCGCTGGACCTGGAGATCGCCCGTTGCCGGCTGATGGTCGCGGGTCGCCCGCAGACCGCGGACGCAGCGGCCGGCCGCCTGCGCATCGCCACCAAATACGTCGAGAGCGCGCGCCGCTATTACGCCGCCCAGGGCCGCCAGGTGGAGATCATCAAGCTCTACGGCTCGATGGAACTGGCGCCGCTGGTCGGGCTGGCCGACCTGATCGTCGACCTGGTCGACACCGGCAACACCCTGAAGGCCAATGGCCTGGTGCCGCTCGCGCACATCGCCGACATCAGTTCGCGGTTGATCGTCAACAAGGCCTCCATGAAGATGAAGCATGCGCAGATACAGCGTTTCATCGAGCGGATGCGCAGCGCGGTCGAGCGGCGCCGCGATCAATAGTCCAGCCCGAGGAGAGGGTCCGATGCTCAAGATCCGACAGCTCGCGAGTAGCGATGCGGATTTCTGGTCGCAGTTGGAGAGCCTGTTGGCCTGGGACGCGCATTCCGATGCGCAGATCGCGACCACGGTGCGCGGCATCCTGGATGACGTGCGCCTGCGCGGCGATGCCGCGGTGCTGGAATACACCAACCGCTTCGACCAGACCCAGGCCGCCACGATGGCCGATCTGGAGATCGCACCGGCGCGCCTGCGGCAGGCACTGGCCGCGATCCGCCCCGAGCAGCGCAGCGCCCTGGAGGCGGCCGCGCAGCGCCTGCGCGTGTACGCCGAGCGTCAGAAGCTGGAGTCCTGGAGCTATACCGAGGCCGACGGCACCCTGTTGGGTCAGCAGGTCACGCCGCTGGAACGCGTCGGCCTGTACGTGCCCGGCGGCAAGGCGGCCTATCCCTCGTCGGTGCTGATGAACGCGCTGCCGGCCAAGGTGGCGGGCGTGGACGAGCTGATCATGGTCGTGCCCACGCCCGGCGGCGAGGCCAACGAGCTGGTGCTGGCGGCGGCGGCCATCGCCGGCGTCGACCGCGTGTTCGCGATCGGTGGCGCCCAGGCGGTGGCGGCGCTGGCCTACGGCACCGAGACCCTGCCGCAGGTGGATAAGATCGTCGGTCCCGGGAATATCTACGTCGCTACCGCCAAGGGCATGGTGTTCGGCACGGTCGGTATCGACATGATCGCCGGTCCCTCGGAGATCCTGGTGATCTGCGATGGTCAGACCGACCCCGATTGGATCGCCATGGACCTGTTCTCCCAGGCCGAGCACGATCAGGATGCGCAGTCGATCCTGCTCAGTCCCGACGCCGACTACCTGGAGCGCGTGCGCGCCAGTATCGAGCGTCTGCTGCCGACCCTGGAGCGGCGCGCGATCATCGAGGCCGCGCTGACCCGGCGCGCGGCCCTGATCCTTGTCCGCGACCTCGACGAGGCCGCCACCGTGGCCAACTTCGTCGCCCCGGAACACCTGGAACTGTCGGTGGCCGAGCCGCAGGCCCTGGCGCAGAAGATCCGCCATGCCGGGGCGATCTTCCTGGGCCGCTACACCGCCGAGGCGGTGGGCGACTACTGCGCCGGGCCCAATCACGTGCTGCCGACCGCGCGCACCGCGCGCTTTTCCTCGCCGCTCGGGGTGTACGATTTCCAGAAGCGTTCGAGCCTGATCCAGTGCTCGGCCGAGGGCGCCTCGGAGCTCGGCAAGATCGCCTCGGTGCTGGCCCGCGGCGAGGGCCTGACCGCCCACGCCTGTTCGGCCGAGTACCGCATCCGCAAGAACTGAATGACCCGCGATATCCGAGAAGACATCGAACACTGGGTGCGCCCCGAGATCCGCGCGCTGTCGGCCTACCATGTGCCGGACCCGGGCGCGTGCATCAAGCTCGACGCGATGGAGAATCCCTACCGTTGGCCGGATGAGCTGGTCTGTGCCTGGCTGGAACGGCTGCGCGGCGTGAGCCTGAACCGCTATCCCGATCCGGCCGCGCGCGAGGTGCAGGCGGCGCTGCGCCGGGCCATGCAGGTGCCGGAGGCGATGGCGGTGCTGCTCGGCAACGGCTCCGACGAGCTGATCCAGATGATCGTGCAGACCCTGGCCGCGCCCGGCCGGGTGATCCTGGCCCCGGAGCCGAGCTTCGTGATGTACCGGCTGATCGCCCAGGTCGCCGGCCTGAACTTCGCCGGCGTGCCGCTGAAGGCGGACTTCAGCCTGGACATGGACGCCCTGCTGGAGGCCATCGACCGGCACCAGCCGGCGGCGGTGTTCCTCGCCTACCCGAACAATCCCACCGGCAACCTGTTCGCCGCCGCCGACGTGCGCCGGGTGATCGAGGCGGCCCCCGGGCTGGTGGTGGTCGACGAGGCCTATGCGGCCTTCGCCGCCGACAGTTTCATGGGCGTGCTGGGTGAATATCCCAACCTGCTGGTGCTGCGCACGCTGTCGAAGATGGGCCTGGCCGGGCTGCGGCTGGGGCTGCTCGCGGGGCCGCCGGCCTGGCTTGCCGAGATCGACAAGACCCGTCTGCCCTACAACATCAATGTGCTGACCCAGGCCAGCGCGGTATTCGCCCTGGAGCAGGCCGAGGTGCTCGACGCGCAGACCGCGCGCATCCGCGCCGACCGTGCGGCCCTGTTCGCGTCACTCGCGGGCCTGCCGGGGCTGACGGTCTATCCCAGCGAGGCCAATTTCATCCTGTTCCGCGCCCCCGCCGGGCGCGCCACGGCGCTGTTCGAGGGCCTGCGGGCGCGCGGCATCCTGATCAAAAACCTGTCCGGCGCCGGCGGCGCACTGGCCGATTGCCTGCGGGTGACCGTGGGCGCGCCGCCGGAGAACGCCGCCTTCCTGAGCGCCCTGCGCGCGCTGCTCTGAACCGGGTCGGCCGCACAGGCGGCGACGGCCGCGCCCAGCTGCGGAGGTAATGCCATGAACGCCGATAGCCAGGAACTGCCCGAGCTCGAGACCGTCCAGGCCGCCCTGCGCACGGTGATCGATCCCGAGGTCGGCATCAACGTCGTGGACCTCGGGCTGGTGTACGGCGTGGACCTCGCGCCCGGCCGGGTCGACGTCGACCTGACCATGACCACCCCGGCCTGCCCGCTGGGCGAGATGATCCTGGACGACGCGCGCCAGGCGCTGGGCGCGGCGCTGCCGGCCGGCACCCGCATCGAGCTGCGCCTGGTCTGGGACCCGCCCTGGGGGCCGGAACGCCTGAGCGAGGCGGCGCGCCGTCAGCTGGGTTGGACATGAACTCCGCCACGGCCCGGGTGGGCGATCTCCCGGTGGCCTGGCGCGTGCCCCTGCTGATGCTCGGTTTCGTGTCCTTGCTCAGCGGCATCCTCGCGGGTCTGGCGCGGCTGGGCTGGGCGGTGCCGTTGCCCGCCCCGCAGACCTTGGTCCTGCACGGTCCACTGATGATCTCGGGCTTCTTCGGCACGGTGATCGGCCTGGAGCGGGCCGTGGCCTTGGGCCGTCGCTGGGCCTACGCCGGCGCGCTGTTTTCCGGGCTGGGCGGTCTGAGCCTGGTAATCGGTCTGCCCCCGGCCGTGGGCGCGGCGGCGATGAGTCTGGGCAGCGGCGTGCTGCTGGCCGCGACCCTGGTGATCGTGGGCCGTCAGCGGGAGACCTTCACGGTCACCCTGGCGCTGGGGGCGGCCAGCGGTCTGGCGGGGAATCTGCTGTGGCTGTTCGGGGTGGCGCCAGCCGCGGTGGTCGCCCTGTGGCTCAATTTTCTGGTCTTGACCATCGCCGGCGAACGCCTGGAACTGTCACGGTTCCTGCCGCCCTCGGTCAACGCGCGGCGGCTGTTCCCGCTGATCGTGGCCGTGCTGCTGGTCGGGAGTCTGGCCGTGCTGGCCGGCCGCGGGGTGCCGCTGTATGGCCTGGGGCTGCTGGCCCTGGCGGCCTGGTTGCTGCGTCAGGACATCGCCCGCCGCACGGTGCGCGAGCGCGGCCAGACCCGCTTCATCGCCGTGTGCCTGCTGTCGGGCTACCTGTGGCTGGCGGTGGGCGGGCTGATCCTGCTCGTCGCCGGCGGGTTTCAGGGCCGCGGTTATGACGCGGCGCTGCATGCCTTGCTGCTCGGATTCGTGTTTTCCATGGTGTTCGGCCACGCGCCGATCATCTTTCCGGCCGTGGTGCGGGTGCGTATGCCCTGGCAGCCCAGCGCGTATCTGCCCTTGAGCGTGCTGCACGCCTCGTTGGCGGTGCGGCTGGCGGGCGACGCGCTGGGGCAGGTCGCGCTGATCGCCTGGGGCGGGCTGCTCAATGCGCTGGCCTTGGCGCTGTTCATTGCGGTCACGCTGGCCAGCGTGATCCGCGGCGCGCGCCGGTCGCGGACGCAAGCCCCGTGAACCTTGCCGGGGCTGCCGCACCGTGGAGGTGAGCGCGACCGCCCAGACCGTCCTGACCTGGGTGATCGGGGCCCTGATGCTGGGCGTCGGGATGAGTCTGCGGGTGGCCGATTTCACGGGCCTGCTGGCGGCGCCGCGCTCGACCGTGGTTGGTCTGCTGGCGATGTTCCTGATGTTCCCGGCACTGGCCTTCGGGATCGTCTGGCTGTTTCCGCTGACGCCGGCCTCGGCGGTGGGGCTGGTGCTGCTGGCCGCCTGTCCCTCGTCCTCGACCTCGACCCTGATGACCTACCTTGCGCGCGGCGATGTGGCCCTGTCGTTGGCGCTGACCGCCTTCAGCAAGCTGGTTCCGGTGGTCACGATCCCGGTGTTCGTCGGCCTCGCGGCGCGGCTGTTCATCGACGAGGGCACCGCCCTGAACGTGTCGATCGCGGTCATTTCCGGACGTCTGCTGCAGATGGTGCTGCTCCCGACGCTCGCGGGCATGCTGCTGCGGGCCTATTTCCCGGCCTTCACGCAGCGTGCCCAGGTGTATGTGACCCGGGGCGCCGTGCTGTTCCTGGTCCTGACGATCGTGGCCTTGTCCTATCGCGAACGCCAGGCCTTGCCGGGCATGCTGCTGAGCGCCGGCCCCGCGGCCCTGACCCTGTGCGTGCTGGGCATGGCCTGCGCCCATGCCCTCGGCCGGTTGTCCCGGTTGTCCGGGCGGCAGCGTGCCGCGATCACGCTGGAGGTCGGGATGCAGAGCGCGGGGACCGCGATCAGCCTGGCCGCGGGTGTGATGGCTGCCCCGGCCTTGGCTGTGCCGGCGGCCGTGTATGCGCCGCTGATGTACCTGGTCGCAGGCGCCTTCGTCTATTGGCAGCGGCGCGGACCCGGGGCGGCCGGGGCGGTGTAGCAGCCTGTCGGACTTAGGGTTGCTCTGAATAAGTCCGTTCGCGGTGAGCCTGTCGAACAACGAACGGACGAATCGCCCTCGATATCACAGCATTTCCCTTTGCCCTTCGACAAGCTCAGGGCGAACGGGGAACTTGATCAGAGCTTCCTTAGGCTGCGCCTACTGCGCCCTGGCTCAGTCGGGGTGGCCGTCCAGGCGCGCGAGCAGTTCGCGCGAACGCTCGGCGTAGGTACCGGTGCCGCTGCTGGAGATCTGCCGCCGCAGGTGCTCGGCCGCCCGCGGCTCGTCTCCCAGGGCGTGGTACACCGCGCCCAGATGGTAGTGGATGTTATAGATGCCGGGGTCGCCGGCCAGGGCCTGTTGCAGGAACGCCAGGGCCTCCCGGTGCCGGCCGTTGCGGTGCAGGGCCCAGCCGTGGGTGTCGATGATGCCGGGGTCGTCGGGCTCGGCGGCCACCGCCAGTGTGGTGTAGCGCAGTGCGTCGGCGGGGTCGACGTCGAGAAATTCCAGTTCCAGCCAGGCGAGTTCGTTGTACAGCGCCGCGTGGCCCTGACCGCGTGCGATGGCCTCCCGGAAGGAGGCCCGCGCGGCCGCCAGCTCGCCGGCGCGGATCTGGAGGATACCGGCATTGAACAGCCGGGTTTGCGTGTAGCTGTGTGCATACACCGTGGCGAACACGCTGACCGGTAGCACGGCCAGCAGCGCGAACCGGCGCGGGCCGAGGCTGAAGCCGGCGATCAACAGGGCGGCAGAGGCTGTGCCACAGACATTGGCCGCGACGTCGAACAGATCGAAGTCGCGGCCGCCGACGAAGAACTGCTGGGTCTCGTCGATCAACCCCAGCGACAGCGAGCCGAGCACCGCCAGGGCCAGCGTCCGCTGGCGGCTCAGCGAGGTCCAGAACCGGCTCAGGATAAGTTGGATCAGGCCGGTCAGACCCAGGTGGGTCAGGAAGTGGGCGGCCTTGTCGCTGCCCGGCCAGGTCAGGCTCAGGTCCTGGATGTCTGCGCCGTTCTGGTCCGCGATCAGCATCAGGGCTACGGCCAGCGCGAGCAGGGCCCCCAGGGCCCACAGGGCGGCCGGCGGCGGTGTTTTTATCTGTGGGCTCAGGGGCTGTTCCATGGGCCGACGAGTATAGCAATCCCCGGCGAGCGGGTAGAATGACCCGATGCATGCCTCATCCGAGCCGACCGGGGACGGTATCCACGCGACCCTGCAGCGGGTATTCGGTTTTCCCGCCTTCCGTCCGCACCAGCAGGCCATCATCGAAGACCTGATCGCCGGGCGCGATGCCTTTGTGCTGATGCCGACCGGCGGTGGTAAATCGCTGTGCTATCAGATCCCGATGCTGCACCGCCCCGGTGTCGGTATCGTGGTCTCGCCGCTGATTTCCCTGATGAAGGATCAGGTGGACGCGCTGCGCGCCAACGGCGTGGCGGCGGCCTTCTACAACTCCGCGCTGGGCGCCGACGCGGCCCGTCAGGTGCTGGCGCGGCTCCACGCCCACGAACTGGATCTGCTCTACATCAGCCCGGAACGCCTGCTCAGCAGCGGCTTCATCGACCGGCTGGCAGACATCGACATCGCCCTGTTCGCCATCGACGAGGCGCACTGCGTCTCGCAATGGGGGCATGACTTCCGTCCCGAATATCAGCAGCTCGGGGCCCTGCGGGGGCACTTCCCGCGCATCCCGCTGGTGGCGCTGACCGCCACCGCCGACGCCCAGACCCGCGAGGACATCGTGCGGGTGCTGGGGCTTACCGAGGCGCGCCGTTATGTCACCGGCTTCGATCGGCCGAATATCCGCTATACCGTGCTGGAGAAGCACAAGCCCGCTGATCAGCTGCAGCGTTTCCTCGCGGCGCGCAGCGGCCAGGCCGGCATCGTCTACGCGCTGAGCCGCAAGCGCGTGGAGGAGGTCGCCGGCAAGTTGCGTGAACAGGGCCTGCGCGCGGCGGCCTATCACGCGGGGCTACCCGGTGCCGAGCGCCAGCGCGTGCAGGAGGCGTTCCTGCGCGATGAGGTGCAGATCGTGGTGGCCACGGTGGCCTTCGGTATGGGCATCGACAAGCCCAATGTGCGCTTCGTCGTGCACTACGACCTGCCCAAGAATATCGAAGGCTATTACCAGGAGACCGGCCGCGCCGGCCGCGACGGGCTGGCCGCCGAGGCCCTGCTGCTGTACGGCGTGCAAGACAGCGGCACGGTGCGCCGGCTGATCGACAACGGCGAGAACCCCGCGCAGAAGCGCATCGAGTTGCACAAGCTCAATGCGATGGTCGGCATGGCCGAGAGCCTGACCTGCCGGCGCCGCGTATTGCTGAATTATTTCAGCGAGCGGCTGGAGCAGGATTGCGGCAACTGCGACCTCTGCCTGGACCCGCCCGAGCGTTTCGACGCTACCGAGGATGCGCGCAAGGCCTTGTCGTGCGTGTACCGGGTCGGTCAGCGCTTCGGCATCGGTCACGTGGTCGAGGTCCTGCGCGGCGCCGACACCGAGCGCATCCGCGCCTTGAATCATCACCGGCTCTCGACCTACGGCCTGGGCGCGGACAAGAGCGAACAGGACTGGACCTCGCTGATCCGTCAGCTGATCCACCATGGTTATCTGATCCAGGACATCGCCAATTACTCGGTGCTCAAACTCACCGCGACGGCCCGGCCGCTGCTGCGCGGCGAGCAGACGCTGCAACTGGCCAAGCCGCGCATCCGCGAGCAGGCCAAGAAGCGGCAGCCGCGCGGCGAGTCCGCACAGGGCCCCTATGACGAGCGGCTGTTCGAGCACTTGCGCGGCGTGCGCAAGCGGCTGGCCGACGCCCAGGGCGTGCCGCCCTACATCATCTTTGGCGACGCGACCCTGATTCAGATGGCGCGGGAGCGGCCTGGGAACGCGACCGAGCTGATGGGGGTCGTCGGGGTCGGCCAGCACAAGCTGGAGCGATACGGCGGGGCGTTTCTGGAGGCGATGGCGGCCTTCGGCCCGGGCCCGGCCTGACCGCCTTTGGGCGGTGAATGGTCAGGCCCGGCGGGGGTCAGGCCTGCGGCGGGACCCTGCGCAGGCGCGGGACGGCCTGCGGGGTGGCGACCGGCGACCCCGGCACGTCAACCACCACCCGGTTGCGCCCGGCCTGCTTGGCTTGGTAGAGCGCAGCGTCGGTCCGTGCCAGGAGGGATTCCACGGATTCGCCCGGCAGACTCTCCGCCAGGCCGATGGAGGCGCTGACCGTGGGCAGGGGGGTGCCCGCACGGTCGCAGAGCGCGAGCAGTCCGATGGTCTCGCGCAGTCGGGTGGCGATGCCCTGGGCGGTGGCGGTGGTGGTCTCGGGGAGGATCACCAGGAACTCCTCTCCACCGAAGCGCACGGCCTCGTCGCCGCCGCGGATATGAAGCTGCAACAGGTTCGCCACCCGACTCAGGACCTGATCGCCTGCCAGATGGCCATGGAGGTCGTTGAAGGATTTGAACTGATCGATGTCGAGCATCATCAGGGTCAGCGGGGCGCCTTCGGCACGGTGTCGCTGGAACACCTCCGGCAGGGTTTCCTCCAGCCAGCGGCGGTTGAACAGCCCGGTCAGCGGGTCCAGCCGCGCATGCAGTTCAGAGACGGCCTGCCGTTCCAGGCTCTGACGTACCAGCGTGTTGTCCTTGCGCAGGCGCCGGGCCAGTATCCGCAGCAGGTTGCGGGCAAGGACCCGGGAGTGTTCCAGCAACTCGCGGAGCGCCGCGCCCTCGATCGCCACCACGGTGCAGGCGCTGAGGCTGACCACCGTCGCCGACGGCGCCACGTCCTCAATGACCGACATCTCGCCGATACATTGGCCGGGTCCCAGGGTCGCGATGGCCCGCTCCGCATGTCGGCCCAGGCGTACCTCCACCTGGCCCTGGAGAATCACATAGGCACGGTCCGACGCCTGCCTGGGGTTGAGCAGCGGGGTATCAGGGGCTACGTGTTGGAGGCTGCAACGGGCCACGAGCACGTCCAGCAGCTCGCGGCATTCGCCTTTGAAAATAGGCACTTGCGCGAGCGTATCCGCTAACGCGATGGTCTGTTGGGGCGCGATCATGGCCTTCGGCATCCTGGCGTCGGGAGTGTGGCGGTGATGACGGAGCGAAGGATAGCATTTCCGATGGGCGGGGATAAATCTGTGCGCGCGGCGGGGGGCTATGCCGCTGGGAAAACGCCCGGCCGGCGCATCCGGCGGCCGGGGGGTCAACTGCATGTCCCGGTAGTTGGCGGAAGCGCCAGGCGAGTTGTCCGAAACCGGGCGTGCGGCAGTGCAGGTCGATGCTGTTGTGGGTGCCGGTGCGGTCGAGAGCGTGAGCCGAAAAGTAATTGACGGTCTTCGCGACGCGCTGTGCATCCGCCGGGCGCCATTCCGGTGCGATCAATATCGTTGGTGGCGCAATAGCCGCTGTGCTATCGGGTGTTGCCTTTGACGCAATCGCAATCGCGACCGCGCCGTCCGCGGCGATGGCCGCATCCCTGACGGCGCGGGGCGAAATGGCCCCGGGCGCACGCGTTACGCCCCTTTCTGTTTGCCCTCGAACAGCTGCGTCACGAACGGTGCGCTGTCGCTGCCGAAGTACAGCGAACGGTGCGGGAACGGGATCTCGATACCTGCGCGGTCGAAGGCGAATTTGATCCGGCGCAGGAATTCGCGCCCGATCTCCCATTGCTTGATCGGCCGGGTCTTGATGCGACCCTTGATCATCACCGCCGAGTCGGCGAATTTATCCACGCCGAAGATCTCGATGTCGTCGAGGATCTGCCGGCCGAAATACGCGTCCTGTTTGAGTTCGTCGGCGACCTGACGCATCACCTCGATGACCCGGTCGGTGTTTTCCTTGTAAGCGACGCCGATGTCGAACACATAGGCCGACCATTCCTTGGTGACGTTGGACAGGGCGGTGATGCTGCCGTTGGGGAAGATATGCACGATGCCGGACAGGTCGCGCAGGACCAGGGTGCGGAAGTTGATGGACTCGACCAGGCCGCCAGTACCGTTGACCACGGCGACATCGCCCACGCGCACCTGATTTTCCAGGATCATGAAGAATCCGCTGATGACATCGCGCACCAGATTCTGCGCGCCGAAACCGATCGCCAGACCAAGGACCCCGGCGCTGGCGAGGATCGGGCCGACGGCGATGCCCAGTTCGTTGAGGATGATCAGCAGTGCGACCAGCCAGAGCATGATGACCACGCCCTGGCGCAGCAACCGCACCAGGGTCTCGGCGCGCTTGGAGGCCTCTGTGGGCACATCACCCTGTTGACGGCCCTGTTCGATCAGGCGGCGCTCGAAACGGGCGAGCCCGGCGCGCGCCAACCTGCTCAGCAGCCAGGCCAGGGTGACGATCAGCAGGATGCGCAGCGCGCCGAAGATCAGATCGCTCCACTCGACGGTAGTGAAGTACGCTTGCAGCAGGTCCATGCAAAGCCCCTTGAGTCGCGCGCGGCACGCCACCCTGCAGGAGAAATATGCAGAGGCTCACGGCCGTGGCGCGCAGGTTGGTTTGATATGGTGGGCGCACTCTAACATGAATGCCCGCGCCATCACCGCCCCGCCCGCGGTTGTGTGTGCGGCGGTACTTGGCCGGATGTAAGCAGACGCCCCGCGCCGCGGGGCCCCGGGTTATCGCCGCGGTGGTGTGCATAGTATGCTGGGCAACATGCGTTTTTCCGCGACTCGGGACCGGTGCCTATGACAACCCCTCTATTCCCCAATCGGCGCGCCAGCTACCTGATCGGTGCCGCACTGAGCTGCATGGTCGCGGCCCCGGCGAGTGCCGAGACCCTGTCCCTGCCACCCCAGGATGTGGATCTGATCGGCACGGTGCGCACCGTCCGGGCCTTGCACGAAGACACGCTCCTGGACATCGCCCGTCGGGCGCAGCTCGGGCATGACGAGATCATCCTCGCCAACCCGGGCATGGACCGCTGGCTCCCCGGTGAGGGCACCGAGGTGGTACTGCCGACGCGCTATGTCTTGCCGCAGGCGGAGCGCAAGGGGCTGGTGCTGAATGTCCCGGAGATGCGCATCTATTATTTCCCGCCGGCCAAGCCCGGGGAGTCGCCAGTGGTCAGGACCTTTCCGGTCAGTGTCGGACGCATGGACTGGTCGACGCCATTGGGTAAGGCCACCATCGCCTCCAAGCAGAAGGACCCGGCCTGGTATCCGCCGGCCTCGATCCGGGCCGAGGCCGCCGCGCGCGGGGAGACGTTGCCCGAGGTGGTGCCGCCGGGGCCGGACAATCCGCTGGGTCAGTATGCGTTGCGCCTGAGTGTCCCGGGCTATCTGATCCACGGTACCGACAAGCCCTGGGGCATCGGCATGCGCGTGACCCACGGCTGTCTGCGGCTGTATCCGGAACACAGCGAGATGGTCTACAACGAGGTCCCGGTCGGGGCCGCGGTTCAGATCGTAAATCAGCCGGTGAAGGTCGGCTGGCTCGCGGGCACGCTGTACATGGAGGTGCATCCTCCGCTGGAAGAGGATGTCGCGCGCAGGACTTCGCTGATGAACATCGCCCTGGATGTGCTCGACGCTGCCCTGCGGCAGCGGCGCATCCCGGTGAGCGGTGCCGCGATCAATCAGGCGGTACTCGAACAGACCGGTATGCCGGTGCCGATTTCGCGCAATGCGCTGCCGGACGAGCCGGACGCCGATTGATAAGATAAGTAAGAAAAGGTGGCCGTGAAAAGCACCGGGGCCGCATCTGCGGCCCCGGTGCAGTGACGATCGACACGCAGGTCTTATTTGTACATCGACTTCTTGAACATGCGGTTGATCTTGTCGTCGGTCTCATCGGCCTTGGCCTTGGCCTCGTTGGCAGTGGCCTGGGCGGCAGCCGCGGCGGCCTTGGCGGCGGCGGCATCGCGCGCCGCGGCGTCGGCCGTGCTCTGAGCCTGGGCGATCTGATCTTTCATGCCCTGGATCTCGGACGTGCTGGCGCACCCGGTCAGGCCGGTGATTGCGAGCAGCGCGATACCAGCGGCTACGGTCTTCATCTCCATTTGAATATCTCCTCGATGGTTGGGGGGGTAGGATGCGCGGGCAGGGGAACCCGCTGTGCCTTGAAACGGCGAGGATTTTCCTCGCCTTCCCGGTAAAACACAAGGGGCCGCCGCGACGGCGCGTTCACGCGGGCGGGTTGTCCAGGTCGATGGAGCGCAGGCGTTCGGCGGCCTCCTCGGGGCTGGTGGTGCTGACGAACAGACCGGAGCCGAGTTCGAAGCCGGTGGGGATGCTGGTGCGCGGGCAGATCTCCAGGTGCCAGTGGTAACTGGCATCGCAGTCGGCGAACTCCTCGCCGCGGGGCTTGGAATGCAGGAAGAAATTGTATTGGGCGCCGCCGATCACCGCGTCCAGGCGCGCCATGGTGCGCCGCAGCACCCGGGCGAGGTCGGCGCGGTCTGCCGCCGTGATGTCCGAGTAGTTGCTCTGATGCGTCAGGGGCAGGATGTGCACCTCCCATTCGTAGCGGCTGGCGAAGGGCTTGATGGCGATGAAGCGCTCGCCGCGTTCGACCACATACTGGCCGACGTTGATGCGCCGGCGGATCTGTCCCGAGCTGCGGTCATAGATGGTCGCCTCGAAGGTCAGGGCCTCGTCGATCAGCGAGCAGAAGATGCACTGATGGTGTTTCTGGTAATAGCTACGGCTGTGGGTGACCTCGTTGTAGACGTTCTCCGGCACCACCGGCATGGCGATGATCTGGCTGTGGGTGTGCGCGATGCTGGCGCCGGCCGCCGGCCCGAAATTTTTGAACACCAGCACATAGCGGATGCGCGCATCGTTGGCGTAGAGCTGGGTCATGCGCTCGCGGTAGGCGCCGAGCAGCAGCGCCAGGTGTGCCTCGTCCATCTCGTGCAGGGCGATACCATGCTGGCGGTGGTCGATGATGACCTCGTGGCGCCCATAACCCTCGATGGCCTGTTGCAGGCCGAACACCAGGCTGCCGGTGGCGCGGTCGTCGCCGAGCACCGGGTAGAGGTTCTCGACGATGCGGGCCTGCCAGTCGCCCGTGTCCGGGTAGGCGGCGAGGGTGGGTGGCGTCATGTGCTCGTTGCCGGCGCAGAACGGGCAGGTGTCCACATGGCGGCGGGTGTCGCGCGGGGCCGGGTCCTCGGCCTTGCGCGGGCGCATGGACCGGGCGGTGGCGACCAGCACGGACTCGCTGGGCACGATCGGGTTGATGCGGATCTCGCGGATGGCCTTGGGTTCGCTGTCTGACATGCGCGGCATGCTACTGCATCCGGTTGGGCGCCGGCCAGCGCCGGCGTCGGCTTGCTTGTCAGTTCAGGGACGGGTCACGTAGTATGTCAACGGTTTACCACCCCGGAGAGCTTGCATGTTCCACGGCAGTATGGTCGCGCTGGTCACGCCGATGCGTGAGGACGGCGCGATCGACGAGGCGAGTCTCGCCGGGTTGATCGAGTTCCACATCGCCCAGGGTACCGATGCGATCGTCGCCGTGGGCACCACCGGGGAATCGGCTACCCTCGATGAGGATGAACACTGCGCGGTGATCCGGCGGGTGGTCGAGTATGTGGCAGGCCGGGTCCCGGTGATCGCCGGCACTGGCGCCAATTCCACCTCCGAGGCGATCACCCTGACCCGCTGTGGACTTAAGGCCGGCGCCGATGCCTGCCTGCTGGTCACCCCGTATTACAACAAACCGACCCAGGAGGGGCTCTATCTGCACCACAAGGCCGTGGCCGAGGCGGTGCCGATCCCACAGATCCTATACAACGTCCCCGGCCGCACCGCCGTGGACATGCTGCCCGAGACGGTCGCCCGCCTGGCGGAGGTCTCCAACATCATCGGCCTGAAGGAGGCCACCGGCGATCTGAGCCGGGTGCCTCGCCTCAGGGAACTCTGCGGCGACCGGCTGGATCTGTATAGCGGCGACGACGCCACCGCCTGCGAGTTTCTGCTGCTGGGCGGCAAGGGCGTGATCTCGGTCACCGCCAACGTGGCGCCGGCGGCCATGCACCGGCTGTGTCTGGCGGCCGCGGCCGGGGACCGTGCCGGCGCCGAGGCCATCGATGCGCCGTTGCGGGCCCTGCACTGCGACTTGTTCGTCGAGGCGAACCCGATCCCGGTCAAGTGGGCGCTGCACGCGATGGGGCTGATCCCCGCAGGCATTCGCCTGCCGCTCACGCCGCTGTCGGCGCCGTACCACGCCCGGGTGCGCGCGGCGCTGCACCAGGCCGGCGTGCTGTGAGCGCCCTTCAATCACGCATTTAGATAGTTGGAAACATCATGAACAGGCTTACCGCATACACGAGACTCCTGACCCTGCTGATCGCCAGCGCCACGCTCGGTGCGTGCAGCACCTGGCAAAAAGTGGCCGGCAAGCCGGCCGATTACAAGCAGAGCCGGACCGAGGCCCCGCTGGAGATTCCGCCGGATCTGAGCTCCGCGACCATCGAGGATGCGCTGGCGGTGCCGGGCGGCACCGCCAGCTACTCCGATTTCGAGCGCGGCGAGCGGACCCGCGTGGCGCCGGAGGCTAGCGGGGTGCTGGTGCAACCGCAGGGCATGCACATCGAGCGCCACGGCGACAAGCAATGGCTGGTGGTGGAGTCGTCCGCCGACGCGGTCTGGCCCAAGGTACGCGACTTCTGGCTGCAGGGCGGGTTTCTGCTGACCCTCGATGACCCCGCCGTCGGCATCCTGGAGACCGACTGGGCCGAGAACCGCGCCGATATCCCCCAGGATTTCATCCGCCGGACCCTCGGCCGCGTGCTGAATCCGCTGTATTCCTCCGCCACCCGCGACCGTTTCCGCATGCGCCTGGAGCGTGCCGGCGCGGCGAGCACCGAGGTGTTCATCAGCCACCGCGGCATGCAGGAGGTCGCGCAGGGCGGTGCCGAATCCAGCCAGGGGACCCTCTGGAAGCCGCGGCCCAGCGACCCTGAGCTGGAGGCCGAGATGCTCAAGCGCTTGATGGTCTCGCTGGGCAGCGAGGCGCAGCAGGCGGACGCGCAGTTGGCCCAGCCGGCCGTGCAGCAGGCGGCGCGCGCGCAGCTGCGGGTCGGCGGCGCCGACCAGGTCAGCCTGGTGGTCGAGGAGGGGTTCTCGCGCGCCTGGCGCGAGGTCGGCCTGGCGCTGGATCGGGTCGGCTTCACGGTCGAGGACCGCGACCGCAGCAACGGTGTGTATTTCGTGCGCTACAACGACCCGCTCAAGGAAGACAAGCAGCGCGGCTTCCTGGCCAAGCTGAAATTCTGGGGCGACGATGACCTTAAAGCTACCGATCAATACCGGGTCCAGCTGACCGCCGCCGGCGACAAGACCGAGGTGACGGTGCACGATGCCCAGGGCCAGCGGGACAATTCGCCGACCGCGAAACGTATCCTGACCCTGGTGCAGGAACAGATGCGCTGAGTGTGCAGCGCCGCGCCCGCGGGCGCGGCGATTCCCGACCGATCCCGACCGACCGCCGCGGCTCGCGGACCCGGACCCCAATGCTTCGATTCGCCTCGCTTGGCAGCGGCAGCCGCGGCAACGCCACCCTGGTGGAGGCGGGCGCGACCTGCGTGCTGGTCGACTGCGGCTTCTCCGTGCGCGAGACCCAGCGCCGGCTGGCCCGGCTCGGCAAGGCCCCCGAGGAGCTCAACGCGATCCTGGTGACCCATGAGCACCGCGACCACATCGGCGGGGTGGCGGCGCTGGCGCGACGTTTCGCCATCCCGGTCTGGATGAGCGCCGGCACCGCGGTGATGTACGGCGCCAGCGAACACTCGAGCCTCAACAGCTTCGACGGCCACGCGCCATTCGCCCTCGGCGACCTGCACGTCACGCCCTTCCCGGTGCCCCACGATGCCCGCGAACCGTGCCAGTTCGTATTCAGCGACGGGGCGGTGCGCCTGGGCGTGCTGACCGACACCGGCAGCATCACCGCGCATATCCGCCAGGTGCTGGAAGGCTGCGAGGCCCTGCTGCTGGAGTGCAATCACGATGCGGGCCTGCTGGCGGCCGGGCCGTATCCGCCCAGGCTCAAGCAGCGGGTGGCCGGCCGCCTTGGCCACCTCAGCAACGCCCAGGCCGCTGGGCTGCTGGCCGGGCTCGAGCGCGGCGGCCTGCGCCACCTGGTCGCCGCCCACCTCAGTGACACCAACAACCGCCCGGCGCTGGCGCGCGCCGCGCTGGCCGAGGCGCTGGGTTGCGCGCCCGACTGGATCGGTATCGCCGATCAGGCGCAGGGCCTGGCCTGGCGCCAGGTGGGTTAGCCGGCGGCCCGGCGCCCACCTGCTGCGGGTCGCGAGTGGCCCCTCGGCGCCCGCGCCCGTATCATGGGCGCCTTTCCAGCGACAGCCACCACGCCCGAGACGGACACATGCTGCAGATCCCAGGCGGTCCCGCCCTTTCCCGTTTCCGCGCCGAGAAACTGCTGGCCCGCGCCCGCGCGGTGGTCCCGGATCTCGCGGCCATCCACAGCCAGTACTGGCATTTCGTCGACCTCGAACAGCAGCTCGACGCGCGTGACCGGGCCACCCTGGAGCGGCTGCTCGACGATGGCCTGGCGAGTCCGACAGCGCCGCAGGCGGCGCAGTTGTTTCTGGTCGTGCCGCGCCTGGGCACCCTTTCGCCC
>JBHEOS010000006.1:47623-47970 GCA_046260695.1 Gammaproteobacteria bacterium
AACTGCGGGCTGGGGCGCATCCGGCGCATCGAGCGCGGCATTGCCTACCGCCTGCAGCGCCAGGACGGCGGCGACTTTACCGGCGCCGAGCGCGGCGTGCTGTTGCCGTTGCTGCACGACCGCATGACCGAGACCGTGCTCGGCGGCATGGACGAGGCCGAGGCGCTGTTTCGCAGCGCCGAGCCCACACCGCTGACCACGGTGGATATCCTGGGCGGCGGTCGCGAGGCCTTGGTCGTGGCCAACCGCGGCCTGGGCCTGGCGCTGTCGGACGACGAGATCGATTACCTGGTCGAGAGCTTCACCGGGCTGAACCGCAATCCCAGTGATGTCGAACTGATGATGTT
>JBHEOS010000060.1:0-11118 GCA_046260695.1 Gammaproteobacteria bacterium
GTCATGTCTACAATCACAGATTATTTTTCAAAATCACAACTCTCAATGGCGGCATACGCTAGTTTGCAAAGAGGGATGGCGGGGGAAGATTATCCTGGGTATGTTACGGCACTGAAATTTTCAGGAATGACCCAAAGCCAAGCCGAGAAGTTTGCCAGAGACTATTCTGTAGTTGACCAATATTCCGACCCTGTCACCGGTTTCTCCGGCACCGTGTTCGAAAAGAATGGCGCCTATTATTTTGCAATCTGCGGCAGCCAACCGATTTTAACTCACGATGGAAATATCGATTGGTTCGACGCCAACATGAGTGAGAACGGATCACCCGTACCGGGCAGGCGCCCATGCAGGTGCCGCAGCGGCGGCAGCGCGACTCGTTGAACACCGGATAGCGCTGTTCGTCTTCGTCGATGGCGCCGAACGGACATTCCACAGTGCAGCGCTTGCCCTGGGTGCAGCCTTCCTTGCGGAATGACGGATAGGACAGGTCGCCGGAGCGCGGGTGCGCGGCGCGGCCGAGGTGCGCGTTCTCCATCGACTGGATGGCCTTCATGGTCGCGCCGGTGGCGTCTTGGATCGCCTGCGGGATGTCCATCGGGCGACGCACCGGGCCGCAGGTATAGATGCCGGTGCGGCGCGTCTCGTAGGGGAAGCAGATGAAGTGCGAGTCGTTGAAGCCGTGCTTGAGGTGGGGCAGGTCTTTGCCCTGACGGTAGTTCAGGTTGAGGATGGAGTCCGCGTTGACCGTCCACTGACCGGGCTCGTCCGGCTTGACCACCTCGATGTCGACGCCGGCATGGGCGACCTGGCCGGTGGCGAGCACCACCAGATCGGCCGCGTCGCTGACGTTTTCATTAAGGATCAAATCCTTGAAGGTGATCTTCAGGGCGCCAGCGGCCGGCGATACGTCGTAACCGCTCAATAAACGACACCCTTGCGCTATGCGGCAGGCGGCTTGTCTGGGCCCTGGGCATCTGACATAATGCGCCGCTCTGTGGGTCCCGGCCAACCGCCGCGGGCACCCGGTCCGACTTGCACCGTAAGGATTTTCAATCATGTCCAGAGTCTGCCAAGTGACGGGGAAACGGCCGATTAGCGGCAACAACGTCTCCCACGCCAACAACAGGACGCGCCGCCGCTTCCTGCCCAATCTGCATAGCCACCGCTTCTGGGTGGAGAGCGAGAACCGCTTCGTGCGTCTGCGCCTGAGCGCCCACGCTATGCGTACCATCGACAAGAAGGGCATCGACGTGGTCCTCGCCGACCTGCGCGCCCGCGGCGAGAAGGTTTGAGGTGACACATGGCTAAGGGTGCACGCGACAAGATCAAGTTGGTATCGAGCGCCGGTACCGGTCATTTCTATACCACCACCAAGAACAAGCGCACGACGCCGGACAAGCTCGAAATGCGCAAGTACGACCCGGTGGTGCGCAAGCACGTGGCTTACAAAGAAGCCAAGATCAAGTAGCGGCGTCTGAACGCCGAACACAAAAAACCCGGCCAAGGCCGGGTTTTTTGTGTTCGGCGCTTCGGGATGCTGAATATGCCGTTCGTGGTGAGTCTGTCGAACCACGAACGGGCGAACCGCCATCAATATCACGGTATTTCCCGTTTGCCCTTCGACAAGCTCAGGGCGAACGGGAGATTACTTCATAACTTCCCTAATTCGCCGGAACACTGTAGCCGCGCAGGCGCCGGGCAAAATCCTCAAGCGCCTGGATGCCGGTGGCCTCGGCGCGCTGACACCAGTCTTGCAACGCCTGGCGCAGCTGCTCCTGATTGTCGACGCGCCGGGCCCAGACCTGCTGCAACTGCTGACGGAACTGGTACACCAGTTTGAGCCGCTGATGCACATCCAGCACCCGCTGGAGGCGTTGCAGGGCGGACTCGTCCAACAGGCTGACCTCGCGCAGCAACAACCCGCGGGTCTGGCGCAATACCCGCCGGCAGGAGGCATCGGCACAGCGCCATTCCTCATGCAGCACGGGCAGGATCACGGCCCGCGCGTAATGCGCCGTGACATGCAGCGGATTGAGCACCACCGCGCGCACGGTATCCAGGTCGACGACCTGCTTGTCGGCCACGATCAGCGGCCGCCGATTGAGTTTCTTCACCCGCGCCAGGCCGAGCCGTTCCAGCAGTCGGATGTAGAACCAGCCGGTGTCGATCTCCCACCAGCGCACCGACAGCCGTGCCGAGCTGGGGAAGGCATGGTGATTGTTGTGCAGCTCCTCACCGCCGATCAGGATGCCCAGCGGGACGATGTTGGTCGACAGGTCGCGGCTCTCGAAATTGCGATAGCCCCACCAATGCCCCAGGCCATTGACGATGCCGGCCGCGAAAAACGGGATCCAGATCATCTGTACGGCCCACACGGTCAGACCGATCACCCCGAACAAGGCCACGTCGATCAAGGCCATCAGCGTGATGCCGAAACCCGGATGCACCGAGTAGATATGGCGCTCCAGCCAATCGTCCGGGGTGCCATGGCTGTACCGGGCGACCAGCCCGCGATCCGCGGTGGCTGCCCGGTACAGCTCCGCGCCGCGCCACAGCACGGTGCGGATGCCCAGGATCTTCGGGCTGTGCGGGTCTTCAACGGTTTCGCAGCGGGCATGATGTCTGCGGTGAACGGCGACCCATTCGGCCGTGACCATGCCGGTGCTCAGCCACAGCCAGGCGCGGAAGAAATGGCTCACGACCGGGTGCAGTTCCAGGGCGCGATGCGCCTGGTGACGGTGCAGGAAGACGGTGACGCTCACGATGGTGACATGGGTCATCGCCAACGTGGCCAGGACCAGCGCCCAGCCGCGCAGGCCCAGCAACCCCTGGTCAAGAAAACTAAGCATGGTATCTAACATATAGATGGCCGACCTGCTGCGATACGCCGGACGTGGCGTGTCGTTCAACTCTAGCACAGGCCCTGAAGACCGCCCCTCGCCTCAGCCGGCAATCGGCCGCTAACCCACTGAAGTCGAGCGCCTATCTCTGTTAGGCTGTCGTGATCGTGGAACCGACCACCCGGGGTCGCCCCGGCCGGGCGCTGAAGGCATATGCAGGACATCTACCTCGGGCGCCAGCCCATCTTCGACCGCGATCTGAACGTGTTCGCCTACGAACTCCTGTTCCGCAGCGGACTGCAGAACTGTGCCGGGGATATCGACGGCGATCAGGCGACCTCCCAGGTCATCGTGAACGCCTTCATCGAGATCGGTCTGGAGCCGATCGTCGGGCCGCATCGGGCCTTCATCAACATGACCCGCAACTTCGTGACCGCCACTACGCCGCTGTGTTTCCCGAAGGATCGCGTGGTGCTGGAGGTGCTGGAGGACATCCGCCCCGATGCCGAGGTGATCGCCGGGGTGCAGGCCCTGGTCGCGCAGGGCTACAGCATTGCGCTGGACGATTTCATCTTCGACGAGGCGCTGCGCCCGCTGGTGGAGCTGGCGGACATCATCAAGATCGACCTGATGAACCTGTCGCGCGAGGAACTCGCCGAACATGTGCGCCTGCTGCGCGGGTACCGCGCCAAGCTGTTGGCCGAGAAGATCGAGACCCAGGCGGATTTCGAGCACTGCAAACAGCTCGGCTTCGACTATTTCCAGGGCTATTTCCTGTCCCGGCCCAACATCGTCCAGGGCACCCAGCTCCCGCCCAATCGGCTCGCGGTGCTGCAATTGCTGGCGAAGCTCCAGGACCCGCAGACCGACGCCGCGGACATCGAGACCCTGATCAGCCAGGACATCGCCCTGAGCTACAAGCTGCTGCGCTATATCAATTCGGCCTTCTTCGCCTTTCCCAAGCAGATCGAGTCCATCCGCCAGGCGGTGGTCTACCTGGGCTCGCGGGCGATCAAGACCTGGGTGACGCTGCTGGTGGTCGCCGGGCTCAGCAACAAACCCGCCGAGCTGATCACCCAGGCCATGCAGCGGGCCAAGATGTGCGAACTGCTCGCCAAGGCCGCTAAGCGCCCGCACGGCGAGGTGTATTTCACGGTCGGCCTGTTCTCGCTGCTCGAAGCGCTGATGGACACGCCGCTGGAGAAGATCCTCGACTCGCTGCCCTTCACCGCGGACATCCGCCTGGCGTTGTTGCGGCAGGAGGGTCCGTATGGCGAGGCGCTGCGCTGCTGCATCGCCTATGAGCAGGGCGATTTTGCCCAGGCCCGCTTCGAACGCCTGACGGCTGCGCAGATGACCGACGCCTACCTCGCCGCGGCCGGCTGGGCCGACCAGTCGGCCAGCGCGATGGGCGGCTGAGGCCGGGCAGGCGCTTCCTTCGCCCGGGCGGGTCTGCGAGAATGCCGGCCCATGCTGAAACCCCTGGTACGCCTGTTCTTCAAGACCGTCCGCCGTATCCTCGGTCCCGTACTGCTGTTGTGGGAACGGCTTACCCCGCCCAAGCCCGTGGTGCGCAGCGCCGCGGCCCAGGCGCGTCTGGATGCCCTGACCCAGGGGATGGTGCTGTATCAATACCGGACCTGTCCGTTCTGTCTGAAGGTGCGCCGCACGCTGGCCCGGCTCGCGCTGAAGGTCGAGCGGCGCGACGCCCAGCACGACCTGGCCAACCGCGGTGAACTGGAACAGCAGGGCGGTCAGATCAAGGTCCCCTGCCTGCGCCTGACCGAGGCCGATGGCCGGGTCCGCTGGCTTTACGAATCGGACGCGATCATCCGGTACCTGGAAGCCCTGCCGGACGCTGCGGCGGGGTAGACCCTCCCTGGGTCTGGTCCCCCTCCGCGACCCGCACGCAATCGCGCCCGGCCGCCTTGGCGGCGTACAGGGCGGTGTCGGCGCGCTGGATCAGCGTATCGACGTTGTCGCCGGGCCGCGCCTGGGCAATGCCCTGGCTCAGGGTCACGTGCAGATCGGTGGCGTCGATCGCGTAGGGAAACCCGCCCACCCGGCGCCGCACGCGCTCGGCGACCTGGAGCGCGGTCTCCAGCCGGGTATCCAGCAACACCGCAATGAATTCCTCGCCGCCATAGCGTCCCACCAGATCGAAATCGCGCAAGGCGGTGCGCAACCGCACCGCGGTATCCCGCAGCACCAGATCGCCGGCCTGATGGCCATAGGTGTCGTTGACCGGTTTGAAGCGGTCCAGATCGGACATGATCACGCACAGCGGCCGCGCCTTGCGCAGCGCCTCGCTCAACGCCTGCGCCAGCTGCGGCAGCAGACTGGCGCGGTTGGCCAGGCCGGTCAGCGCATCCGTGCCCGCGGCGTGGCGCAGGCGAACGCGCTCGTCGTGCAGGCGTGTGACCGAGGACTCCAGATGGCGCATCTGCGCGATGTGGTAGACCTCGCTGGCCAGCGAGGTGTCCAGCGCCGCGATCTTATACAGGAAGCCACAGAGCGCGCGGCGTTCCGCCGCATCGGCCACCGCGCGTTCGATATATTCCTGCACCACCGATTGCATCACCTGATAGGCGCACAGATACAGGCTCAGCGGCACACCGACCCAGGCATGCACCAGGCCGATCCGCAGGCGATCTTCGAAATAGCCCTGTTCCAGGAAGCCCTCGCCAAAGTGCAGCAGGTACTGGGACTGGCTGTCCGCCAGCGCGGCGCGGTCGGCCTGATCGAGGATGCGATTAGACTCGGCATCCGCGGACAAGCGGGCGTAGAATGCCGCGACGATGGCGTCGAGATGGGGTTTCACCACCGCGCCGCGCAGCTGTTCGCCCAGTGCCGCGTCCGCCGCGGTCAGCCCCAGCAGCGCGAGCCGCCCCTGACGCCAGGTGGCATCGAACCCGTAGGTCTCGCAGTAATCGGTTTGCATCTGATGGTCGTGCATACGGGAACTCGTGACCTTTTGCGGTGGTCATTGACCGGTACCTTGAGCACGTCCAGGGTTCAACTATAATCCGGTCGCAGCGGCGGCCCCCGACGCGCCCCGAATCATAACGAATATGCCCCCTGAAATCCTGCCTGAAATCCTGATCGACGCCGAACACCTGTACCGTTACTACGGTCCCAACTGCGCGGTGCGGGATGTCAGTTTCCAGCTCGCCAAGGGTGACGTGCTCGGGTTTCTCGGGCCCAACGGCGCGGGCAAATCCAGCACCATGCAGATGCTCACCGGCAACCTGGCGCCGAGCGCCGGCAAGATCCGCGTGCACGGCATCGACCTGCTCGACGAACCCAAGCGCGCCAAGCGCGAGATCGGCTACCTGCCCGAGCAGCCGCCGCTGTACCGCGAACACAGCGTCGACGAATTCCTGACTTATTGCGGCCGCCTGCACCGCGTGCCCGGCAGCCGACTGCGCCAGGCGGTGGACTCGGCCAAGCAACGCTGCGGGCTGGGCGCGGTCGGCCGGCGCCTGATCGGCAACCTGTCCAAGGGCTACCAGCAGCGCGTGGGCATCGCCCAGGCGATCCTGCACAACCCGGCGGTGGTGATCCTCGACGAGCCGACCGTCGGCCTCGACCCGATCCAGATCCGCGAGATCCGCCACCTGATCCGCGAACTCGGCAACGACCACGGCATCATCCTGTCTACCCACATCCTGCCCGAGGTGCAGGGCGTGTGTAACCGGGTGCAGATCATCAACCGCGGCCACCTGGTCTTTTCCGACAGCATGCGCGGCCTGGAGCGGCAGCTGGACTCGCAGCAGCTGATCGTGTCCCTGCGCAACCCGCCGACGCACGACGAACTCCAGCGACTGCCCGGCATCGCCGCGGTGGAGACGCTCGATGACGGCCAACTGCGGCTGCGCTACGAGGGCGCCAGCCCCGCCGCGGCGCTGGTCGAGACCGCGGTCGCGCGCGGCTGGGGGCTGGAGGCATTGACCCCCGAGCGCCGCACCCTGGAACAGATCTTTGTCGAGCTGACCATGCAGGACAGCGCCGCGCACCCCGAGGGAGAGGTCGCCTGATGATCCGCTACATCGCCGCGCGCGAACTCAAGGGCCTGTTCCTGTCGCCGCTGGCCTGGTCGATCCTGGCCGTGGTGCAGTTCATCCTGGCCTATCTGTTCCTGGCCCAGATCGACACCTACATGCTGTACGCCCCGCAGCTCGCCGGCCGCGAAGACGCCCCGGGCGTGACCGACGTGATCATCGCCCCGCTGTTTGGCAATGCCGCCGTGGTGCTGCTGCTGGTCGCGCCGCTGATCACCATGCGCGTGCTGAGCGAAGAGCGGCGCAGCCGCACGCTCAGCCTGCTGCTGTCGGCGCCGGTGTCGATGACCGAGATCGTGCTCGGGAAATACCTGGGGGTGCTCGGCTTCTTTATGGTCATGCTCGGCCTGTTGGCGCTGATGGCGCTGTCGCTGGCCGCCGGCACCCAACTTGACTACGGCAAGCTCGCCAGCGGACTGCTGGGGCTCGCCCTGATCGTCGGCGCGTTCTCGGCCGCCGGGCTGTACATGTCCAGCCTGACCGAACAACCGACCGTCGCCGCGGTCAGCAGCTTCGGCCTGTTGCTGCTGTTGTGGATCATCAACTGGGCCGGCAGTTCCGGCGAGCAGGTCAGCGGCCTGTTCAGCTACCTGTCACTGGTGCAGCACTATGAATCGCTGCTCAAGGGCCTGTTCAACAGCGCTGACGTGGTCTACTACCTGCTGTTCATCCTGACCTTCCTGGTGTTGAGCATCCAGCGCCTGGATGCCGACCGTCTGCCACACTGAGCCGCCATGGACGTTACCCGCAAAACCGCCCTCGGCCTGCGCCTGCAACGCTACGGCTTCCTGGTGTTGTTCCTCGGTGCCATCGGCCTGCTTGCCGGGCTCAGCACCCGCTACGTGTACCAGATGGACTGGACCGCCGGCGGTCGCAACAGCCTGTCCGAGGACAGCGTGCGCCTGCTCGACGGCCTCGATTCGCCGGTGCACATCACCGCCTTCGCACGCGAGAACCCGGCGCTGCGCAACCAGATCCGCGAGGTGATCGCGCGCTATCAGCGCCACCGGCCCGACATCGAGCTTAGCTTTGTGAACCCGGACGCAGAGCCGGAGCGGGTCCGCGAACTGGGCATCACCATGGACGGCGAGCTACGCATCGCCTATCAGGGCCGCAGCGAGCGGGTCCAGGCCCTGACCGAGCAGGCCATCACCAATGCCCTGCTGCGCACCGCGCGTCAGGGCGAGCGCTGGATCGGCTTCCTCGCCGGACACGGCGAACGCGACCCGCACGGCCAGGCCAATCACGATCTGGGCAACTTCGGCGCTGAGCTTGAGCGCAAGGGCCTGAAGCTCCAGAGCTTGAATCTGACCCAGACCCCGCAGTTCCCCGACAACCTCAGCCTGCTGGTGATCGCCAGCCCCCAGGTGGGCCTGCTGCCGGGCGAGGTCGACCTGATCCGTGGCTATCTGGCCGCCGGCGGGAACCTGCTGTGGCTGACCGATCCCGGCGCGCCGGCCGGCCTGGAGCCGATCGCCGAGACCTTCGGCATCGGCCGCCTGCCGTGGATCATCGTCGACGCCACCACTCAGCTGTTCGGCATCCAGAATCCAGATTTCGCGCTGGTCCCGGAGTACCCGCCGCACCCGGTCACCCGCGAGCTGCGCACCATCAGCCTGTTCCCCCGCGCTGTCGCGCTGGAATGGGACCGGCGCCCGGACTGGGAGGGTCAGCCGATCCTGTCGTCCCTGGACCGCGCCTGGACCGAGACCGGCGAGCTGGTCGGCGACATCCGCTTCGACAGCGGCACCGACGAGGTGGCCGGCCCGCTGGATATCGGCTTTGCGCTGACCCGCAGCCTGACCAACGGCCCGAACCCCGATGCGGACGCCGAGGCCGATGCCGGCAGCGAGACCGGGCGCGAGCAGCGCGTGATGGTGATCGGCGACGGCGATTTCCTCTCCAACGCCTATCTCGGCAACGGTGGCAATCTGGACCTCGGCCTGAACGCGGTGCACTGGCTGAGCCATGACGACAGCTTTATCGCGATCCGCGCCAAGGCCGCGCCGGACCAGACGCTGAATCTGTCCGGCACCGCCCAGACCGCCATCGGCATCGGTTTCCTGTTCGGCGTGCCGCTGGCGCTGATCGGCGCCGGGCTGGTGATCTGGCAGCGCCGGCGCAAGCGCTGAGATGTCTGCGCGGATCTGGCTCAATCTGCTGATGCTCGCCGCGGTGCTCGTGCTGGCCGCGGTCACCGTTTACAAGCCCGGCATCGAACCGGACACGGAACTGCCGCCACTCACCACGCTGGCCCCAGACGCGGTCCAGCGCATCGAGATCCAACGCGGCGACAGCACGCTGGCCCTGGAACGCCGCAGCGGCGGCTGGTGGATCGCCGGCGAGCCCGCGGTCCCGGCCGATCCACTCCAGGTCGACATGCTGCTGCGCCTGCCCGGCGAGTCCCCGCAGCGCAGTTATGCCGCCGCGGATCTGGATCTCGCCCAGCTCAAGCTCGTACCGGGCTTGTCCCGCGTACGTTTCGATGACCGCGAATTCGTGTTCGGCGATACCGACCCGCTGCAGGGTTTGCGCTACGTGCAGGTCGGCGATCGGGTGCACCTGATCAACGACCGCTACCAGGGCGTACTGCAAGGCGGTCACACTCAACTGGCCAGTCGCCGGCTGCTGCCAGACGGCGCGGAGATCACCGCGCTGGAGCTGCCGGGCCTCAGCGCACGCAAACAAGACGACGGTGGCTGGACGGTGGCGCCGGCGCCGGAACGGCTGTCCGCCGACGCCGCGCCGCGGCTGGCGCAGGCCTGGAACCGGGCCAGTGCACTCTGGGTGCGCAGTTATCAGCCCGCCGAGGGCGGCGAGCCGATCACCTTGACCCTGGCAGACGGCAGTCAGATCCACCTCGAACTGCGCCGGGCCCCGGGTGAGACCGTGTTCGCCCGCCCTGACCTCGGTCTGCAATACCAATTTCCCGAAGCCAGCGCCCGGCCGCTGCTGACGTTGGAAATGCCGGCCGAGGCTGAATCAGAAGGCGAGTGATTTTCTGGCACCGCCCAGACGGCAATAGCAGGGTGAGGGCAGGTTAACCGCCGTGACGTGACTCACGCGCCGGAATCGTTGAGCTGAATGAAGGTCGGGCGCCTGACCGGGCGGGGCGACGGTGAACAGGCCATTTTCGCCAGAATACACTTGACGACGAGCACAGTTCATTGCGAGAAACGCAGCGCCCCCAAACCCACTCCCCTCCACCGCCAAATACAGCTGTCCCCTTGGCCCTGTAGCCAGGGTTGAGCGCCCGAAGGGTGGCCCGACGGGCGAGTGACGCGCGAAAACCCGGGGGCATGCGGTTCAATCCAACGGGCTGCGCACCCCGCGGCCACCCTTGTTCAGCACATGGGTGTAGATCGTCGTCTTCACGTCCTTATGGCCCAGGAGTTCCTGTACCGTGCGTATGTCATAGCCATGCTCGATGAGATGCGTGGCAAAGGAATGCCGGAAAGTGTGGCAACTCCCGGCCTTGGCGATGCCCGCTGCGCGAATTGCGGCATACACCGCACGCTGGATCTGATCCGCCGAGACATGATGCCGGCCCTCGCGCCTGCTGCGTGGATCGATCGAGCGCTTATAGGACGGAAACAAATATTGCCAGGCAAACTCGCGCGCGGTATTGGGATATTTGCGCGCCAGGGCATAAGGCAATTCCACCTCGCCCAGGCCCTCGGCCAAATCCAGTTGATGATAGCGGCGCGCGCGCTCGATGCATTTGCGCAGATGCGGGATCAGGCGCTCCGGCAGCATCGTGACACGATCTTTCTTGCCCTTGCCGTCCCGAACACGGATCTCCCGTCGCTCTAGATCGACATCCTTGATCCGCAGGCGAAGACATTCCATCAGCCGCAGTCCGGAACCGTACAGCAGATTGGCAGCGACCCAGGGGATGCCGCGCATCTGCGCGAAAATGCGGATGACCTCGTCATGCGTGAACACCACGGGGATCCGCTGCGGACGCTTGTCGCGCGCGACCGCGCCGAGTTTTTCGAGCGGCCGGTCGAGCACATACCGATAGAGGTAGCACAAGGCGTTGAGCGCCTGATTCTGCGTGGCGGGCGCGACCTTTCGCTCCAGTGTCAGGTGGCTCAGAAACTCGGCGATTTCCTGCTCACCCATCTCGCGCGGGTGGCGCAGGCGGTGATAGCGGATATAGAACCGGCACCAGTACACATATGCCTGCTCGGTGCGCAGGCTGTAATGCCTCAGGC
>JBHEOS010000061.1:0-318 GCA_046260695.1 Gammaproteobacteria bacterium
GCGCGGAGCCGTCCGAGATGCCGAGTTCGGTGAATTTGCGCGCCCCGGGCAGGATGCGGCTGTCGAAGGAGCCGACCGCCTTGTTGTAGGCGCCGACGCTGGCATCCAGGCTGCGGCCGATCCTGCTCAGATGCTCGGCGAAGGTGCCCAGGCGTTGATACAGATCTTCGCCGACCTCGCGGATGCGCTCGGCGTTTTCCGTCAGCGCCTGCTGTCGCCAGCCGAAGGCCACCGCGCGCAGGAGCGCAACGAAGCTGGTCGGCGTGGCCAGGATGACCTTCGCGGCCAGCGCGTCCTCCAGCAGCGTGCGGTCCTGAT
>JBHEOS010000061.1:461-10950 GCA_046260695.1 Gammaproteobacteria bacterium
CACGACGAAATCCGGCGCATTGCGGAACTGTTGCCAGTAGGCCTTGGCTGAGAGCTCGCGCACACGCTCGCGGACCTTGCGCGCGTGGCGTTCCAGTTCGCGCCCGCGGGTCACGTCGTCGCCCGCCTCGATGGCGCCGAGATACGCATCCAGCGGGGTTTTGGCATCGACCACGATCTCGCGCCCGTCGGGCATGCGCACGATCATGTCCGGGCGGGCGCGGCCGGATTCGGTCTGCACCTGTTCCTGTTCGTAGAAATCGCAGCGGTCGACCATGCCGGCGAGTTCGGCCAGTCGCTTGAGTGTCATCTCGCCCCACTGACCGCGCACCTCGGGGCGGCGCAGTGCCTGCACCAGATTGCGCGTCTCGCCCTGCAAAAGCCGCTGCGACTCGGCCATCGTTTCGAGATGCTTGGTCAGCGAGCCATAGGCCTGCTTGCGTTCATTCTCCATGTGCCGGATCTGCAGCTCGGTTTTTTCCAGCGCCTCGCGGATCGGTTTGACCAGATTCTCGACCGCCTTTTCTTTCTGCGCGAGGTTGCCCTCGGCATGCAGGTGGAAGACTTTCAGGTTCTCCTGCGCGAGCTTCAGAAACTCGCCGCTGTTGTGCTTCAGTGCCTCGCTGGCCATTGCGCCGAAGGTCGCGCGCAGCTGGTCGCGGGCCTCATCCAGCGCGGTGATGCGTTCCTCGGCGCGGCGCCGCTCGACGGCGAGCTCGGCCTCCAGGCGCGCGAGTGCGGTGCGCAGTTCCGACTGCTTGCGGTGTTGCACCAGATAGACGATCAACCCGCCAAGCAGCGCGGCCAGGGCGACGGCGAGGATTAGGACGACAAGCTCGGACTCGATGGGCGGCATGGCCGGCATCATAGCATCGGGGTTGGATATCTCGCGCATTCGCCGCTCCGGCGTGCGATCAGATCTTCTTCAACAGCACATACACCGCCCCGGTCCCGCCATCCACCGGCCGTGCCGAGCAGAACGCGAGCACCTCGTCGCATTGGCACAGCCAGCCGCCGATTTTGCGCTTGAGCACCGGGATGCGTTGCTGCGAACCGAGCCCCTTGCCGTGGATAACGCGCACGCAACGCAGGCCACGGGCGAGACAAGCGTCGAGGAATGCGCCCAACGCTTGCCGCGCCTCGGAGGCGGTGAGGCCGTGCAGGTCGCATTCGGCCTGTTGGGTGAGCTGGCCGCGGCGCAGGCGCTTGAGGGTGCGGGCCTGGAGGCCGCGGCGGGCGAACCCGAGTTCCTCGCCGGTCTCGAAACCGGCGGGGTCGAATTCATCCGATAGCGCGTCACGCAGGATCTTCTGTTCGTCGCGTTCGCGAAAGCGCGCGCGTGGCGGGGGGCGGCTCCGCGGGAGTTCCACGCGGTCGTGCGCGAGGGGTTTGACCGGGCCGACGCTGGCCTGGAACAGCTCGTGGTCGGCCGGTTCCGGAACGGGCGTGCGCGCGGGCGGTTTGTCGGGGTGCCGGGACATGGTGTGGTGCGCGCTGGCCTATGTGAGAAACGCCGGGCATCCAGTATAGTGGCAGGCCTATGAGCATCACAGCCGCGCCGGTGGGTCCCCCGCGTTCATGAGGATACTGATCAGCAACGACGATGGGTATCAGGCCCCCGGTATCCGCGCCCTGGCCGCCGCGCTGGCGGAGCACGGCGAGATCACGGTAGTCGCGCCGGAACGCGACCGCAGCGGCGCCTCCAATTCCCTGACCCTGGACAACCCCATCCGCGCGACGGCGATGCCCGACGGCTTCATCCGCGTCGACGGGACACCGACCGACTGCGTGCACCTGGCCATCACCGGTCTGCTCGATGTGGAGCCGGATATCGTCGTCTCCGGCATCAACGCCGGCGCCAATATGGGCGACGACGTGCTCTATTCGGGCACGGTGGCGGCGGCGATGGAAGGGCGCTTTCTCGGTCTGCCGGCGATTGCGATGTCGCTGGCCGGGCATCAGCCAAGTAATTACGAGACCGCCGCGCGGGTCGCCTGCGAGCTGCTGCTGCGGTTGTGCCGCGATCCGCTTCCGGCCGACACCATCCTGAATGTAAACGTCCCCGATCTACCCTATGAACAGCTCGCCGGCTTCGAGGCCACGCGGCTGGGGCACCGCCACAAGTCGGAACCGGTGATCCGCGCCCAGGACCCGCGCGGCCGGCCGATCTACTGGGTGGGACCCGCCGGGGCCGAACAAGACGCGGGGCCGGGTACGGACTTTCATGCCGTGCGTCAGGGCTATGTGTCCATCACGCCCATCCAAGTCGATCTGACCCGTTACGATGCCCTGGACAAGGTCGCCGGTTGGCTGGCCGGAACCCGCTGAGCGCATGACCCCGCACCTCCGCGGCATCGGCATGACCTCGCAGCGGACCCGCGACCGGCTGATCGAACGCCTGCGGGAGAAGGGCATCCGCAACGAACAGGTGCTGGAGACTATCCGGCGCACGCCGCGGCACCTGTTTGTCGACGAGGCATTGTCCTCGCGCGCCTACGAGGATACCGCGCTGCCCATCGGCTTCAATCAGACCATCTCCCAGCCCTACATCGTCGCGCGCATGACCGAGGCGCTGTTGGTCGGTGCGCCGCAGAAGGTGCTGGAGATCGGTACCGGGTCGGGCTATCAGGCGGCGGTGCTCGCGCAGCTGGTGCCCAAGGTCTACACCGTCGAGCGCATCCTGGCCCTGGTGCCGCTGGCGCGTCAGCGTTTCCGCGCGCTGGGGTTGCGCAATCTGAGCCTCAAACAGAGCGACGGTACCTGGGGCTGGCCGCAACAGGCGCCGTTCGATGCGATCCTGGTGACGGCCGCGCCGGCCGAGATCCCCACGGCATTGCTCGATCAGCTGGCTGAGGGCGGGCGGCTGGTCATTCCGATCGGTGGCAGCAGCGGTCAGACGCTGGCGGTCATCACCCGCCACGCAGAAGGTTACGAACGCGAGGATCTGGAGCCGGTGAGTTTCGTGCCGCTGGTCAGCGGTGGGGGCGATTGATGCGACTGTTTGATCGCCTCTACCAGCGCGCCATGCGCTGGGCGCGCGCGCCACGGGCGCCCTGGTATTTGGCCGGGCTGAGCTTTGCGGAGTCCTCGTTCTTTCCGGTGCCGCCGGATGTGATGCTGGCACCGATGAGCATGGCCCAGCCGGCGCGTGCCTGGAACTTCGCACTAATCACCACGGTCGCATCGGTGGCCGGCGGGCTGTTAGGGTATGCGATCGGGTATTTCCTCATGGATGCCATCGAACCGCTGATCCGTGACAGTCATTACTGGGACGGTTTTCTGAAGGCGCGCATCTGGTTCGACGAATGGGGGTTCTGGACAGTGTTTGTTGCAGGCTTCTCACCCATCCCCTACAAGGTTTTCACCATTGCCGCAGGGAGTCTGTCGATGGCGCTGGGCCCCTTCGTGCTCGCTTCGGCCATCGGGCGCGGGGCGCGCTTCTACCTGGTGGCCGGTCTGTCGGCCTGGGGTGGCCCGCGCATGGAACAGGCCTTGGGGCGCTACGTGGAGTGGCTCGGATGGTCGGTGGTCGGGATCTTGGTCGCCGCCTATCTGATCCTACAGGGCTGATGCGTGAGGGCCGTCGCCAGGTTCTGCTCCTGATCCTGTCGCTTGCGGTTCTGTCCGCGTGCAGCACCTACAGCGTCTATGCACCGGTCCGCGACCGCACCCACGCGCCCCAGCAAAATCCCGGCGTACACATGGTGCGATCCGGCGAGACCTTGTTCTCCATCGCCTGGCAATACGGGCTGGATTATCAGACCGTCGCGGCCTGGAACCGCCTCTCTGCGCCTTACACGATCTATCCCGGGCAGCGGCTCGGCCTGCGTGGGCCGGCGGTTTCCGCCCCGCCCGCGCCTGCGAAATCCCCGGCCGTTACCCGGCCCTCGTCTCCACCCCCGGCCAGCGCCAGCCGGCCCGCTCCAAGGCCCCCGGCCGCCCCTGCCGCGCAAGGTTCGGCCCTGCGCTGGCAATGGCCGGCCAGTGGCCCGGTCCTGCGCCCGTTTAATGCCGACGCGAGCGGCAAGAAGGGCGTCAGCATCGGCGGCGATCTCGGGGCCGAGGTGCGTGCCGCGGCTGCTGGTCAGGTGGTCTACGCCGGCAGTGGACTTGTTGGTTACGGGCGCCTTATCATCGTCAAGCATAGCAATATTTACCTAAGCGCCTATGGACACAACCGCGATTTACGGGTGCAGGAAGGCGATCAGGTGCGGGCAGGTCAGGTGATCGCGCATATGGGCAACAGTGGCACCAACCGTATCCAGTTGCATTTTGAAATCCGGGAAAAGGGCAGGCCGGTCGATCCACTCCGGTACCTGCCGAGACGTTGAGGAGAGCGCAAGCCGGCGTTGAGCGCGATCACCCCAGGGGCGGCAGGCCAGGCCGATGTCCCTGAAACATGGAATGGAGGTGGCTATGGCGAAGGGACGTAAGACGCACAATGACGCGCTGGACGTAGCCTGCCCAGACGTGGAGCTCGACGACATGCAGCGTGTCGCCGAGGCCGCTGTTGAGGCCGAACCAGAGCTGGAAGAACCTCAGGTCTTTGCGCCCGGCGAGATGCCGGGCACCCATCACGATCCCACCCGGCTGTATCTCAACGAGATCGGTTTCTCGCCGCTGCTGTCTGCCGAGGAAGAGGTGTATTTCGCCCGCAAGGCGCAGAAGGGCGAGGAGGCCGCGCGCCGGCGCATGATCGAAAGCAATCTGCGCCTGGTGGTGAAGATCGCGCGCCGCTACATGAACCGAGGCCTGGCGTTACTGGATCTGATCGAGGAGGGCAACCTCGGCCTGATCCGCGCGGTCGAGAAGTTTGATCCCGAACGCGGGTTCCGTTTTTCGACCTACGCGACCTGGTGGATCCGCCAGAACATCGAGCGCGCCATCATGAACCAGACGCGCACCATCCGCCTGCCGATCCATGTCGTCAAAGAGATCAACGTCTATCTGCGCGCCGCGCGCAGACTGGCGCAGCAGCTCGATCACGAACCCTCGGCCGAGGAGATCGCTCAACTGCTCGACAGGCCGCTGGCCGAGGTCGAACGCATGCTGGGGCTGAACGAACGCGTCGCCTCGGTGGACTCGCCCATCGGCTTCGAGGGCGACCGGTCGCTGCTGGATTCCATCCCCGACGAAAACAATCCCGATCCCTCCGATCTGCTGGCCGATGACGACGTCTACGCTAATCTCGAACTTTGGTTGGCGCAGCTCAATGCCAAACAGCGCGATGTGGTGGAACGCCGTTTCGGTCTGCACGGCCACAAGGTCAGCACGTTGGAAGAGGTCGGCAACGAGATCGGCGTGACCCGCGAACGCGTGCGCCAGATCCAGATGGATGCATTGAGGCGCCTGCGCGAGATCCTGGAGTCGGAGGGGTTCTCGTCAGACACGCTGTTTCCTTAGGGGAGCGCTGAAAAATCCCCCGTTCGCCGTTCGATAAGCTGAGGACGAACGGGAACTTCCGTGATAGTGAAGGTGCTTCGCCGGTTCGTGGACTGGCCAGAATTGCCCGCGCATGACCGGCGCGCCACGCCTTGGCGCCAGCGACGGTGTGCGGCTTCAGATCATCAGCAGGGCGGCGCTCACGCGGCGGGATTCGCCGGCCAGGATGTTGTAGGTGCGGCAGGCCGATGCCGTGTCCATCACCTCGACGCCGATGCCCTGGCCCTGGAGATCCGCGATCAGCCGCGGGTGCAGCAGCCGTTGTCGTGCCCCGGTGCCGAGCAGCAGGATTTCGGGGTCGAGCGCGGTGGCCGCGCGGAGGTGTTCGGCGGTGAGTTCCTCGAAGCCCTGCGGCGCCCAGTCGCGGATCAGCCGTTCCACGCTGATGATCAGGCTGCGGGTCAACACCTCGTCGTTGACGGTGATCTGTCCGGGGCCATAGGCGCGGATCAGGAACCGGCCAGTGGTAGCGTCTTCGGCAAAGCGCATGGATTCGGCTTCCGGTCATTGGGGCGTGGGCAGGGGTCTGTCGGACGTGAGACGGATCTACTGCGCCTTGCTCGCTAAGATCGCCCAAATCCGACAGGCCCCTAGTGGTCCATGCGCAAAGTTCGGTAACTGTTCGCGGCGCCGGAACGCGCAGCTCAGCGTTGCGCAAGCTTGAAATAGCGGTGCTATTCCTGCGCGCTCGCGCCTTGATCTGCACGTTCCGGCTGTGCTTCTTAGTCACCGAACTTCACGCATGGACCACTAGGGTCGCCGGGTTCGTCCGTCCATGCAAGATTCGCGGCCTGGCCCGGGCCCGCCTGGACGCGGCCCCAGGTTTTGTTCTGCCATACTTTTCAATGAGTTTTGTAATCCCTATCTTGTAACCTGGGGGTGATTTCAGTACCCTGCGCCGTCTGCCCCGTGTCCAGTGCCCGGGCCGGCCGAAACGCGTAATTTGCCAATTTCTCAGGGTATCGCCGCCTTGTTCGATGAATTCCAGCGCATCAAGCGCCTGCCGCCGTATGTCTTCAACATCGTCAACGAGCTCAAGGCCAAGGCCCGGGCCCGGGGCGAGGACATCATCGACTTCGGCATGGGCAATCCCGACCAGCCGACGCCGGGACACATCGTCGCCAAGCTGGTCGAGGCCGCGCAGCGCGGCGATACCCACCGTTACTCGCTCTCCAAAGGTATCCCGCGCCTGCGCAAGGCGATCTGCGACTGGTACAAACGCCGCTTCGACGTGGATCTGAATCCCGAGTCCGAGGCCATCGTGACCATCGGCTCCAAAGAAGGTCTGGCGCACCTGGCGCTGGCCACGCTCGGTCCGGGCGATGCAGTGCTGGTGCCCAATCCCGCCTATCCGATCCATCCCTATGGCTTTGTGATCGCCGGCGCCGACATCCGTCACGTGCCGCTGGTGCAGGGTATCGATTTTTTCGTGGAGCTGGAGAAGGCCATCAAGGATTCCTGGCCAAAGCCCAAGATGCTGGTGCTGAACTTTCCCGGCAACCCGACCACGCAATGCGTGGAGCTGGATTTCTTCGAGCGGGTGGTCGCGATCTGCCGCGAGCATCACATCTGGGTTGTTCACGACCTCGCCTATGCCGATCTGGTCTTCGACGGTTATGTCGCCCCGTCGATTCTGCAGGTGCCTGGCGCCAAGGAGGTCGCGGTCGAATTCTTCACCTTGTCGAAGAGCTACAATATGCCCGGCTGGCGCGTCGGTTTCATGTGCGGCAACCAGACGCTGGTCGCGGCGCTGGCGCGCATGAAGTCCTATCTCGACTACGGTATGTTTACGCCGATCCAGATCGCGGCCATCACCGCGCTGGAAGGCCCGCAGAACTGCGTGCGTGAGATTGCCGAGCTGTACCGTAAGCGCCGTGATGTGCTCTGTGACGGACTGAATGCCGCGGGTTGGGCGGTCGAGAGGCCCAAGGGGACCATGTTTGTCTGGGCGCCGATCCCGGAATCTTACAAGCACCTCGGCTCGCTGGAATTTTCCAAAAAGCTGCTGGCCGATGCCAAGGTCGCGGTCGCACCGGGCATCGGCTTTGGCGAGTATGGCGACGATCATGTGCGTTTCGGCCTGATCGAGAACGAGCACCGCACCCGCCAGGCGGTGCGCGGTATCCGCGACATGTTCAGGAAAGATCAGAAACAAATGCCTTCCGCAGGAGACACGCTGTGAAACCGGTCAATGTCGGCCTCTTGGGCCTGGGTACGGTCGGCGGCGGCACGTTCAACGTGCTGCGTCGCAATGCCGCTGAGATTGCACGCCGCGCGGGCCGTGGCATACAGATCACCCGTGCCGCCGCGCGCGAATACGACCCGAGTCGTCTGCCGGGCATCGAGGCCATCCAGGTCGACCAGGATGCCTTCGCAGTCGTCGACGACCCCGGCATCGATATCATCGTCGAACTCATCGGCGGCTATAGCCCGGCCCGCGAGCTGGTGCTCAAGGCCATCGCCAACGGCAAGCATGTGGTCACCGCCAACAAGGCGCTCGTCGCCCTGCACGGCGAGGAGATCTTCAAGGCCGCCCAGGAGAAGGGCGTGATGGTGGCCTTCGAGGCCGCGGTCGGCGGCGGCATCCCGATCATCAAGGCGATCCGCGAAGGCCTGGCGGCCAACCGTATCGAGTGGCTGGCCGGGATCATCAACGGCACGGGGAATTTCATCCTGACCGAGATGCGCGACAAGGGTCGGGATTTCGCCGACGTGCTCAAGGAGGCGCAGGCGCTGGGCTATGCCGAGGCCGATCCGACCTTCGATGTCGAGGGCATCGATGCCGCGCACAAGCTGACGATTCTCGCCTCCATCGCCTTCGGTATCCCGTTACAGTTCAAGAAGACCTACACCGAGGGCATCAGCCGGATCACCCGCGCCGATGTGAGCTACGCCGAGGAACTGGGCTATCGCATCAAGCACCTGGGCTTTGCGCGTTGTACCGAGCAAGGCGTCGAATTGCGTGTGCACCCGACCTTGATTCCCGAGCGCCGGCTGATCGCCAACGTCGACGGGGTGATGAACGCCGTGTTGGTGAAGGGCGATGCCGTGGGGCCGACGTTGTATTATGGCGCCGGCGCCGGCGCTGAGCCGACCGCCTCGGCGGTGATCGCCGATCTGGTCGATGTCGCGCGGATGCTCACCGCCGATCCCGGCAGCCGCGTCCCACACCTGGCCTTCCAGCCCGATGCGCTTTCGGATATCCCGATCCTGCCCATGGAGCAGGTCGAGACGGCCTACTACCTGCGCCTGCTGGTCCAGGACAAGCCCGGCGTGCTGGCCGACATCACCCGTATCCTGGGCGACCGGGGTATCAGCATCGAGGCGATCATCCAGAAGGAGGCCGCCCCCGAGGACCCCTGCGTGCCGATCATCCTGCTCACGCATGTCGTGCGCGAGGGCCAGATGAACCAGGCCATCGCCAGTATCGAGGCGCTGGAGGCCGTCGAGGGCAGTGTGACCCGCATCCGTTTGGAGTCTCTCAGCGGTAAGTGACTTTTTCGTAGCCTGGATGAAGGCCTTCAGGCCGGAATCCGGGTTTGTCCGCACATATCATGAACTCAAGGTGAGCCTCATGCCTTTTCGTCCCCGCTATACCGGCCTCATCGAACGCTATCGCGACCGTCTGCCGATCCACGACGACACGCGCATCATCAGCCTCGGCGAGGGCAACACGCCGCTGATCCGGTTGAACAACATTCCGCGTCTGATCGGCAAAGAAGTGGACATCTATGTCAAATACGAAGGTCTTAATCCGACCGGTTCATTCAAGGACCGCGGCATGACCATGGCGGTGACCAAGGCGGTTGAAGAAGGGTTTGAAGCGGTGATGTGTGCCTCCACCGGCAACACTTCGGCGGCAGCTGCGGCCTATGCGGCACGCGCCGGGATCACCGCCTTCGTGCTGATCCCCGAGGGCAAGATCGCCATGGGCAAGCTGGCCCAAGCAATGTTGCACGGCTCGATCGTGCTGCAGATCCGCGGCAACTTCGACGCTGGCATGCAGTTGGTGAAGGAGGTCGCCGACGAGGCGCCGGTGACCATCGTCAATTCCATCAACCCGTTTCGCCTGCAGGGCCAGAAGACCGCGGCCTTCGAGATCGTCGAGGAACTCGGGCGCGCGCCGGACTATCACTGCCTGCCGGTGGGCAACGCCGGGAATATCACCGCGCATTGGATCGGCTACTGCGAATATTCCTCGGCCTCCGGCGAGCATGTCACCGGCGCCTGCAGCTACTGCAAGGGTCATTGCGCCTACGCCGCCGGCGCCATTGTCGGTAACCGGCCGAAGATGGTCGGCTACCAGGCCACCGGCGCTGCACCGTTCCTGCGCGGCGCGATGGTCGACAATCCGGAGACCGTCGCCACCGCGATCCGCATCGGCCACCCGCAGTCCTGGGAACAGGCCTGGAAGGTGAAAGAGGAATCCGGCGGCTGGTTCGACGAATGCACCGACGCGGAAATCCTCGCCGCGCAGAAGCTGCTGGCCGAGAAAGAGGGCGTGTTCTGTGAGCCGGCCTCGGCCACCTCGCTCGCCGGCGCGCTGCGCGACGTGCAGAGCGGTAAGATCCCCGAGGGCAGCTCCATCGTCTGTACGCTGACCGGCCACGGGTTGAAAGATCCCGACACCGCCATCGCGCAGAGCGGCGGCAATGTGCAGACCGTCGATGCCGCGCTCGATGCCGTGCGCAGGGCCATCCTCGAACGGATGGCCTGAACCGCGCCGGCGCGGGCCGTCATCGAAACCGAGGGCTGCCCATGAGTGCTGCCGGACCGCTGCGTCTGCATCTGCTGATTCCGGGCCTGCTCGGCCCCCTGCCGGGGCTCGGTACCCCGGGCTTTCCCACGCCCCCCCGGCCGGCGCTTGCGCGGCTCCTGGCCCGAGCGCAGCGCGCCCCCGAAGTCGCGGACACCGAGCTGCTGCGTTATCGCCTGCTTGGGCACACTCCATCTGAGACTCACGACCGTCCCGATGCCTGGCTGAGCTATCGGATCGACACCGGCACGGACGCACCGGGCGCCCTGTTGCGGGCCGACCCGGTGCACCT
>JBHEOS010000062.1:0-10911 GCA_046260695.1 Gammaproteobacteria bacterium
GCTTCATAGTGAACCTTTTCCCGCCCGTAAGGCCCGCTCACTATTTGCATTGGCGAAGGATCGTTGCGGTATGCGCCTCGCAGAATAGACGTGTAGCGCTGTTCCGGGACAGCCATGGATTGCCACTTGCCCAGCAGATCGTGTGTCAGCGATGTTTGCCAGGTCTTGCGAACATCCACCAGCAGCATCGCGGCCCCCGCCGCTTTCTGGTCTGGATTGTCCGGTAGCGTATCCGATGTAATTAAAGAAAGAAGGGATGACCTGACCGATTCTCTGTCCAGATCCTCGCCCTCGATGGCGCTGGTTTTGATGGCCTCGGAAAGCATCAAATCGATCGTGGCATCCTCTTTAGATGCCATAGGAAGTGCATCAAAGCTGCCAGCCAAGCGCTCTGAGTTCAGGCGAAATTCAAGTTCCCGGTGTTCGAGAGCAAGCTTGTCGTAGCGGAAACCGGGCCAATCGGGTTGTTGCCATATCCATTTCATGCGGCACATCCCTGTGCCGCACCCTGACGGGCGGCCTTCGGCCGTGCAAACTGTCGATCCTGCCACTTTGTCATGGCGCGATTTTAGCACTTATTCACGCCACATTATAGATATAATTGGCGTGTTTATAACCCAGAATCACGCCGCGCTCGTTCAAAGGCAATATCTGAGCGCCAACCGCTGATACCATGATTACGCCAATCTGCCACTCATGGTATTGCTGCTTTTTGCGTTTCAGCGCGCTGAAAATACCATGAAAAATACCATTGATGATGCAGATTATATCGTTAATTCAAGATATTTTATTGTTATTTATCAATATATTATGAATTCCGCCTACTCCCACTCTATCGTCCCAGGCGGTTTGCCGGTGATGTCGTAGACCACGCGGGAGATACGCGGAATCTCGTTGATGATTCGGCGCGAGCAGTGGTCGAGAAACTCATAGGGCAGGTGCGCCCAACGGGCGGTCATGAAGTCGATGGTCTCCACCGCGCGCAGTGCGACCACATAGTCGTAACGGCGGCCGTCGCCGGTCACGCCGACGGATTTGACCGGCAGGAATACCGCGAAGGCCTGCGACACCTTGTCGTACAACTCATGCCTGCGCAGTTCATCGATGAAGATGTGATCGGCCAGGCGCAGGGTGTCGGCGTAGTCCTTCTTCACCGCACCGAGGATGCGCACGCCCAGGCCCGGACCGGGGAACGGGTGGCGATAGACCATGTCGTAGGGCAGACCGAGTTCCACGCCCAGCCGGCGTACCTCATCCTTGAACAGCTCGCGCAGCGGTTCGAGCAGTTTCATTTTCATGTGCTCGGGCAGGCCGCCGACGTTGTGGTGCGACTTGATCAGATGCGCCTTGCCGGTTTTGGCGCCGGCCGACTCGATGACGTCGGGATAGATGGTGCCCTGCGCCAGCCACTTCGCGTTCTTGAGCTTGGCGGCCTCCTCCTCGAACACCTCGATGAATAGATTGCCGATGACCTTGCGCTTGCGCTCGGGATCATCGACGCCATCGAGCGCCTTCAGGAAGCGCACCTCGGCATCGACGCGGATGACCTGCACGCCCATATGCTCGGCGAAGGTCGCCATGACCTGATCGCCTTCCTTGTGGCGCAGCAGGCCGTTGTCGACGAACACGCAGGTGAGCTGGTCGCCGATGGCGCGGTGCAACAGCGCGGCGACCACCGAGGAATCCACACCGCCGGACAGGCCCAGCAGCACCGCGTCGGTGCCGACCTGCTCACGCACGGCGGTGATGCTGTCTTCGACGATGTTGCCGGCGGTCCACAGCGCGTCGCAGCCGCAGATCTCGCGGATGAAGCGGTCGAGGATACGCCCGCCCTGGCGGGTATGGGTCACCTCGGGATGGAACTGTACGCCGTAAAAGTGCCGCGCCTCGTCGGCCATGCCGGCGATGGGGGCACTGTCGGTACTGGCCATCAGTTTGAAGCCGGGCGGCAGTTCGACCACTTGATCGCCGTGGCTCATCCACACATCCAGCAGGCCGTAGCCCTCCGCGCTGGTGTGGTCCTCGATATCCTTCAGCAGGTGCGTGTGGCCGCGCGCGCGCACCTGGGCATAGCCGTATTCGTGATGCGCGGCGGACTCGACCTTGCCGCCGAGTTGCGCCGCCATGGTCTGCATGCCGTAGCAGATACCCAACACCGGCACACCCAGGTCGAATACCGGCGCGCTTGCGCGCGGGGTGTTTTCTCCGGTAACCGTTTCCGGACCGCCCGACAGAATGACGCCCTTGGGGCTGAAGATGCGCAGGTCATGCTCATCCATATCCCAGGGGTGAATCTCGCAGTACACGCCGATCTCGCGCACGCGGCGCGCGATCAACTGGGTGTACTGCGAGCCGAAGTCGAGGATCAGGATGCGATGGGCGTGGATGTCGGCGTGGGTATTCAAGGTTGCAAGCTCGATGAGGAATTGGCGATAAGAATCGATCAGCACCTGTAGGGGCGGCCTTCAGCCGCAAAGCGGCACCCGGTTCGCGGCAAAACCGCGCCTACGACAAACCACCGCGTCTTTACACGCGGTAGTTCGGTGCCTCTTTGGTGATCTGTACGTCATGCACATGGCTCTCCGCCATGCCGGCGTGAGTAACACGCACGAATCGGGGCTTGGTGCGCATCTCTTCGATGGTCTGGCAGCCGGTATAGCCCATGCTGGAACGCAGGCCACCGAGCAGTTGATGAATCACCGAGGACAGCGGCCCTTTGTAAGGCACCCGGCCTTCGATACCCTCGGGCACCAGCTTCTCCGCGGAATTGCCTTCCTGGAAATACCGATCCGAGGAACCCTGCTGCCCCGACATCGCGCCCAGCGAACCCATGCCACGATAAGATTTGTAGGAACGGCCCTGAAACAGCTCCACATCGCCCGGCGCCTCTTCGGTCCCGGCGAACATGCTGCCGACCATGATCGAGTACGCGCCCGCGGCAATCGCCTTGGCCATATCACCGGAATAGCGGACGCCGCCGTCGGCGATCAAGGGCACGCCGCTCTTCTTCAACGCCGCCGCGACATTGGACACCGCGCTGATCTGCGGCACACCGATGCCGGCGACGATGCGCGTGGTGCAGATCGAACCCGGTCCGATACCGACCTTGACGCCGTCGGCGCCGGCCTTGACCAGCGCCAACGCGGCCTCGGCGGTGGCGATGTTGCCACCGATCACCTGTACCTCGGGGAAGTGTTTCTTCAACCAGGTGACGCGGTCGAGCACGCCCTGCGAATGACCATGTGCAGTATCGACCACGATCACATCGACGCCCGCGGCCACCAGTCCAGCAATACGCTGATCGGTGCCGGCGCCCACGCCGACCGCCGCGCCCACGCGCAACTGACCCTGTTCATCCTTGCAGGCGTTGGGCTTGTCGGTGGCCTTCTGGATATCTTTGACAGTAATCAGACCGCGCAACTGAAAGTTGTTGTCGATCACCAGCACCTTCTCGATACGATGCGCGTGCAGCAGGCGGACGATCTCATCCTTGTCCGTGCCCTCCTTCACCGTGACCAGGCGCTCCTTCGGAGTCATCACCGCGGATACCGGCGCGTCGAAGCGCGATTCGAAACGCAGATCGCGGTTGGTGACGATGCCAACCAACTCGGTGCCATCGACCACTGGCACGCCGGAGATGTTGTGCGCGCGGGTGAGATCGAGCACCTCACGGATGCTGGTGTTCGGGGTCACCGTGTACGGATCCTTGATCACGCCGCTCTCGAACTTCTTCACCGCCCGCACCTGGTCGGCCTGCTGCTCGGCCGGCATGTTCTTGTGGATGATGCCCAGGCCACCCTCCTGCGCCAGCGCGATCGCCAACCGCGCCTCGGTGACCGTGTCCATGGCCGCTGCCAGCAGTGGGATATTCAGGGCGATGTCGCGGGTCACGAAGGTCCGCAGATCCACGTCCTTGGGCAGGACGGTCGAATGGTCGGGCAGGAGGAGGACGTCATCAAAGGTGAGGGCTTCTTCGGCGATGCGCAGCATGGGCGGGGGGTCCTACCTAAAGTATTGAAGTGAAGGGCGCAATTATAGGTATAGGGCGTCCCCCGGTAAACCGCGCCCGGCACGGGGCGCGGGCGGATCGGCTAAGCCGATAGTATTCCAGGCAATCCGCCGAACCCTCGGGCGAGTGGGCCGACGATCCGTCGTATGCCCGCTGTCACGCCCGACCCGCGCCTCGGCTATCATGCCGCCCATGCGACCGCCCTCCCCAAGCCCTCACGCGTGAGATCTACAGCGTCGACCGCCTCAACGCCGAGGCCCGCGCCCTGCAAATAGTACGGGATGGCGAACACACCCTCGGCTTTCTCAGTGCCGATTTCGACTTGCGCAACCTGCCGGTAACGTCGGAACTCTACGAGGAGCCGGGGCAGTGGCGGCAGGTAAAGGGCGATCCCGCCATCCGCGGCCAGGTATTCCAGCAGTGCCGCATCGACAGCCCCATGGATCGCCACATGGATCAGGCCCTGTCTATTCTGGAGGAACTGCTCACCCAGCACGGGGTGTTCCAGTGCCAGATCCATTTTTCCAGCAGCCAGGCCACCATCTGGCGCGTGGATGACCCCTTCCGCTACCGCATCCTGGATCATGATGCTCTCTATGACCCGGATATTTGCCTGGTTTTCCCCCGTGAACCCTATCCCGCCAATGCGGAAATTCCCCGCAAGGACATCAAGCGTATCTGGACACCCTGCGCTACCTGCGCGAAGCGGATCCCAATATCTACCTGCGCATGGCCTCCATCAATCTCTTCAACGGGCTCATCAGCCTGACCTTTCCCTGTGACGGTTCCCATTACATGCCCCATGTAGAGTTTCTGCTCAAGGATCGTTCCTTCTGGTTCTAAGGCTTTTCTGCTTACCCGTTCACAAAAATGAAAACCGTGCTGCAGGAAGCCTAACCGGCTTCACAGAACCCCCTGCCTCTCATCCTGCAAGCTGCATGCAACCTTATCCGGCGTCGTCGGAAAGCCGCGCATTCGGCGGAGGACGGAAACCGAATACCAGAGGACATTATGAAGCACACATCGCATTCCATTGTTTCAAGCGCCCACCGGCGCCTCGCTCAGGCCCTGCTCGTGGCCGCTTCCTTCGCCTTTTCCACCCTGAGTGGCCCTGCCAGCGCCGCCCCGCCCGAGCAAAATCAAGGGAAATGGGCCGAGGGCCGTATCCTGGTGAAGGGTGCCGCCGGCCTGTCCGAAGAACGGCTGGCAGAGATCCTGGAACGCCAGGGTGGTCGGAGCCAGGCCAAGATAGCTGGTATCGACGTCCACCTGGTGCAGGTGCCGGCCCATGCGGAGGAACGCGTGGTCGCCGCCCTGGCCCGCAATCCCCATGTGCAGTTCGCCGAGCTGGACATGCTGCTGCCACCGGTGGAATTCATTCCAAACGATCCGCGCTACCAGGACCAGTGGCATCTGCCGAAGATCGGCACACCGATCGCCTGGGACAGCGTCTCCGGAGATGGCATCACCATCGCCATCCTGGATACCGGCGTCGACCCCAGTCATTACGACCTGGCCGCAAAGTTGCTGCCGGGCTACAACGCCGCCGATGGCGGCACTGACTGGTCCGACATCAACGGTCACGGCACGGCGGTCGCGGGGACAGCCGCCGCCATCGCCAACAATGGCGCCGGTGTTGCCTCGGTGGCCTGGGGCTCTCCCCTGCTTCCCGTCCGGGTGACCAACAGCAGCGACGGCTACGCCTATTTCAGTGACATCGCCCGCGGCGTCACCTGGGCCGCCGACAATGGCGCCCGGGTCGCCAATATCAGCTATGGCGCCACCCCAAGCTCTTCCATCTCCAGCGCCGCGCGCTACATGAAGAACAAAGGCGGTCTGGTGGTGGTCTCCGCCGGCAACTCCGGCACGGACCTCGGTTATGCCGACAATCCGGACCTGATCTCGGTGTCGGCCACCAACAGTTCCGATGCCATTACCAACTGGTCGAGTTACGGGAATTTCATCGACGTGGCGGCGCCTGGTGCAAACATTGTCACTACCAAAAACGGCGGCGGCACGGGGGGCTGGAACGGCACCTCCTTCTCCAGCCCGGTGACCGCCGGCGTGCTAGCCCTGATCATGTCCGCCAATCCCCATCTGAGTCCCGCGGAAATCGAGGACATCCTCAAGACCTCCGCGACAGACCTGGGGCCGGCTGGCTGGGACAACAAATACGGTCATGGTCGGGTCGATGCGGCCGCGGCCGTGCAGATGGCCCTGTCCGTCACCACACCGCCCGTGGATGACACCGCGCCCAGCGTCGGTTTCGCCCTGGCGGACGGCAGCCAGGTGGCGGACCTGGTGACCATCGCAATCAACGCCACCGATGACGTGGGTGTCACCTCCGTCGAATTATTCGTCAACGGCCGGCTCCACGGCACCGACACCAGCGACCCCTACCGGTTCAGCTGGGATACCACCGCCCACCCCAACGGCAACGTGACCCTGGAGGCCCGCGCCCATGACGCGTCCGGCAACACGGGCTACGCGACCATTACCGTACGGGTGGACAACCCGGAAGTCGTGGAGATCGTGGATTCCGAGCCCCCGGTGGTGCGGATCCTCTCACCCGAAGACGGCGCCACCGTGAGTGGCAATGTGTCCATCCGCCTGGCCGCCACCGACAATGTGGGTGTCACCCTGCTGGCCTGCTATGCGAACGGCAGCCTGCTCTCGCTCAAGAATGAGGTGGACAGCCTGAATTGCCGCTGGAATACCCGCAAGCTGCCCGACGGTCTCTACAGCATCGGCGCCCGCGCGGAGGACGCTGCCGGTAACGTAACCACCAGCGTTATCAGTGTGCGCATAGGCTCCGACAGCACGGATGTTTCCTCCAGCAACAAGCCCGGAAACGGCAACGGAGGAGTATAGGAAGAATAAACGCCCTTTTCACTCCAAGTCCACAAGTAGTGAACCGCTATAGACCAGGCACGAATTATCCGTGAATTTTAAGTCGTGGAATGTGTCTCACTGCTTCATGGAAAAAGAAGACGCCCGCAAGCAGTACTCGAGAAGTACTGCACGAGAGACGAAAGCAAGTCATCCGCATGCACCGGAAAGGGATGCCGGTGATGAAGATTGCTGAGCACAGCGGCCTCAGTTGGTATGCCGTGAACGCTGCGATCACCGCTTATTCGACAGCGGGGCGGCGGCACTCAAGCCTGCTGCTTGAGCGAATCGCAAGAGAGCGCTGTTCGGAAAATCATCTGCGACAAGCGACCAACAACTGAAGATGGAGTTTGCGCTATGGAACCGGGCTGCCGTCATGCAGCTGATTGAACGCGAATATGGAATCAAGTTGTCGGTGCGTGGCGTTGGCCACGACCTCAAGCGCTGGGGATTCACCCCGAAAAAGCCGATCGAGAAGGCTTATGAGCAACGTCCGGAGGCTGTGCAGGAATGGCTGGATGAGCAATACCCCGAGATTGAGAAGCGCGCCAAGTCCGAAGGTGCCGAGATTCACTGGGGCGACGAAACCGCGGTCGTGAATACCGACGTGCGTGGCCGCGGCTACGCACCGGCCGGCAAAACACCGGTGACTTTTGCGGTAGGGGGCACACGCCAGAAACTGTCGATGATCGCTACCGTCACCAATCAGGGCAAGACACGCTGGATGATCATTGACGAGTCTTTCAATTCGGACAAGCTGATTGAGTTCTTGGAAGCCTTGATCCGGGACGCGGACAAAAAAGTGTTTCTGATCCTCGATAACCTGCGCGTCCATCACAGCAGGCCGGTCAAGGCCTGGGTAGAGGAGCATAAAGACAAGATCGAGTTGTTCTATCTGCCCAGCTACAGCCCGGAGCTCAATCCGGAAGAACGGCTCAATGCTGATTTGAAACAGGCGCTTTATACCAAGGTATCAGTACGCACCAAGGCCCGCGCCCTGCTGGAAGAAGCCTTTCCACTGACCTGGGTCCAGGGATGGCATTCCGTTTTATCGTTCCCTACCGCCAGGGCGGCAAAAACGACGGCACGGCATGCGTCAGGGGCACAGCTGCGCGGCCTGTTATCGGAGTTCGGATCATGCCCAAGGGCCGGTATGCGGCCCAACACGATATCCCCGGCATTCTGGAAGAGCGCGTTTGTCCCGCAAGGTTCAGTGGGCGGCGAACTTCATCACCAATTGGACGATGCCAATCACGCCGATTACGAATAGAACCACAAAGATGATGCCGGCGTAGATAAAGGTCGATAACTTGCCGTGGGTGAAATCACGCTCGCGATTTTTATTGGACTGCACACCAAACAAGCCGGCATACAGGCTGCCGATGATGGTCAACAGGGTCACCCTGGCCGGCTTTTTGTCGCTATTATTTTCGGAATTCTGATTATCGTCTGTCATGATCGCTGCGTGGTCTTCAGTTTCTCAATAAGGCCAGGCGTCAGGATATAAAGACCGACCACAGCCTGAGACGCGCACGTCATCAAAGGTCAGGTCTTCTTCGGCGATGCGTAGCATGGGGCGGGGGATTCGTACCAAAATCCTTAAGTGAAGGGCGCGATTATAGGTATAGGGCGCCCCCCCGTAAACCGTGCGCTGCGCGGAGCCCGGAGGGCTGTCTAAACCGATCGTATTCCAGGCAATCCACCATCCCCCGCGCGTGGGTCCGCAAGCCGTCGTATGTCTGTCGCTACGCCCTACCCGCACCTCGGGTATCATGCCACCCATGCAACCGCCCTCCCCAACCCCCGAGCGTGAGGTCTACAGCGTCGGCCGCCTCAACGCCGAGGCGCGCGCCCTGTTGGAGGGGGCCTTTCCGCTGATCTGGGTCCAAGGCGAGCTGTCGAATGTCTCCCGGCCCGCCTCCGGGCATCTGTATTTCACCCTCAAGGATGCCACTGCCCAGGTGCGCTGCGCGATGTTCCGGGGCAATAACCGGTTCCTGAAATTCCGCCCCGAGGACGGTCAGCAGGTGCTGGTCCGCGCCAACCTGTCGCTGTACGAGGCGCGCGGCGATTACCAATTGATCGCCCAAAGCCTGGAAGAGGCCGGCGCCGGCGCCCTGCAACGCGCCTTCGAGGCTCTCAAGCAACGGCTCGCGGCCGAGGGCCTGTTCGATGCCGCGCATAAACAGCCACTGCCGACCCTGCCGCGGCGCATCGGCGTGATCACGTCGCCCACCGGCGCGGCGATCCGCGACATCCTGAGCGTGCTCGAGCGTCGTTTTCCGGCCATCCCAGTGCTGGTCTACCCAGTCCCGGTGCAGGGTGCCGGCGCCGGCGCCGAGATTGCCGCGGCGATCCGCCGCGCCGACCGGCATCGCGACTGCGACGTGCTGATCGTCGCGCGTGGCGGCGGCTCGCTGGAGGATCTGTGGGCCTTCAACGAGGAGACCGTCGCCCGGGCGATCTACGCCTGCGGGATTCCGGTGGTCAGCGGCGTCGGCCACGAGGTCGACTTCAGTATCGCCGATTTCGTGGCCGACCGGCGCGCGCCGACGCCCTCGGTCGCCGCGGAGATGGTCAGCCCGGATCAGGCCGAGTGGCTGAACCAGCTGCGCACGCTCGACACCGAACTCTACAAGCGCCTGGCGCGCCGGCTGGAACGCCTGAATGAACGCCTGAACTGGCTCGACAAACGCCTGGAGCAGCAACACCCCGGACAACGCCTGCGCCAGCGCGCCCAGCGCCTCGACGACCTGGAACCGCGCCTGCAACGGGCCCTGCGCGCCGGATTGCGCCAGCGTCGCGCGGAACTGGCAACCCTGAGCGCACGCCTGCAACGCCATCACCCCGGCCCGCGCCTGCGACGCACGCGCGAACGCGAGGCGGCCCTCACCCTCCGCCTGCACACCGCGACGCGTACGCAGTTGCAAAAGCTGCGTCAGCGACTCGCCGGTGTACTGCGCGCGCTCGATGCCGTCAGTCCACTGGCCACGCTGGAACGTGGCTACGCCATCGTCACCGCTGACGACGGCACGGTGCTGCACGCTGCCGCACAAGCCCACCGCGGCGACAAGATCCTCGCTCGCCTGGCCCAGGGCCGGCTGCGCTGCACTGTCGATGACTCCGAGGACGGTGCGCGATAGGGTGCCTGATACACAAAACTCGCCGCAATCCAAAACACGTCAGCATCCGCAGGGCGCGGTGGCGGTGAAGGAACTGAACGGCGACGGCGACACGCTGCAGGGCTAGGCGGTGGCGATCAAGACCGCAGTCGACAGCAGCGGCGGATCGAACTGGCGCTGGTACGAGATTTTTCAGGACAGGGGCGTCAGGGGCGGGCAGGCCGTGCTGCTGTGCCGCGGCTGGTTCTTCCCCGGGCGCGAGTACATGCTCACACCCTGGCCGCTCAAATCATCACGGTATCAGCGCGGCGAAGTACGGCCACCACCACAGTATCAGCAACAAGGTCATTCCGAGACTGGCACCGATCGCGATGCGGTACTTCTGGCGCTGGTCGGGATAGCCCGCAAGCCACACCGCGCCCATGAGCGCGTCCAGCAGCAGCCCCGCGACGAAGATCGGCATCAGCGCGGGTATAACCAGCGTCGGCAGCATCTCCCAGCCGCTGTACGCCGGCGGCGTGCCCGGCGCCGGACGCAGCACCAGCAGCAACAGCACACCGAACGCCAGCATCAGCCGCAGCGGCCCCATCCAGCTCAGTATTTGTCGCAGCCCAGACATCGTGGTCAAAGATCGTAATCCAGAATCAGCGCTGCGTGGTCGGAGAAGCGCTTACCTTGTATATGCGCTCGCGTCGCGCCTTGCGCGCGATACCCGGGATGGCGATCTGACAGTCGATGCACCAACCCATGTTTTTCGCGTACGCCCGGCCGCGGTTGGACCACTAAGTGTACTGGTCCGGTTTGTCGTTGAGGGTGCGGAACACGTCCACCCAGCCGAAAGTGTTGGAAGCATAAACGCCCTGTTTGCCCAGGTCCAGCGGCGGCAGACTG
>JBHEOS010000063.1:0-297 GCA_046260695.1 Gammaproteobacteria bacterium
GGTGATGCTGCGTGCCGAGTACGAATGGCGCACCGACACCATCCTGCACGCCGGCGTCGACTTCGCCTTCGGCGCGCGCAACACGGAATTCGGCGGCCTGCCCGTGCCCGAGACGGACCTGTACGCCAGCAGTACCCCGCAGGGGCAGGTGTTTCTGCGCCTCGCGCAGTATTTCTGACCGACCTGACAGGTCGTCGAGATGCCTTACAGCGGATAGGCCCGCGATCCCAATCCGGTCAAATGAAATATTTAAATAAATTCATTTAGATAGACTTTTTTGTGCGACGCCGGGCATGT
>JBHEOS010000063.1:307-10219 GCA_046260695.1 Gammaproteobacteria bacterium
GTTTGGAGGGGCTCACGCGATTTAATCGTATCTGTCTGAATAGATGTGATTTCTGTATTCGCGCACGGTTTTTGCATGATTTGGCTTCAGCGTGAACACCGAAAACACAAAGCCATCACGCGCACCGAGGAGGAAACAATGAGAACCCAATACCTGGCAGGCGCCCTGGTGGGCACTTGCGCGCTGATGTCGGCGGCGGGCGCGTCGGCAGCGGTCCTGTTCAACGAGACCTTCAATAACGTCTCGTTCAGCACTTTTCAAACATCCAAGTCCGGTGTCCCCGTTCAGGCGGGTTTCGGCGCCGACGCCAACTGGCACGCGGCCCGTTTCGAGGGATCGTTCGGGAGTTGCACGTTCTTCGGTTGCACCACGCCGAAGAGCGACGTCGGTGCCTACAGATCCTCGACTTTCAGCAGTGCGACCAAGGCGGGCTACGTTAGCGACGGCGCGGGTCTGCTGCTGAACGTGAATGCCAGCGGCTTCGGGAACCTGACCCTGGACTTCGACTGGCGCACCAGCATCTCCGGGTTCTTCGGCGGGACCTCGGACCATCTGACGGTCGGCTACATCGTCGGCGGTATCGGCACCCCCAACAGTGCCCGCGAATTCAACCAGGTCAACAACTGGGGTGCCTGGACCCAAGTGATGCGCGACCGTGATGACTTTAACTGGAACCACGAGAGCATCACCCTGGCCAATACCGCTGGTGCCGAGAGCGTCTGGATCGCTTTCTGGAGTGATGGGATGACCCTTGACTTCTTCGGCGAGGGCCGGATCGACAACGTCTCGGTGACGGCCGACCCCTCGGCCGTTATACCGGTACCCGCCGCGCTGCCTTTGTTCCTGTCCGGTATCGCGGGTCTGCTGGCGATGCGCCGGCGCGTGGGCCGCTGAGCGTGTGAGTGCGGCGGGCCTAACGCCCGCCGCATGATCATCATATAGCGCAGCTGATCGACACCGGCCTGTTCGATCAAGACCACCGAGCACAACAGCCGGCCCCGTGCTGCATGACAGTGCAGCACGGGGCCGGCTGTTGTCGTTTGCGTCCCGAATCCGAGTGGATCTCCCTGCCTGCCAACCCGCCTGTACGATTCCGCAGGGTATAGCGCCCCATCTCCCGGGCTGCACCGCAGGGCTGGTCTGACCCGATCATGCTACGAGATGCCTTGCCTCAGCGATGTCAAAAAAGAACATCCTCATAAAATCGAAGAAGAAGAAAGCGCTCGCGCTGATTTCCGCCAACGAACTGGTGCAGGCGCGCGCGGTGCTCGACAACATGTTGCGGACGGAACGGGCGGATCCAGAAGTCTGGTTCATGGCCGGGGTGATCGCGGGAAAAGAGCGGCGCCTCCAGGAATCGATAGAGTGTCTGCGCAGGGTCATCCAGCTCGATCCCCGGCATGTCATGGCCCATTACAACTTGGGATTATCACTGCGCGATCTGGGCGATTATGCCGCGGCGATAGACGCATTCAGCTCCACGGTCGCCCTGCAACCCGATCTACAGACTGGGTGGGATTGTCTGGCACACGCCCAGATGCAAGCGGGTGAACTGGAGGCGGCACGAACAACCTTTCAGCAGGCCCTGTCCCTCAATCCCTCGAACGCGGAGTTGTTGAGTAATTACGGCAGCCTATTGCTGGCACTGGGATTGAGCGTCGAGGCCATCGAGGTATATCAGGCCGCGCTCAGACTGGCCCCCGCCCTGGCCGGCGCCCACGATGGCCTGGGCACTGCCCTGTGTATGCAAGGACGGTTCGCGGAGGCCATCGCCGCCACTCGGGAGGGTCTAAAATATACCCCCGGGCGCCTCAATGGGTGGTCCAATCTCCTGCTTACCCTCAATTACCTGCCTGAGCTCGATAACGCCTCGCTTGCAGATGAGCACCGGACATGGGGTGAGCGCTTCGGTGATCCGCCAGGGAAATATCTGCACCACCGGAACCCGAAAAACCCTGGTCGACGCTTGAGGGTGGGTTATGTGTCGCCTGATTTCAGGACACACTCCGTGGCGTTTTTTGCCGAACCATTGCTAAGTGCGCACGATCCGGAACAGGTTGAGATCTATTGTTATGCGACCAGTCCAAAGGAAGATGAATACACCCGTAGGTTCCGTTCCATAGCCTCAGGCTGGCGGGATATCTCTTGCATGCCGGACCGAGAGGCCGCAGAACAGGTCATCGCCGACGGGATCGACATTCTGGTCGATCTGGCAGGGCACACCTCGGGCACCCGGCTGTCCTTGTTCGCATTGAAACCGGCGCCGGTACAGATCAGCTGGCTGGGTTATCCCAATACCACGGGGCTGAAGGCAATCGATTGCAGGATAACGGATACCTTCGCGGACCCGGCCGACCAGGATCCGTATTACGTCGAGAAGCTGACCCGGGTCGAGGGCTGCTTCCTGTGTTTCAAGCCCATGCCGGATGCCCCGGCGCCCCAGGCGTTGCCCGCCCTGCGGGAGGGCTCTGTCACCTTCGGTTCGTTCAATAACTACGCCAAGATGAATCCTGTTGTCGTGGCGGCGTGGTGCGGCATCTTGAGGCGGGTCGAGGGGGCACGTCTGCTGGTGAAAAATCCATCCCTCAGTGACCCAGCGGTCAGGGAATTGTTGCTGGATATGATTCGTTCCCAGGGTATCGAGGTGGAGCGGATCGAGTTGCTGGGGCATACAAAGAACCAGCGCGAGCACCTCGCGCTCTACCAGCGCGTGGACATTGCTTTGGACACCTTCCCCTACAACGGCACGACGACCACCTGCGAGGCGCTGTGGATGGGCGTCCCCGTCGTCGGGCTGGCGGGAGAACGGCATGCCGGTCGCGTGGGCGTGTCGTTGATGCATGCCATTGGCAGGGGGCAGTGGGTCGCGGAGTCGATCGAGGCCTATACGGACATTGCGGTTTCTTTGTCCGCCGATCTGGCGGCGTTGGAGCGGGAGCGGCAGGACCTGAGAACCCGGATGGAACAATCTCCCTTGTGTGATGGCAAGGCCTTCGCAAAAAAGATCGAGGCGGTCTACAGGCAATGCTGGATCGATTGGTGCGCCAGCGCGGAATCGCCCCCGGCGCCGGCCGGACTCAGTGAATATCAGCGACCGGGCAGCGGCGAATAGGGCTGTAACCGGCCAAGAACGCGCTATCATGGCGGCCCGATGCAGGCTTGAACAGTGGTTAACCTAAGGAGCCCCCATGCAACAGTCGACACGCAGCCTTCTCTTTGCACTCGCCGCGGTCACCGCCGTGGCCAGTCAGCCCGTCGCCGCCTACGATGCGGACCTGGCGAAGCGGATTCATACCGATGTGACCGGGAAGATGGACCGTGAATTCTTTGCGGGATGGACGCACATCGACGGTAAGGACGTGCTGAGCATGCTCGCTGCGGGCGAGGCGTTTACCCTGGTCGATGTCCGCACCCCGGAGGAACGGGCCGTGCTGGCGTTCGAACTGCCGAACGCCTGGGCCATCCCGCTGAACACGTTGTTCCAGCCGGCCAATCTGGACCGCCTGGCCGGCCTGCCGGGGAACCAGAAGATCCTGCTGGTCTGCAAGGGGGGGACGCGTTCCGCGATGGCCTCCGCCTACCTCGGTCTGTTGGGCTTCAAGAATGTGAGCTTCGTGCACGGTGGCAGCGATGCGATTGCCGCGGCGTTGTCGCCGCGGTCGGTGAAGTAGCTGGCCACGCGCCCCGTGGCCCTGCGGCATACCGAGCGGCACAGGACGCAGCGCATCGGCTGGTTGCGCGCGGCGGTGCTGGGCGCAAACGACGGCATCGTCTCCACGGCCAGCCTGGTGATGGGTGTGGCGGCCGCGGGGTCGGACGCGGAAACCATCCTGCTCGCGGGCGTCGCCGGGCTCGTCGCCCTGACGGCGGGGGTCGGCGCCCTGTTCGGGGTGGCCGTGTGAGCCCGCCCGCCTGAGACCGCGTCTGCGCAGACGCCACCGGTGTCGTGTCCTGCGCCGTGGACGATCAGCGGGCCTCAGCGCTCGTCCAGAGACACCACCACCGCACGGTTTTCCTCGACCCGCCAGCGCAGATCGAAATCCCATAGGCGCATGCCGTAGGTCCGTCGGTCATGATCCTCGGCGTGGTAGGCCGGGCGTGGGTCAGCGCCCAGCAGCTGCACGATCAGCTCACGCAGCTGCGGGTAGGCGTGCGAGCGCGCCATTACATCCGCCTCCGCCTCTGGCGTGAAGAGAACGGTCAAAGTCGCCGCGGGCGCGGCCGCGGCATAGCCGCCGCGCGCGTCGGGTCGGCTGTCCGCGTAGGGGACATAGGGTTTGATATCCAGGACCGGCGTCCCGTCGATGAGATCCACCCCCTTCAGATGCAACACCAGCCGGCCGGCCTCGCGGCCGTAGCCGGCGAGCTCCACGACCGACAGGCCGATCGGGTTCGGCCGGAACATCGAGCGGCTGGCGAAGACGCCGACGCGCGCGTTGCCGCCCAGCCGGGGTGGGCGCACACGCGCCTGCCAGCCCTGCGCGGCGGTCGCATGGAATACGAACACCAGCCAGACATGCGAGAACCCGGATAAGCCTTCCAGGGCATCCTCGCGATCGTAGGGCGGCAACAGCTCCAAGGTGGCGCGTGCGGCGCTGGCGATGCCCGGTTGGCGCGGTACGCCGAACTTCTCCTTGAAGGGGGAATGGACCAGGCCGATGGGGCTGAAGTCGAGGCTCATGGTGGCGGGCCGTCGTGCGCCCCGCAGCGGCGTGCGGGTAACGGCAGGCGTCGCCGACGCATCAACGGTTCTCCCCACGCGATACCCGGCGCAGCACCCAGTCCAATCCACGTGTCGGCAGCAGACGCTTGAGCGTGCCGAACAACCAGGTCGGGACGGTCACATAGTAGCGCGGCCGCGCGCGCGGAGATTCCAGGGCGTGCAGCAGCTTGACCAGCACCGCCTCGGGGCCGAGGGTGAACGGCGCGGCCGGTCCGGGCTTGGTCAGGCGGCGTTCCATCGCACGGTAGGTCTCGCAGTGCGGGCTGCGCGCAGCGTCGATGCTGCGCTGATAGGCCTTGAAGGCGTTGGCGCGGAAGCGGCTCTCGATCGGGCCGGGTTCGATCAGCGACACCTGGATGCCGGTGTCGGCCAGTTCCAGGCGCAGCGTGTCGTAGAAACCTTCCAGGGCGAATTTGCTGGCGGTGTAGGCGCCGCGAAACGGCAGGGCCACCAGGCCGAGCACCGAGCTGTTCTGGATGATCCGGCCGTAGCCCTGGCGGCGCATCGTCGGGAGCACCGCGTTGGTCAGTTCCAGGCTGCCGAACACATTGGTCTCGAATTGCGCGCGCAGCCTGTCGCGCGACAGGTCCTCGACCGCGCCGGGCTGGCCGTAGCCGCCGTTGTTGAACAGGCCGTAAAGCCGGCCGCCGGTCCGTTCGAGGATTTCCTGCACCGCCGCCTGGATGGACTCGGAACTGTCCAGATCCAGCCGCAGACTCTCCAGCCCCTGGCCGCGCAGGCGCTCGACGTCGTCCTGTTTGCGCGCGGTGGCGAACACCCGGTAGCCGCGCGCCTGCAGCCCGTGCGCCGCGTAGTGGCCGATGCCGCTGGAGCAGCCGGTGATCAGGATAGGCTTTTGCTCGGGCGTCATTCGGGCTTCCGCGAGGCAGGCACAGTGCGCGCCATTGTAGTGCGGCCCCGGCCGCGAACAAATCGCGGGGACAGGTTCACGCCAGCAGCCCGACCTGGATCAGGGCCAGCAGCATCCCGAGCAGCAGGATCAGCAACAGCAGGTGCAGGGGTGAGAAGGGCATGTGCCGGGTGAGTCAGGACGCTATGAAGGCATTGCAGGCCTGCGCCAGCAGACCCGCCAGCGCCAGGGTGTTGCTGGGATGCGCGATGCTGTCGGTGCTGTGCAGGCTGCGGATGCCGGCGGCCTGCAACTGCGCCGCGGCGTCGCCGGCGAACAGGGCGTGGGTGACCAGGGCATGCACCTCGCCGGCACCCCGCGCATACAGCGCCTCGGCGGCGCGCGCCAGGGTGTGGCCGGTGCTGGCGATGTCGTCGAGCAGCACGACGCAGCGGCCGGTGATCTCCAGGTCGGGTAGCCGGACCACCACCGAACGGTCGTCGAGGCGCTGCTTGCGCGCCACCGCGCCCTGTAGTCCGCCGGCGCGCGCGGCGGCCTCGATCCAGGGCGCGGACTCCGCGTCGGGGCCGAGCAGCAGCGGGTCGTTGAACTGCCGCGCGGCGTACTCGCCCAGCAGCGGCGCGGCATCGAGGTTCAGGGCGCGCGCCGCCGGGACCGCCTCGGCGAGCGTGTGCACGCGATGCAGATGCGCGTCGACCGTGATCACCGCCTCGAAATGCTCGCCCAGCCAGCGTCCGACGTGGCGCTGGCTGACCACCTCGCCGGGGTGGAAGGCGGTGTCCTGGCGCATGTAACACAGATAGGGCGCGACCAGGATCAAGTCGCGTGCGCCGAGCCCGCGCGCGGCCTCGGCGGCGAGCAGCAGTTCCACCAGCTTGGCGTTGGGGTCGTTCAGGCTGCGGCAGACGATCACCCGCGCTGGCAGCGCCCGCGGCAACCGCAGCCGCGACTCGCCGTCGGGGAAGTGGTGGAGGTCGACCTCGGCATACGCCACCCCGAGCGCGCCGGCCAGCGCGCGCGCCTGGGGCGCATAATCGGGAAAGCCGAGCAGGGTGGTTGAAGTGTTCATGACACTGTTTCCCGATCACGCCCGCGAACGGGTGTTCTTGCGCGGCTCAACTCTCCGCCGCGAACGGCAGCCCGGCATCGTAGTCGTCGGCGATCGTGTAGCCGCTGGCCTGTTTCGAGAGCGCGCGCGCGAATTCGAAATCGGCGCGTACCTCGGAGTGCACGCGGTACAGCGCCTCGCCGGCCGCGATCGGATCGCCGAGCTTCTTCAGCAGGTCCACCCCCGCGCCCTTGCCCATCGGCGCGCCGGCCAGGCGGGCCACGCGGGAGAGCCGGAAATTGTCGATGGCCGCGACCACCCCGGTGCGTTCGGCGTAGACCTCGAACTGCAACGGACCCGGCGTGGCGTGGTGGGTCTGCCGGCCCTGCGCGTCGATCAGCGCGTTCATCTTGGCCAGGGCCCGGCCGGATTCGAGGATGTCGCGGGCGATCGCATAGCCGTAGCCGCCGCGCACGTCGGGGTCGAATTCCAGCACGCGTCCGGCCAGGTGCAGCGCCTTCTGGCGCAGATCGGCCGGCGCGTCCGGGTCGTTCTCCAGCACCTGCATCACGTCGCGCGCCTCCAGCACCGGGCCGATGCCGCGGCCGACCGGCTGGCGGCCGTCGGTGATGACCACCTCCAGGTGCAGGCCCAGACGGTCGCCGACGTACTCGAACAGCTTGCGCAGGGCCAGCGCCTGGGACATGCGCCGGACCTTCGCGGTCGGTCCGACCGGGATGTCGATCAGCAGATGGGTGGAACCGGCGGCGAGTTTCTTGGACAGGATCGAGGCGACCATCTGGCCCTGCGAGTCGACGCCCAGCGGCCGCTCCACGGCGATCAGGATGTCATCGACCGGCGCCAGCCGCGCGGTGCCGCCCCAGGCCAGACAGCCCCGCTGCTTGCGCACCAGCGCGTGCAGGCGCTCGGGGCTCAATTCCACCTGGGCCAGCACCTCCATGGTGTCGGCAGTGCCGGCCGGCGAGGTGATCGCGCGGCTGGAGGTCTTGGGGATCAACATGCCGTGCGCGGCGACGATCGGCACCACCAGCATCGAGGTGCGGTTGCCGGGGAGGCCGCCGATGCAATGCTTGTCGGCGACCAGTGGCTCGTCCCAGTCGAGGTGGCTGCCGGACTCGAACATGGCCTGGGTCAGATACAGTATCTCGTCGCGGTCCAGGCCGGTCTGGCCGGAGGCGACCAGAAACGCCGCCATCTCGGTCTTGGAATAACGGTTCTCGACGATGTCGCGGGTGATGGCCTGGAAATCCGCCAGGGCCAGCCGTTCGCCGCCCATCTTGCGGCGCACCGCATCCATGGACTGCGGCGGTTCGGCATGCGCCACCTGGACCTCGGCGCCGTCCTGGCCGCCGAACTGGTCGAAGGCCTGCTCCGCCAGCCCGAGCTGACCGGGGCTGACCAGGCTGGGGTCATCGACCACGTTGAGCACCGCCAGGATATGGTGGCCGTGGTTACTGATGCGGATCTTGGACAGGGCCTGGAAGCCCTCGGCCCGGTATACCGCGCAGTCGCGGTGCAGGTAGGCGACGTTCTCGCGGTAGGTGTCGATGGCGACGCGCTTGAGGGTCAGATGGGCCGGCGGCTGGTCAGGGTGCTCGGGTAGGTCGGGCATAGGGGCTGTCGGTATACTTCTTGCTCGGTTTCAGGGTATGCGCCGGCATTGTAGCGCGTTCCCCCGACCGTCGGGGACGTCGGTGCGGGCTAAGCTTGTCAGATGGGTCGTGACAGCGAGGATTCCATGGTCGAGGACGACAAAGACACCCCGGATCGCCGCGATTACTTCCGCATCGACGACCAGGTGCGGTTGAACCTGCGGCCGGTCAGCGAGGCCGAGGTCGCGGAACTCCGCGAACGCATCCTCGGCCGGGTTCCGGACCGGTTCACGATCGCCGCGCATTTCGCCGTGAGTTCACGGGCGACCGCCCGGCTGCTGCATGGGCTCGCGTCCGGTGCGCCGGACGCCGCGCGCTATATGCGCCTGATGGACCAGAAGCTGAATCAGCTGGCGCGGCTGTTCGTGCTCGAAGAGGTCGAACGCGGCGAATTCCCGCGGCTGGATGTCAATCTCAGCGCCGGCGGCCTGGTGTTCCCCTCACCGCACGCCTTCACCGTGGACGATCGGCTGGCATTGCGCATGGTGCTGTACCCGGACATGGTCGGCATCCTGACCGTTGCCGAGGTGGTCCATTGCGACCGCCTGGCGAATCCGCCAGACGCCCTGCCCTGGCAGGTGGGTGTCGAGTATCTGCATATCCGCGAATCCGACCGCGACCTTCTGGTTAGCCACATCATGGCCCGCGAGACCGAGCAGTTGCGCCGCCAGCGCGGCGAGGAGGACTGACGCAGCAAAAAAATGCCCCGCTGGGGTAGCGGGGCAGAACCTGAATGGCTGGCGTCTGCCAACGGCATCAGGGGGAGGAGTCATGCGGAACAGCAACAACCGCTGTGTCCACGCTCATATTCATAGACCATGCATTGCATTTAATCAAGCGCATGCGGCCTCGATCCGCCGACCGGCGGTGGTTCAGGCCGCCGAGGCCGTGCGCTCGCCCTTGCGGAAGCGCATCTGTTCGCCGTCCAGCGTGACCTCGATGACATCCCCCGGCCCGAACTGGCCGGACAGGATCGCCTGGGCCAGCGGGTTTTCCAGCTGTTGCTGGATGGCCCGCTTCAAGGGCCGCGCGCCGTAGACCGGATCGAAGCCGGCCGCGCCGAGCTGGTCCAGGGCGGCATCGGTGATGGTCAGGTCCATGTCGCGGTCCTGCAGGCGCTTGCGCAGGTAGCCGAGCTGGATGCCGCTGATGGCGCGGATCTGCGCGCGACCCAGCGGATGGAACACCACCGCCTCGTCGATGCGGTTGATGAATTCCGGCCGGAAGTGTTGTCCGACCACCTCCATCACCGCAGTCTTCATGCGCGCGTAGTTCTCTTCGCCCGCGAGTTCCTGGATCAACTGAGAACCCAGGTTCGAGGTCATCACAATCACGGTGTTGCGGAAGTCTACGGTGCGGCCCTGGCCGTCGGTCAGGCGGCCGTCATCGAGCACCTGTAAGAGCACGTTGAACACGTCCGGATGGGCCTTCTCGACCTCGTCGAGCAGGATCACCGAATAGGGTTTGCGGCGCACCGCCTCGGTCAGATAGCCGCCCTCTTCGTAACCGACATAGCCGGGCGGGGCGCCGATCAACCGCGCCACGGAGTGCTTCTCCATGAACTCCGACATGTCGATGCGCACCATCGCCTCGTCGG
>JBHEOS010000064.1:0-287 GCA_046260695.1 Gammaproteobacteria bacterium
GCGGTTCACCGTGGTCGGCCTGTTCGAGGTCGGCATGTATGAGTACGACCGCGGCGTGGCGTTGGTGCACATCGACGATGCCGCGAAACTCCTGCAACTCGACGACCGGGTCAGCGGCGTGCGCCTGAAGCTTGCCGATATGTTCAATGTCCAGCGGGTCACCCAGGAACTTGCCGGGCAACTGCCGGAGGATCTGCGGATCACCGACTGGACCCGTCAACACGCCAATTTCTTCCGTGCGGTGCAGACCGAGAAGCGGGTGATGTTCGTGATCCTGACGCTGATCG
>JBHEOS010000064.1:417-10200 GCA_046260695.1 Gammaproteobacteria bacterium
CCCTGGGCGCCACGCCGCGTTCGATCATGGCCATCTTCGTGGTACAGGGGACCGTGATCGGCATTTTTGGCACCTTGCTGGGCCTGGCCGGCGGCGTCGCCCTGGCCCTGAATGTCGAGACCATCGTCCCGGCCATCGAACGGCTGTTCGGCGTGCACTTCATGGCGCCGGATGTCTATTACATCAGCAAGCTGCCCTCGCAGCTGGATTGGCAGGACGTGTGGCGCATCGGTGGCGTGGCCTTTCTGTTGAGCCTGCTGGCGACCCTGTATCCGGCCTGGCGCGCCTCGCGTACCCAGCCGGCGGAGGCCTTGCGCTATGAGTGACACGGGCCCGGTACTGGCCTGCCAGGGTCTGAGTAAGACCTTCGCCGAGGGCGGCCTGCGGGTGGATGTGCTGCGCGGTGTCGACCTGCAAGTGGCGATCGGCGAGCGCATCGCCATCGTCGGCGCCTCCGGCAGCGGCAAGAGCACCTTGCTGCATCTGCTGGGCGGACTCGACGCGCCCAGCGCCGGGCGCATCGAGGTGGCCGGTCAGGACATGGCCCGGCTCGACGATGCCGCGCGCGGGCGCTTACGCAATCAGGCGCTCGGCTTCGTCTATCAGTTTCATCATCTGTTGCCGGAATTCACCGCCCTGGAGAACGTGGCCATGCCGCTGCTGATCCGCGGCGCCAGCGTGGCCGAGGCGCGCGCACAGGCCGGCGACATGCTCCTGCGGGTCGGGCTCGGCGAGCGCCTGCTGCACAAGCCGGGCGAGCTCTCCGGCGGTGAACGCCAGCGGGCCGCTGTGGCCCGCGCCCTGGTCACCCGACCGCGTTGCGTGCTGGCCGATGAGCCCACCGGTAATCTCGACCGGCACACCGCGCAGGCGGTCTACGCGCTGATGCTGGAGTTGAATCAGGCCCTGGGCACGAGCTTCGTGATCGTGACCCATGATCTGGAGTTGGCCGGACGCATGGATCGGGTGTTGGAACTGCGCGACGGGCAGATCCACCCGCGCGCCTAAGGCGCTACTATCCCCGGCGCTGCCCGCCGCGCCCGGACATCGCGCGGCGTTGCTGCACCACGTACAGGCGCCAGCCCAGGCGCACCAGCAGAAAACCCAGCAGCGCCGAGAGTGCCCCGAGCAGCAGGCTGCCAAGCAGCAGCGGCTTCCAGACGCTGAGCATGGTCACCAGCAAATCGTCCCAGGCGGCCTCGAAACCGACATTGCGTGGCGGAAGGTCCAGCAGCCAGGCGCCGGTGCGATAACCGGCATACCAGATCGGCCCCATGGTCAGCGGATTGCTGATCCAGACCAGCACCACGGCGATCGGCAGATTCACGCGCAGCCAGATCGCCAGCGCGCCGGCGATCAGCATCTGCATCGGCAGCGCCAGCATCGCGCAGAACAGCCCCACGGCGACGCCGCCCGACACCGAGCGGCGGTTGAGGTGCCACAGATTGGCGTCCTGCAGGCGCGTGCCGAAGCGCCGCAGCTGCGGATGCTCGCGGAACTTGCCGTAATCGGGCAGGTAGCGTTTTATAATGCGTCGCGGCATGGACTGGGTTGCTGTGTGGAATCCGGTTCGGACGCCGGCATCGGAGCCGGCGTCGGTATTATCTACGACTCGTTCAAGGATGAACATGATCGTCACCGCGCTTGCGGTCTTGGCCGGCACGCTGTGTTTGCAGTGGCTGCCAGTGCTGCCATCATCTGCCTTTGCCGTGCCGTTGACCACGGCCGCGATTCTGTTGGCCATCCCGCCACGCGCCCGGGTACTGAGCTGGTGCATCGCCGGGTTCCTGTGGGCCTGGTTGCAGGCGGAGGTGCGCCTGGCCGCGGACCTGCCGCCTGAGCTCGAAGGCGTGGACCTGGTCTTGCGTGGCACGGTCGATTCGTTGCCAGAGAGCAACGGGCGCGCCACGCGTTTTCTGTTCGCGGCACAGACGATGCGCCTGGGTTCGATGCCGTCGGCCGAGTGGACGGCGTTTTCCCGCTATTTGCGCCTGAGCTGGTATGACGCCCCGGCCGTGCAGGCCGGGGAAGGCTGGGAGCTGCGGGTGCGGCTCAAGCGCCGCCAGGGTTTCCACAACCCCGGCGGTTTCGATTATGCCGGCTGGCTGTTTCACAACGGGATCAACGCCACCGGCTATGTGCGCCCCGGCGGTGACACCCGGGGCTGGGACGCACCGCCGCCCGCCGCGGACCTGCGGCTGCGGGCGGCGGTGGCCTCGCGGCTGGAGACGGCCTTCGCCGGGGCGCCTCAACCCGGTCTGTTGCGTGCCTTGACGCTGGGGGCGCGCGATGGCATCGATGCGCGCCAATGGTCGGTGCTGCGGGCCACCGGCACCGGGCACCTGGTGGCGATCTCGGGTCTGCATATTGGTCTGGTCGCCGGGCTGGCCTTCGTCTGCGGCCGCGCGCTGTGGGCGCGCAGCCATACCTGCACCCTGTGGCTGGCTGCCCCCCGTGCCGCCGCCCTGGCCGCCCTGCTGGCCGCAACGCTGTACGCGGTCCTGGCCGGCTTCGGCATCCCGACGCGCCGCGCCTGGATCATGGCCCTGGTGGTCTTGCTCGGCGTGCTCTGGCAGCGGCCGGTGCGCCCCGTGTACGGCCTGAGTCTGGCCTTGCTGCTGGTGGTCCTGGCCGATCCGTTTGCCGTGCTGAGTCCGGGGTTCTGGCTGTCGTTCGCGGCGGTGGCGATCATCTTCGCGCGGCTGGCGCAGCCGGCGACACGGGCCGATGGGCTGTACCCGCGGTTTCGCCGGTTGTTGCGCCTGCAGGTCGCCCTGACCCTTGGTCTGTTGCCGCTGACGCTGCTGTTCTTCGGCCAGCTGGGGTGGGTCGCGTTACCGGCCAATCTGTTCGCCGTGCCTTGGACCAGCCTGGTGTTGGTGCCGCTGCTGTTCGCCGGATTGATTTGCCTGTTTCCGCTGCCGGCGCTGGCGCAGTGGCTGTTCTGGCTGGCCGGCTGGGCGGCCGAACTGATGCAGCACGTTCTGGCGCTGTTCGCCGCACTGCCGGGTGCCGCGATCGGCATGCCCGCGGTGTCTCTCGGGGCGACACTGGCCGCGGTCGCGGGCGTGATGCTCTTGCTCCTGCCGCGCGGGGTGCCGCGGCGGGCCCTCGGCTGGGTGCTGCTGTTGCCGCTGATCAGCGCGTCGCCGCCGCGGCCGCCGCCCGGACAGGCCTGGTTCACCCTGCTGGACGTGGGCCAGGGGCTGGCCGCGGTGGTGCGCACCCATCGGCATACCCTGGTCTACGACACCGGTCCGCGCTTCAGCGCCGATTTCGACACCGGCGACGCGGTGGTGGCGCCATTTCTGTTGGCGCAGGCGGTACGCCGCGTGGATACCCTGATCATCAGCCACGGCGACAACGACCACCGTGGCGGGGCGGCCTCGCTGGACCGGCGCGTGCCGGCCTACCACGTGCTCAGCAGCGTGCCGCAGCGCATCGACTGGCGCTACGCGACGCCTTGCGTGGCCGGGCAGGCGTGGGAATGGGACGGCGTGCGTTTCCGGATGCTACATCCGCCAGCCATCGCCGACGCGCGCGGCAATAACGCCTCCTGCGTGCTCCAGGTGGAGACCGCCAACGGCGAGCGTCTGCTGCTGCCGGGCGACATCGAGTCCGCCGCCGAGCGCACCCTGGTCAGCCTGGCCGGCGAGGCGTTGCGCAGTCACGTCCTGATCGCCCCGCACCACGGCAGCCGCAGCTCGTCGACGGCGGCCTTCGTGCAGGCGGTGGCCCCCGAGGCGGTGCTGTTCCCGACCGGTTACCGCAACCGCTACGGGTTTCCGAACCCCGTTGTCACCGCCCGCTATCAGGCGCTCGGCGTAAAGATGCTGAACACCGCAGAGACCGGCGCGATCCAGATCCGGCTCGGCGCGCGGGCGCGCGGACCGGTCCTGGAACGCCAGCGCGTGCAGCGCTACTGGCACCTGCCCGCGGCGGTTCCGCCCGACTCATGAAGGCCGTATGATAGCCCCGGCTGGTCGCCCTGCATGTGGGCGGTTGTTCCCACCAGCGGTATTCCCGATCACTCGTCGACAGGGGCAACTGCGTGTTCGAACTGATACAAGCCGGCGGCTGGTTGATGTTGCCGATTCTCGCCAGTTCCGTGCTGGCGCTGGCCATCACGGTGGAGCGGTTCTGGATGCTGCGGGTCGCGCGGGTCCTGCCCCGGCACCTGGTCGCGCAGGTCTGGAACTGGGTGCGCAATCATCAACTCGACGCCAGCCGCCTGCACAGCCTGCGCAGCGGCTCGCCGCTCGGGCGCATCCTGGCCGCCGGGCTGGTCAATCTGCAGCACGATCGCGCCATCATGAAGGAGGCCATCGAGGATAGCGGGCGCCATGTGGTGCTGGAACTCGAACGCTATCTGAACACCCTGGGCACCATCGCCGCGATCACGCCGCTGCTGGGTCTGCTCGGCACCGTGGTCGGCATGATCGATGTGTTCAATGCCATCACCACCCAGGGCGTGGGCAATCCCGGTGCCCTGGCCGGCGGCATTTCCAAGGCCTTGATCACCACCGCCGCGGGTCTGGCCGTGGCCATTCCGAGTCTGATGTTCTACCGCTACTTCCGCGGCAAGGTCGATATGCTGGTGGTGCGCATGGAACAGGAGGCCACCAAGATGATCGAGGTGATGCACGGCGAGCGGGAGCGCGACAGCAGCGGCGAGGAGATCGTATGAATCTCCGCCCACAGCGGCGCGACGATCCCGAGGTCAACCTCACACCGCTGATCGACGTGGTGTTTCTGCTGCTGATCTTCTTCATGGTCTCGACCACCTTCGACCGCGAGGCCCAGTTGAAGGTGGCGCTCCCCCAGGCCTCCACCGCGCCTGTCGAGGTTCCCGAGCAGGTGCTGGAAATCACCATCAACGTTAACGGCGACTTTTTCATCGACGACCAGCAGGTGATCAACACCGAGCCCGAGACCCTGCGTCGCGCCATCGTGCAGAGCATCGGCGCGCGCCGCGATCTGCCGGTGATCCTGCGCGCCGATGCGCGCAGCCCGTTCCAGGCGGTGGTGACCGCGATGGATGTGACCGGCCAACTGGGTCTTACCCAGTTGTCGCTGGCGACCAGTCAGCCGCCCAGCGACGCCGGGGAATAGATGGCGGCATCCGCCCAGACGGAATCCGCCCCGCCCGACAGCTGGGCGACCTACCGACGCCTGATCGGCTACGTGCTCCCGCACTGGAAGCTGTTCCTGTTCAGCGCCCTGGCTATGGTGGTCTTCGCCGCCACCGACACTGGGTTCGCGGCCTTGATGAAGCCCATGCTCGACGACAGCTTCGTCGGCAAGGACCCGGACGCGATCCGGACCATTCCGCTGTTGCTGATCGGCCTGTTCCTGGTGCGCGGGATCACCGGATTCATCTCCAGTTACGGGATGAGCTGGGTCGGCCGCCAGGTCATCCAGAGCCTGCGCGGCGAGATGTTCGCACGGCTGCTGTCGCTGCCGAACCGCTACTACGATGCCCATCCCAGCGGTCAGCTGGTCGCCAAGCTGATCTATAACGTCGAACAGGTCTCGCAGGCCAGCACCAACGCGATCACCATCCTGATCCGCGACAGCCTGACGGTGCTGTTCCTGCTGGCCTGGATGTTCTACATCAGCGGCTGGCTGGCCTCGCTGTTCCTGCTGATCGGTCCGCTGCTGGTGGTGCTCACCCGCTATGTCACGCGCCGTTACCGGGTCATCAGCCGGCGCATCCAGGACTCGATGGCGGATGTGACCCAGATCGCCAACGAGACCATCGCCGGGCACAAGGTGGTCAAGGCCTTCGGCACCCAGGCCTATGAGCAACAGCGGTTCGACCTGATCAACCGCAAGAATGCCGCCCTGCAGATGAAACATATCGCCACCAGCGCCGCCGCCGTGCCGGCCACGCAGTTCATGGCCGCGAGCGTGTTGGCCGGGGTGATCTATATGGCCACCCTGGATTCCATGGCCGACAAGATCACGCCCGGCGGCTTTGTTTCGTTCATCGCCGCGATGATGCTGCTGATGCCGTGCCTGAAACGCCTGAGTACCGTCAATTCCGCGCTGCAACGCGGCATCGCCGCCGCCGAGGCGATCTTTGCGCTGCTCGACGAGGCGCCGGAGCCGGACAGTGGCGAGCGCCCCCTGGTGCGCGCGCGCGGTAGCGTGGAATTCCGCGAGGTCGGGTTCCGTTATCCGGGCGCGGCAGACCCGGTGCTCAAGGGGCTCTCGTTTGTGATGGAACCGGGCCGGATGGTCGCCCTGGTCGGGCGTTCCGGGAGCGGCAAGTCGACCCTGGCCGGGCTGTTGCCGCGCTTCTACGATCCGCAGCAGGGTGCGCTGTTGATCGACGGTGTGGATATCCGCGATTACCGCCTGGCGGATCTGCGGGCCCAGATCGCGCTGGTGAGTCAGGACGTGGTGCTGTTCAACGATACCGTGGCGAACAATATCGCCTACGGGCGCGCCGACGTCTCCCGCGACGCCATCGTGCATGCCGCAAAGATCGCGCATGCGCTGGAGTTCATCGAGGCCCTGCCGCAGGGCTTCGATACCCGGATCGGCGAGCGGGGTGTATTGCTGTCGGGTGGGCAGCGTCAGCGGTTGGCGATTGCACGGGCGTTGTTGAAGGACGCGCCGATCCTGATCCTCGACGAGGCGACGTCAGCCCTGGACAGCGAATCCGAACGCGCCATCCAGGCGGCCCTGGAGACGCTGATGCACGGCCGCACCACGCTGGTGATTGCCCACCGTCTGTCCACGGTCGAGAAGGCCGATCTGATCCTGGTGATGGAGGCCGGTGCCATCGTCGAGGCCGGCCGCCACGCCGAGTTGCTGGCAGGCGAGGGCCGCTACGCGGCGCTCTACCGCTTGCAGTTCCGCGATGCGCAAGCTCGATGACCTCTGGTACGGCGGCAGCCCCTGGCGGCTGCCGCTGCTGCCGTTGGCCGGGCTCTACTGCGCGGTGATCGGTGCGCGCCGGCTGTTGTATCGCCGCGGCGTGTTGCGCACCCAGCGCCTGCCGGTACCGGTGATCGTGGTCGGCAACCTCAGTGTCGGCGGCACCGGCAAGACCCCGTTGATCGTCTGGCTGGCGGCATTCCTGCGCGCCCAGGGCTATCACCCGGGCCTGATCGCGCGCGGCTACCGCGGCCGCGCGCGGCACTGGCCGCAGCCGGTAGACGCCGACAGCGACCCCCGCACGGTGGGTGATGAGCCGGTGCTGCTGGCGCGGCTGACCGGATGCCCGATGGCAGTGGCGCCCGACCGGGTCGCGGCGGGGCGCGCCGTGCTGGAACAGGCCGATTGCGATGTGATCCTCAGCGATGACGGCCTGCAACACTATGCCCTGGGACGTGACATCGAGATTGCCGTGATCGATGGAGTGCGCCGTTTCGGTAACCGCCACTGCCTGCCCGCCGGTCCCTTGCGGGAGCCGATGCAGCGCCTGGCCGAGGTCGACCTGGTGGTGAGCAACGGGCTGGCGGGCGAGGGCGAGTCCGCGATGCAGGTCCGGGTCGAGGCGGCGGTCAACCTGATCACCGGCGAGCGCCGTCCGCTCGAAGGCTTCCGGGGCGCGCGCGTCTGGGCCATCGCCGGCATCGGTCGTCCAGAACGCTTCTTCGAGGCGCTGCGCGGGCAGGGCTTGGAGATCGAGGCGCGCGCATTCCCGGACCATCACGCCTACCGCCGGGCGGATCTGGCCTTTGCCGAGGGTCCGCTGCTGATGACCGAGAAGGATGCGGTCAAATGCCGCGGCCTCGCCCGGGCGCAGGACTGGGCGGTCACCACCCGCGTGGACCTGGACGCGGGCTTTGGCGCGCGACTGCTCGGGCTCCTACGCGCGCGCGCGGGATCGCCCGGGCGCGGCTCTGGTACCATAGCCGCGAACACACGCGAGGATTCTCATGGATAAGAAACTGCTCGACATCCTGGCCTGCCCGGTCTGCAAGGGGCCGCTGGTCTACCGCAAGACGGAGCAGGAACTGGTGTGCAAGGCGGATCGCCTGGCCTATCCGATCCGCGACGGCATACCGGTCATGCTCGAAGACGAGGCGCGCACCTTGGCGGTCGACGAGGAGATCGCCTGAGGGCGTCGCCGGATCTATCGACTGCCATGTCCGCTGAATTCAAGGTCGTCATCCCGGCACGCTTCGCCGCCTCCCGGTTGCCCGGCAAGCCCCTGCGGCAGCTGGCCGGCCGGCCGATGATCGAGCATGTTTACCGGCGCGCCTGCGAGAGCGGGGCGAGTCAGGTGCTGGTCGCCACCGACGATGCGCGTATCGAGTCGGTCGCGCGGGCCTTCGGTGCCGAGGTGGTCATGACCTCGCCGGCGCACCCCTCCGGGACCGACCGGCTGGCCGAGGTGGCCGCGCAGATGGCCTGGCCGGATGCGGCGGTGGTGGTCAACCTCCAGGGCGATGAACCGCTGATGCCGCCGGCCCTGCTGCGGCAGGTGGCCGCCAACCTCGCCGCGCAGCCGGAGGCCGCCATCGCCACCCTGTGCACGCCGATCAGCGAGGCGCAGGCGTTGTTCGATCCGAATGTGGTCAAGCTGGTCTGCGATGCGCAAGGCTTCGCTCTGTATTTCAGCCGCGCCCCGATCCCCTGGGCGCGCGATGACTTCGCCCTCAGCCGCGAGCACCTGCCGCCCGGGCTGGCCGCGCGCCGCCACCTGGGGCTTTATGCCTATCGCGCCGGGTTTCTGCGTGCCTATCGACAGCTGACACCGGCGCCGCTCGAGGCCTGCGAGATGCTGGAGCAGTTGCGTGCGCTCTGGCACGGCTACCGCATTCACGTGGCCGACGCCGTGGTGCTGCCAGGCCCTGGGATCGATGTGGAGTCCGATGTCGAGCGGGTCGAGGCCCTGCTGCGGGCGCAGCAGTAACCTCGTCAATCCTTCAGGCCGGTCAGATTCAGGCGAAGGAACTCCGGGTGGAACTGGAGCTGGTCGCTGCTCAGTACCGGCACGGTGCGGGTCAGGGTGACCCGGCGGTTGGCGTCGCCGTACTGGTCGGGCTGGATCACTGCGGCCGCCGACTCGCAGGCGAGCACCAGCGCCGGGCCGTCTTCCAGGATTTCGATGATCCGGCAATGATGCCCGTCGAAATCCAGTTCCTGGCCGATACAGGTGCGCAGCCGCGCGAGGTCTAGGTCAAGGGTGTCCATGCCGGTCTGAGCATGGTGGATTTTAGGACGAGCCGCAAGCCGCTAGGCTGCGGCCGTCGCTGTAGCGGGGGTGGTTGTGATGGTCAAGGTTCTGTTCGTCTGCATGGGCAATATCTGCCGTTCGCCCACCGCCCAGGGCGTGTTCGAGTCGCTGGTCGAGCGGGAAGGGTTGCGGGAACACATCCGGGTGGATTCAGCCGGCACCCACGCCTACCACATCGGCGAGCCGCCGGACCCGCGTTCGCAACAGGCGGCCCGCCGCCGGGGGGTCGAGCTGAGTGCCCAGCGCGCGCGCAAGGTGGGTCTGGCAGACTTTCTGGAATTCGACTATATCCTCGCGATGGATCGCAGTAATTACGAGGACTTGAAGGACATTTGTGAGCCAGAACACGAGCAGCGGTTGCGGCTGTTCATGGCGTTCGCGCCCGACTCGGGAATGTCCGATGTCCCCGATCCCTACTATGGCGGGAGCCAGGGTTTCGAGCGGGTCCTGGATCTGATCGAACAGGCCAGCGAGGGCCTGCTCGCGGAGCTGCGCCGGCGCTATCGGCTGGGTGCCTAAGGCATCTCTGAATAAGTCCGTTCGTGGTGAGCCCTTCGACGTGTGCTCAGGACAGGCCTGTCGAACCA
>JBHEOS010000065.1:0-10020 GCA_046260695.1 Gammaproteobacteria bacterium
GCCTAGAGGAGGCTTACACAAGCTCACAATAATACTTCAATTATCAGCGAAGTATAGCTGCCTACCCGAGCTTTAGTTGGGCTGAAACTTGCATTAGCTCTACCGACAACAGGGATGTAGGATCGCGTTATCCCAATGCATTAAAACTTGCACATCTGAGAATCCCGAATCCCATTATGGTGTTCGGTAGATCCGGTTTGGCGATCTCTCCAGTTTTCCGAAACCATAGCCCAGTCCCCCAAGGAATGATTCCATTTCCACCGAATCACCCTCGACGATAAAGACGGGCGGCAGCGCAGCAGGAGTTCCCACATTCCCCTGAGAACTGAGATTTCATGACCTTCAGCGTCAATTTTGACGAGTTTCACAGAGGCGCCGAGATTCAGTGCATCGAGAGGTAGGCTCATCACAGCCAATGCACTCTGGTCAGATACATTCGCCATTCAGTATGCTAATCATTTAGCCCGTTCACCTGGATTTGTCACAATGTAGAATCACGGCCATTGAATGCACCGCCATGCTCTTTGCCCTGTGTTCAGGGTCAGACCGGTCCCAGCCAGACCCTCCAGGTCGGTCGCGGAATTCTCTGAGGTTGACCTGGAGCCAACGTCCCGTCCCCATCCGCGCTGTACAGATGTGGTTTCGCCGTGACCGCCTCCCCCGATATCCCTTCAATTGGGCGCCTGATCACAGATTGAAGTGCATATTGTATTAGAATTTGCCGCTAGAAGGGTTGGAATCTTGGAACAGGTAATGGGGTTGATCCTTTGCAAATCGAACGCCTCATGGACACGGGTACAGCGGCGCAACGTGCCGCCCGAGTCGGAATGCGATCGCCGATCTCTACCAACGCGATGATGTAACTTTAGTAGGCATGGAAATTAAATATGAGGTTTAACACTATGTTCAAGAATTTTCTGGCAGCCATCCTCACCGTTTGCATGACGGTTTGTATTTCTGCGCCTGCGTTTGCCAAGTCCCTATACGTCAACTCACAGACGGGTGACGACTCCGTAACCTATGAGAATAACAGTGAGACCCGACCCTGGCGGACCATCGGCCGCGCGGCAACGGGCAGCACGAACCGCTCAGCTCCGAACGCCCCACAGGCCGCGCGTGCCGGAGACATCGTGCAGATCGCTGCCGGTATTTACTGGGAAAGTGGCTATTCAAACGGCGGGCGATTCACGGTTTCACTCAACCCCGCCAACAGCGGTACGCAGGGGAACCCGATTATCTTCCGCGGCACTGGCGCAGTCTATGTGCGCATGCTGTCCGGGTTTCGCGGCGGAATGCTCGGCTGCGACAACAGGAACTACATCATCTGGGATAATTTCCACATCGATGACTATTATGGAGGCAGCACCTCGGATACGGGTCCGGTTATTTTTTCTGGAGGCGCCCAGCACTGCCAGATCATCAACAGCGATATCAAGGGTCATCCCGGAACCTACTATCATGGTTACCCAACATTCGGCGGCAACTACCGAGGTATCAGCATAGAGCCTGCTGACCACATTGTGGTCAGGAACAACAGGATCTATCAATTCAGGGGCGGCCAGAACGAGGCTGGCGTCATGACCTACGACTCCAACGACAACATTATCGAGAACAACGAGTTCTTCGACAATGGCCAGGCCGTATTTATCAAGGGTATCCACACAGGTAGAACACAGGCTAGGAATATTATCAGAAAAAATCTGGTGCGTAATAACAACTCTGGCATCCGCGTTCTCGGATCCACAGATGCTCAGGTCTATCAGAATGTCATCATCAACAACACTGGCATCGGTCTGTGGGCAGGATTTACGGAGGCTGCGCGTAGCAAGTTCTTCAATAACACGCTTTACAACAACGACAGGGCATTCGTACCCCAGGGTGGCGATCTCGTTTCCATTGAGATACGCAACAATATCTTTGCCAACAACCGAAATGCGATCTACAACTGGGACATGAGCAACCCATCCGGACAGGACATGGCCTACAGCAATAATGTCTACTACGGAAATAATACACATGCCAACTACGAATCGGGCGGAAGCATATCCTTTTCGAACTGGCAGTCGACCTACCGCTTGGACCTGAATTCACTGACTTCCAACCCGGCTTTCGTAAACACAGGTGATGGCGATTTCCGCCTGCAAGCTACCTCCCCCGCACGAAACCTGGGCGTCGATTATCTGGATCTGAATATGAATGGTCAGACCACCGACACGATCCCCGCGGGCGCTTATGTGACCGGCAATGAAGTGATTGGTCGACTCTCATCCAGCGCTCCCGCCGCAGCACCCAGTGCCCCTACTGGCATCACGACGGAAGTGCGCTGATTGATGCCATAAACAGTAAGCGTCAAACGAACCCCGCCCTTGCCAGATGCAGGGAGATCAACGGTCGGGTAGGGTAAATGGCGACAGGGCGTGTTGGTCGCGTCGGACAGGGGGTTGTCCACGGTTTCCCGTAAGGCCCCGTCTGCAGGGAGGCAGGCGGGGCCTTGTCATTTTCCGTCGGCGCCGGGCAACAGCGCTTCAATAGCTTCGACGCTGTCGGCTTGAGGCAGTGCACTGTCCGAACGCCGAGCAATGATCGAAGAAATTGGAAATGCGCGCGGTGAACGCGCGTGTCTGGTGGAAGCATGCGAGGTGGTTGGTATAAGCCTACGCACGTATCGACGCTGGATGCAGGGGGAGCGGGTGAAGGCGGATGACCGCCCGACTGCGCTGCGTCCGCCGCCGGCCCATCAGTTGAGCGAGGCAGAGTGCTCCGAGGTGCTGCGTGTGCAATGAACCGCGCTTTGCCAGCCTGCCACCGTCGCAGATCGTACCGAGGCTGGCGGATGAAGGCGTGTGCCTGGCCTCGGAGTCGAGCTTCTATCGAGGACTGCACACCGCAGGTCAGCAGAAGTGCAAGTATCGGCCGGAATATCCGAGCGAAGGCTTTGCCACACTGGACCAGGCCAGTGCCTGAGTGCTGCGCTTCGAGTCATGACAAAACACCGAGCACCAGCACAGTGGGCTGAATTTCGTGACGCCGGAACAGCGCATTGAGGTCTATGCGGCGGCACGTGCGCGCAACCCGCGCCGCTTGAGCGGTGACACCCGGGACTGACTGCCAAAGAGTGTCTGGCTCAACTCGGAAAAAACGGCTAGCCCAAAGGCTCAGGCCGCATGAACGAAACAGTAACAACTATCTTGAAAACCGCCGCCGGCTGCCGGCATCACGCCGCGCTACGCAGACGACCCGCAAGTACGCTAAGGTCCGCAACACACGCAGCAGCGGTTTGATCGAATCTCTCGATGATGCCGTGATCCGCAACGGGTGACGGCGACCTCAAGGCATCCGCGATGAGACTCCCCTCACACAGCCATTGCCAACTGCTTGCCTTTTTTGCATAGCTGATCGGACACCCTTCACACAATCATCGCCATGTGCTTGCCGCCGTCAGATTGATACCGTGATAATACCGCTGCCTGATCCGTGTAAATCCTGTTTTCTTGGCTACCGGCGAATTCATCCATCCATGCACAACAGCGGATATCAACTGCTCACCCAAGGCCACCGCGCATGAAATGTATTGCAGTACTGCATGCCATCGCCCTCGCCGCGACCCTGTCGCTGACGGCGTGTATCGTCGATGACCGCGCCGAGGAGCAGGCGTCGGTTGGCGCGCCCGCTGTGGGACTCGCGGTCATGGGCAGGCCCGAGGCCATCCCGGTCACCGAACGCGCCGCGATCCGTTTTCTCGAACAGGCCGCGTTCGGGCCTACCGAGACGGAGATTCAGCGGGTCATGATGCTTGGGTTTGAGGGGTACATCGACGAGCAGTTCGGGGCCGCCGGCTCGACCTACGCCGCCAGTGATGCGAATGATAGAAACACCGTTAAACAGCAGTTTCTGAACAACGCTGTCCGGGGTGGTGATCAGTTGCGGCAACGCATGGGATTCGCCTTGGGCCAGATATTCGTGGTCTCGTTCCTCGGCGTGTCCAACGCGGAGGCGATCGCCGGCTATCAGAACATGCTGCTCCGCAACGCCTTCGGCACCTACGATCAACTGCTGCGCGAGGTGACCCTGCATCCCACCATGGGCAGCTACCTGGATCTAGTACACACCCTGGCCGGGCCCCACCCGAATGAGAACTACGCACGCGAACTCATGCAGCTGTTTTCGATCGGAACCGTCGTGCTCGAATTGGACGGCAGCCCCCGGCACGACGCGCGCAATGAGTCCATTCCGGCCTATACGCAGAAGGATGTTGAGGAACTGGCGCGCGCGCTCAGCGGCTGGACTTACCCCACCCTGCCAGGACAAACCCCGGCGCCGCGCAACCCGACCAACTTCATCGGGCCACTCGAACCGGTTGAGACGCTGCACGACGCTGGCACGAAGGTGCTGCTGGGCGGAACCCTCCTGCCGGCCGGCCAGACCGCCGAGGCCGACCTGACGGCGGCGCTGGCGGCGGTCAGCTCACACCCCAATGTCGCGCCGTTCATCAGCATCCGTCTGATCCAGCACTTCGTGACCAGCAATCCGAGCGGTGAATATGTCCGGCGCGTCGCCCAGGTCTTCAATCATGACGCCGACGGGGTGCGCGGCAACCTGAAGGCGGTCATCAAGGCGATCCTCCTCGACCCCGAGGCACGCCGTGGCGATGACCCGACGCTGGCTAGGGACCACAATGGCCGGTTGAAGGATCCCATCCTGTTCATGACCGGCCTGCTGCGCGCCCTCGATGCGACCGGCGACCTCAGCAATGAGATCTATCGGGCAACAGGCATGGGCCAGAATATCTTCACGCCCCCCAGCGTCTTCAATTTCTATTCGCCGGACCATCCGATGCCGGGGGCTGAAATGACCGCCCCGGAGTTCCAGATCTTCACCTCGCCGAACCTCCTGGCCCGCTACAACTTCGTCAGTATGCTCGTGTACGGAAGTTCGCCGTCTGTCGCCGTGGATCTTTCACCCTGGCTGCGGCAGGCCGAGACGGCCAGCACACTCATGGCTGCCATTGATCGATTGCTGTTCCATGACGCGATGAGCGCGACGACCCGCGCAGCGATCACGCAGGCCGTCGAACAGCTCCCACCGGACAATGCACTGACGCGCGTACGTGCGGCACTCTACCTGGCCGCTACCACTCCCGAGTATCAGATTCATCATTGAAGACCGGATCACAGACATGAAAAGATCACGCAGGGCGTTTCTCAAATCTGGCTTAGGCGCGGCCCTGCTGGGCCTGTCTCCAGGCCTGCTGCGACTGGCGATACCCGAGGCGGCGGCCGCAGCGAGCGACTATCGGGCGGCCGTGTGCATCTTCCTGCACGGCGGCAATGATGCCAACAACTGCGTCGTCGCCCTGGACGACACCGGTTATCGAGATTACCAGACCGCCCGCGGCGGACTCACGTTGCCGATGGGCAGTCTGTGGCCGATACAAACCCGTGATTCACAGCGGAGCTATGGCCTGCACCCGGAATTCCGCGGGCTGCACGACCTGTACACGCGTGGCCGGCTGGCGGTACTGGCGAATGTTGGCACCTTGAACGCGCCGCTGACGCGCCAGGAGTTTCTGGCCCATACCGGCGCGAAGCCACAGAAGCTGTTCTCGCACAGCGACCAGTCGAGTCAATGGCAATCCCCCCGGGCCAGCCGCACCACCCGGGAAGCGGTCGGCTGGGGCGGGCTGATGGCCGATGCCCTGGCCCCGCACAATGGCGCGGCGCAATTCCCGGGCATCACGACCTTGGCAGAATCCAGCCTCTACTGCGAAGGGATGGTCACGCGCCCGGCCGCGGTTCATCCAACTTCTCTGAACGGGCTCTATGGCTTCTCAGCGAATCCAACCCATGCGGTGCGACGCCAGGCGCTGCATCGGCTGACCGGGGCCACGACCGGTCATGCGCTGATCGATACCGCCGCCGCACAGGCGCGGCGCATGCTCGAGCAGATCGACGTGCTCGAAAGTGTGATGGCCGCCTATCCCGAACTACAGACCCCCTTTCCCGAAACCGACCTCGGCCGGCAGTTGCGGCGGGCCGCCCAGCTGATCCAGGCCCGCGATGGACTGGGTCTGAACCGGCAACTGCTGTTCGTCTCCCTGGGCGGGTTCGATACACACAAAAACCAGCTCTCAAAACAGGCCGCGCTTCTGGCGCAACTCGATGCAGCCATGACCGCTTTTTATTGGGCCACCGAGGAACTGGGTGTCGCCTCGCAGGTTCTCTCGTTCACCTTGTCGGAATTTAGCCGCTCCGTGTCACCGACCGGGCACGGAAGTGATCACGGCTGGGGCAGCCACCATTTCATACTCGGCGGCGGCGTGCGTGGCGGCGATGTATACGGGACGTTTCCCCACCTCGAACTCGGCGGACCCGACGATGCCGGTGACAAGGGCCGCCTGATCCCGACCACCGCCGTCGATCAGTACGCGGCGACGATCGCCGCCTGGATGGGCGTGGGCGCGGGCGACATCGCTGGAATGTTTCCCAACCTCGCAAACTTCACGCAGCGTCGGCTGGCCTTCGTATAAGGCCCTACTCACCGCGGCCTCAGCGGTTTCCCAGGATGATGATCGTCACCCCGGCGAACACCAACGCGCCCCCGGCGAGCACACTGGGGCTGATCTGCACCTCGCGAAACAACAGCCAGGCGAACAGAGCCACGAATGCCGGGTAAGAGATCTCGATCATCGCGGCCAGGGTCGCGTTTTTGCCGCCGATCGCCAGGTACATGAACACCGTGCCGGTCAGACTGGTGAGGGAAATCGCCAGGATCAGCGCACGAGCGCCCCAACTGAGATCCATCACGGCATGCAGGTCCGCCACCACCGGGCGGTAAAAGAACGGTGCCAACACGAAAAGCGGCAAGACCGACAGCACCAGCACCGAAGGGATGGAGACATGCTTCAGGGCGTGGGCGATCAGGGGGTAATGCAGACCCCACACGAGGGCCGCGCCGAGCGCGGCGATATACCAGGGGAGATGGATCATGAGGTTTCCCAAGTCGGGGCGGATGGGGTGTGTGCGGGATGTGCGCCTTCACGGGTCACTCATTCACCCATCCGCTCGGGCCCTGCCGGATGGCTGTTGAACTCACGCATGAAGATCCCCCAGAAGGCGATGAACAGCGCGGCAATCAGCGGTCCGATCACGAAGCCGTTCATGCCAAACAATACCAGACCACCCAGGGTCGACAGCAGCACCAGGTAATCCGGCAATTTGGTGTCGCGTCCGATCAGGATGGGGCGCAACACATTGTCCACCAGGCCGATTACGCCGACCCCGAACCCGGCCAGCACCAGACCCTGCACCCACTCGCCGACCGCGAACAGATAGATCGCCACCGGCGCCCAGATCAGGCCCGCACCGACCACCGGGATCAGCGACAACAGGATCATCACCACGCCCCACAGCAGCGCACCGTGGATACCGAGCGCCCAGAAGATCAGCCCGCCCAGGGTGCCCTGGATCGTTGCAACCACCAGATTGCCCTTCACCGTGGCCCGGGTGACCTCGGTGAACTTGGCAAACAACAGGTGTTCGCGCTCGTCGCCCAAGGGCAGGGCCCGGACCATTAGGGCGACCAGGGTTGGGCCGTCACGCAGCAGAAAAAACGCCACGTACAGCATCAGGCCCAGGCTCAGGAAGAATTGCAACGTGCCCTGCCCCAGGGCCATGGCATTCTGGGCGATGAAGCGTCCGGCGGCGATGGCGGCGCTGCCGACCTGCGCCTTGAGATTGTCAAAGTCCACCCCCAGCCGCTCCAGGAAGTGCTGCACGGCCGGGAAGGCCTGGCGGACCTGATCCAGATACTCGCCCGGTTTCAGCTCGCCACTTTGCATGCGCTGATACAGCGCGGCTCCCTCCTGGAAGAACGCGCCGATCACGAAGATCGCCGGTATCACGACAATCACGACACAGACCGTCAGCGTGGTCAGCGCGGCCAGCGTCGGCCGCGGTCCCCAGCCCTGCAGCAACCGCTTTTGCAACGGGTAAAACAGCACACCGATGATGCAGGCCCAGAAGATCGCCCCGAAAAAGGGCCTCAGCAGGTACAGAAACAGCAGCGTGACCAGGATCAGCATCAGCAGAAAGGAGCGTCGCTCCAGAGCCTCGCGCATTTTCCAGTCCTCACACAGAAACTCGCGCGATGGTATCACCCAATGGCGCGGGCAACAGCTCTCAGCCCGCCTGGCTATTGGCCAGTCTGCGGAAGATCGGTTAGATTGTGGTCATTCAACCCTTGTGTGGACCGTCCATGGCCAGCCGAAACCCCGACACCGACAAGCTCGACAAGATCGTCGCCGAGGCCCATCGCCAACGCGACCAGCGGGAGCGGGATTACCGCGAACGCGCCCTGAAACTCTATCCCTGGATCTGCGGCCGCTGCAGCCGTGAATTCACACGCGCCAACCTGAGCGAGTTGACCGTGCACCACCGCGATCATAATCACGACAACAACCCGCTGGATGGCAGCAACTGGGAACTGCTGTGCCTGTACTGCCACGACAACGAGCACCAGCGGCAGTTGGAAGCGGCCGGCATGGGCAAAACCACCGGGAGCGGCAGATCGACCTCGACCGCCGTACATAACCCCTTCGCGGCCCTGAAGGACCTCCTGAAGGACCCGTAGACGTCGATGCATATCTGGGTCGATGCCGATGCCTGTCCCGCGGTGATCAAGGAGATCCTGTTCCGCGCGGCGGTGCGCGCCCAGGTTCCGGTCACGCTGGTGGCCAATCAGCCGCTGCGCACGCCGCCCTCCCCGTTCATCAAGACCTTGCAGGTAGCGGCCGGATTCGACGTCGCCGACAGGCACATCGTGGACCAGGTCGCGCCCGGCGACCTGGTGATCACCGCCGACATCCCACTGGCGGCCGGGGCCATCGATAAGGGCGCCAGCGCGCTGAACCCGCGCGGTACGCTGTACACCCAGGAGAATATCCGCGAGTCGCTGTCACTGCGCGATTTCATGGCCGGGCTGCGCGACAGTGGCGTGAAGACCGGCGGCCCCCCGAGCCTCAACCACGCTGACCGCCAGGCGTTCGCCAATCAGCTCGACCGGCTGCTGGCAAAGCGCGACAGCGGGGGACGCGTATAGGGGATCAGCCCGGCGGCCAGTGCATGCCGCGCCCGCCGAGCAGGTGCAGATGGATATGGAACACCGTCTGCCCTGCCTCGCGGTTGCAGTTCATCACCGTCCGATAGCCGCGTTCGGCGATGCCTTCGCTGCGGGCGACCGTCTGGGCGGCCAGATACAGCTGACCGACCAGCCCGGCTTGGTCGGGTTGCAGGTCATTGAGCGTGGCGATATGGGTCTTGGGGATCACCAGGACGTGGGTCGGGGCCTGGGGATTGATGTCACGGAAGGCCAGCACCGCGTCATCTTCATAGACGGTATCCGGTTTGATCTCGCCGGCCACCATTTTGCAGAACAGGCAGTCACTCATCTCGCACCTCGGCTGGGCCCTTTGGACGTTTTGCAGCGGGCATTAAACCGCCATCGGCGCCAACGTACAACGCGAGGGTGCCAAGGCTCAGATGAAGTAATCGACCTGCTTGCCGCGGTTGACGTCGGGCTGGATGAATTCGCGGGTATGCCCAAGATAGGCGCCGAGGGCGCGGCTGGCGTGGCCGGGGTTGGCGTGTGCACGGTACTCGGCGCCCACCTCGGCGGCATCGAACACGCGGTTGCTGAGAAACGCCTGGGTGGGACCGTAGACGGCATTTCGACGTTGCAGCAGCTCGCCCTGCACCACCCGCTCGACCGGGCCGCGCACGGACGCGGCGGCGGCGGTCTCGGTCAGCCGTTCAAGCACGCGCGCGCGGTCCGCGGGGCCGCGACTGGCCGACGGGTACGGGGAACTGTGTCCGAGACTGGACAGACGTGCGATATCCATCGAATTCCTCAACATCGATCCGATAAAAAACGCTAGGTTACGAGTACTTTCTAAAGTTCCTGGCGACCCGAGAAGGCGTGCGAGAGGGTCCCGCCGTCGATGTATTCTAGTTCACCCCCCAGGGG
>JBHEOS010000066.1:0-9925 GCA_046260695.1 Gammaproteobacteria bacterium
TCCTGCGCTCTCGCGCCTTGATCTGCACGCTCCGGCTGTGCTTCTTAGTCACCGAACTTCACGCATGGACCACTAGCCCGCGCTCGTCCCGCCCACCGTCAGCCCGTCCACCCGCAGGGTCGGCTGACCCACCCCGACCGGGATACTCTGACCTTCCTTGCCGCAGGTGCCGACGCCCTGATCGAGCTTCAGATCGTTGCCGACCATCGACACGCGGGTCAGCACGTCCGGGCCGTTGCCGACCAGGGTCGCGCCCTTGACCGGGCGGGTGATCTTGCCGTTCTCGATCAGATAGGCCTCGCTGGCGGAGAACACAAACTTGCCGGAGGTGATGTCCACCTGCCCGCCGCCGAAGTTCGCGGCGTACAGGCCCTTGCCGACCGAGCGGATGATCTCCGCGGGATCGGACTCACCGGCGAGCATGTAGGTGTTGGTCATGCGCGGCAGGGTCAGGTGCGCGTAGGATTCGCGACGGCCGTTGCCGGTCGGCGCCACACCCATCAGGCGCGCGTTCATCTTGTCCTGCATATAGCCTTTCAAGACGCCGTTTTCGATCAGCACGGTGCACTGGGTCGGCGTGCCCTCGTCGTCGATATTCAGCGAACCGCGCCGGCCCGGCAGGGTGCCGTCGTCGACCACGGTGCAGAGTTCCGAGGCGACCTTCTGGCCGACCCTGCCGGCGAAGGCCGAGGTGCCTTTGCGGTTGAAGTCGCCTTCCAGACCGTGGCCGATGGCCTCATGCAGGAGCACGCCGGGCCAGCCGGGGCCGAGCACCACGGTCATGTTGCCGGCCGGGGCGTCGACGGCTTCCAGATTCACCAGCGCCAGACGCACCGCCTCGCGGGCGTGCTCCAGGGCGCGGTCGTTATCGATGAAGATGTCGTAGCCCGCGCGCCCGCCACCGCCGCTGCTGCCCTGCTCGCGGCGGCCATTGTGTTCGACGATCACCGACACGTTCATCCGCACCAGCGGGCGCACGTCGCCGGCCAGCGTGCCGTCGCTGGCGGCGATCAGCACGACCTCATGTACGCCGGCCAGGCTTGCGATCACCTGCTGCACGCGCGGGTCCTGGCGGCGCGCCTCGGCGTCGAGGCGCCTGAGCAGATCGACCTTGGCGTCCGCGCTCAGGGAGTGCAGCGGGTCGAGCGGCCGGTACAGGCCGAGTTCTCCGGTCGGCCGCCACGCCTGCAGACCCACCTGGCGCCCGCTGCGGGCGATGGCCCGGGCCTGGCGCGAGGCCTCGACCAGCGCCGGCAGCACGATCTCGTCGGAATAGGCGAAGCCGGTCTTGTCGCCGCTGATGGCGCGCACGCCGACGCCCTGCTCGATGCTGTGACTGCCTTCTTTGACGATGCCGTCCTCCAGCACCCAGGATTCGAAGCGGGTGGACTGGAAATACAGATCGCCGCTGTCGACGGCGTGCCCGAGCAGGCGGTCGAGCACGTTATTCAGGTCAGCATCGCCGATCCCGGCGGGGGCGAGCAGGCGCTCGCGGGCAAGTTCGAGGGGGGAGGCCGTCATGGTGCTCGCATCGTAACTGCAAAGGGCGTCAAAGGTACGCGATGGGCCCGTCCGGACTCAACCCCCGTCGCCGTGCAGGACCGCCCGGCGCTCACCCGTCACACCGCAGGCGGCGATGCGCAACGGCCGGAAACTGGCGGCGGATGCTGCGCACGCGGTCGAGGTCGACCTCGGCACAGACCACGCCGGGGCCGCTCGCCAGGCGATCCAGCACGTTGCCCCAGGGATCGACGATCATGGAATCGCCATAGGTCTCGCGGCCATTCACGTGATAGCCGCCCTGGGCGGCGGCGAACCCATAGGCGAGGTTCTCGATGGCGCGGGCGCGCATCAGCACCTCCCAGTGGGCACGGCCGGTGACGGCGGTGAACGCCGCCGGTACGGCGAACAACTCCATGCCGCGGTCGAGCATCGCGCGAAACAGCTCCGGGAAGCGCAGGTCGTAACAGATCGCCAGGCCCAGGCGGCCGAACGGGGTGTCGACCAGTGCCAGCCGCTCGCCGCGCTCGATGGTCTCGGATTCGGTGTAGCGCTCGCCACTGGACACCTCTACATCGAACAGGTGCAGCTTGTCGTAGCGCGCGACCTGCAGGCCCTGGTCGTCGTAGACCACGCAGGCCGCGCGCACCTTGGCCGGGTCGTCGGCCACCCGCGGCGCGGTACCGCCGACGATCCAGAGCCCATGACGCCGGGCCTGCCGGGACAGGAAATCCTGGATCGGGCCCTCGCCGTCGGCCTCGCGCGCGGCCAACAGATCGGCCTGTTGCAGACCCATCAGGGCGAAATTCTCCGGCAGTATCACCAGCCCCGCGCCCTGCGCGACGGCCTGCTGGATCAGCCGCTCGGCCTCCAGCAGGTTGGCGCCGACGTGCGGCCCGGAGGCCATCTGGATACAGGCGATCCGGCTCATAGGTTTAGTCCTGCCTCTGCTCGGCGCCGGGCGGCGCGGTGGGTGACGGTTCCGGCCGCGCGCCGCGGGCCGACTCGGGCGACAACTGCGTGACCTGGGGGGCGTCCCAGTCGCCGGTCACCGTGTACTGGTAGCGCGCGAAGCGGGTCAGCCCCTCCAGCTGCCGGGCGAACAGCTTGTCGGCGAGCAACAGCGCCGCGCCGACCACCGGCCCGCCGGCCAGAGCCCCGGCCAGCGGCAGGGTCGACTGGACATGCGGGATCACCGTGACCAGCTGGTCGTAGTCCTGACGCGCCAGGCCGGTCCGCCCGGAGATCTCGATGCGCGCCGCCGGCCCATCGACGGTCAGGTCGTTGGTGTAGGCGTCGCCGTCGAGCAGGGTGAATTTGCCGTCGATGCGGTCGAAGCCAAAGCCCTTCTCGAACAGGTCGCTGAAATCCAGCGCCAGCCGCCGCCGCAACCCCTGCAGATTGAACAGGCCGAACGCCCGCCCGGCGCCGGCCTCGACCTTCGGCAGACGGCCCTTGCCGACGCGAAACGCCAGCTCGCCCTCCAGCCGTGCCAGGGCGAAGTCGGCCGGGGTGCCGGGCCAGTTGGCATCGATCTCGCCCTGGGTCTCGCCGCCCTCCACGTTGCCGGCATAACCGAAACGTCCCAGCAGCTCGCCAAGCTCGCCGCCGTGCAGGGCGATCCGAAAGCGCGAGGCGTCCCGGCCGGCCCGGCGGGTCCATTCGCCATGGGCCGACAGCCGCAGCCAGTCGGCGGTGAGGTCCAGCGCATCGACCGCCAGGCCATCGCTCAGCGGGTGGGTGGTCAACGTGACACGGCCCAGGTCGAGGTCGTGCAGGCGCAATTGCTCGACGGCCAGATCCAGCGGCGGCACGCCGGCCGGGTCCAGGGCTGCCGGGGCCCCCTCCCCCGCCCCCCCGGCGGGGATGTGCAGCCGGGCGAAACGCAGCACCCATGGCTGATCCGGCTGGGCGGGCAGCTCCAGGGTGCCGTCCAGGTCCGGGCCGCCGAGCCGCACCTGCCAACGCTCGGCGGGACGCTGAGCCTGGATCCGCACCTCGCGGAACCCGCGGCCGAGGGCCTCCAGCGCGCCGATCTCCAGATCCAGCCGCGCCAGCCCGGTGCCGACCCCAGCCCCGGCGCCCGCCCCGCCGAGCAGGCCGCGCCAGGCCTCCCAGGCAAAGCTCGGCAGCCGCCCGCTGACGTGTAGCCCGGGCGCCTCGGGCAGGCGGGCGTCGGTGCTGCCGAGTTTGAGTTCGGCGCGCTCCAGCGCGGGTCCGTCCGCACCCGGCGCCAGGGCGAATGCGGCGCTGTGTCCGGCATACACCAGTTGCATCGGACCGAGGCCACCGGGGCGCAGCTCGGCGCGCCAGCTCAGGTCGGCGGCGGCGGCGGCCAGTTTGCCGAAGGGCTCCGGCAGATCCACGGCCAGACCGCGCAGGTCGGAACTCAAGGCCAACTGCGCGGGCGCCCCAGGCTGAGCCCCGGGGGACTCCCGGGGCAGGTCGAGTGTCGCGATCCACGCGCTGCTGCCGGCGAGGCGCGCCGCCAGCGCCACGCCGGCCGCCCGCAACCGCTGCACCACCGGCAACCGGCCGCTGACCCGCACCCGGGTGGCCGGCCGCGAACCGAGCCGGGCATCGCTGACGGCGAGCTCGACCGGCACCCCGAACAACTGCCCGCGCAGCGCCTCGGAGCGGAGGCTGTTGTGGGTGAAGTTCAGCACCCCGCCGAGATCTTCCAGGGCGACCTCCCAGTCCGGCAGGCGCAGGTGGTTGCCGGCCAGACTCAGGCGGCCGTCGACCTCGGCCACCCGGGGCCTGGGCCCGGTCAGGGGCAGGCGCAGGCCGATCCCGAGCGTCGCCGGGCCCGTGGCCTCGACCCCGCCGAGCACGGCCGCGGCCCCGGTCCCGCCCAGCGGGCTATCGTGCAGATACCGCAGCATGTCGGCCAACGGGCCGGCGACGTTGCCCTGCAGTGCCAGCCGCGCGTGGGCCAGGTCGTCGATGCGCAGCTCGACGTCGCGGATCTCGCTGCCCAGGATCCGCCCAGTCACGCCGCGGATCTGCAGGCCGCGGTTGATGAAGGCGAGCTCCGCCTCCAGGCCCTCGATGCGGTGCCAGTCCGGGTGGTAGTCGATCACCGCGTCGCGCACCCCGAGACGCACCTCCAGGCGCCCGGTCGCCTGGTCGAACGGGAAATCGCCCAGGCGGCCCTGGTACAGCAGCGCGCCGGCGGGGATCGCGCCGCTGACCAGGGCGCGCTCCAGCCAGCCGACGACCCGCGGCGACATCACCCCGCGGGGCAAGTAATGGGTGAGGGTCTGTAGCTGTCCGTCGCTGAAATCGGTCTGCGCATCCAGCAACGGCGAGGAACCGTCGTCGAGGAGCTCCAGGCGCAGGCGCGAGCGGGTGTGGAAGTCGGCGTTGTCCGCGACAAGCCGCGCGGTCTCGATGCGCCAGCGGTCGTCCAGGCGCCGCCAATCGACCCGGCCCGCCAGCTGATCGAGCATCAGCGGCGCGGGGAACAGCGCCGGCGCCTCCACCTGCACGGCGCGGCTGTCCAACGCCAGGCTGCCCTGCGCCGGGGCGGCCAGCAGCTGCCCGCTCAGGCCGGTCAGGCCCGGCCAGGGCGCGGCCGGACGGCTGTGCAGGTCCTGAAAGCGCAGTTGGGCGGACAGAGCCCGCGCCTGTCCGGCCTGCACCCCGAATGCCAGGCGCAGGTCGCGCAGCTCGCCGCCGGGCTGCGCGGCGTCCAGCAGGGCACGCTGCTCGGCGGTCAGGCCCGGCAGTCGCGGCACCAGCGGCAGCAGCGCCTCGATGCGCAGGTAATCCAGCTCGACCTGCATCTGCCGCAACCCGCCGCGGTCCGGTTCCACGCGCAGGCTGGCGCCGGTCTCCGGCCAGGCATCGCCCTCCAGCGGCATCAGTTGCAGCTGCGCCAGGTGCAGGGTCCAGGCGTCATCCGCCTGCCGCCAGTCCAGGCGGGTGGCCAGCCGCTCGGCCTCGAACACCGGCGACTGACCGGCGCCATCGATCAGCCGCGGTCGGTCCACGCTCAAGGTCCCCTGCACCCGCTGCGGGACGCCCGCCGCCATACGCGTCCACACCGCCGCGTCCAGCGTGCCCTCGACCTGCCAGCCCGGTGGCAGCCGCGGCGTCAGCCAGCGCGGCAGCGGCAGGCCCTCGACGGCCAGGTGCACGGCCCCGCTCCAGTCGAAGGGCCGCTCGGCCCGACCGGACAGGTCGGCGGCGATTTGCAGGTGTGCGCCGAATTCGGCCGGCAGGTCCAGATCCAGCTGCAACTGGTGCCGCGTGCCGCGGTTGCGCAGCCGCAGATCGATATCCTCGACGGTGAAGTCCGGGATTCGCGCCAGATCGTCGCGCCAGTGAACGCGGATGTCGCGCAGCTCCACAAGCGGCTGCGCCAGCACCAGCAGCCAGGGGTTGGCCCGCGGCAGCTGCACCTGGATGCCCTGCACCGCGAGTCTGCCCTCGGCATCACGGTGCAGGCTCAGCTCGCTGCCGAGCAACACCACCCGCGCGGGCACCGGTCGCCAGGCCCGCAGCGAGTCCAGCACGCCGAGGCTGATCCGCAGCTCACGCGCCGTGAGCAACGCCTGTCCGGAGACCGGGTCGCTCAGGGTCAGGGCATGCACCCGCAGTTCCGGACCCAGGCCGCGCCAGGCCAGCTCCAGCCGGCCGATCCGTGCCGGGTGCTCGACGGCGGCACTGACCAGCGCCTCCAACTGGCCGGCACGCGCCTCCAGCAGCGGTAACGCCAACCGCGCCAGGCTCAGGGTCAGCGCCGCGAGCACCACCAGCGTGGCGCCCAGATACCAGATGACCGACAAGGCGCGGCGCAGCATCTCGGGCTCAGGGCTGGAGGACGGGTACTGCGGCCGGCGCGCACCGCCGTAGCCGGCTGTTCACAGCAACACCACGTCGTACTGTTCCTGGGTGTACAGGGCCTCGACCTGGAGCTTGATCGGCTTGCCGATGAACGATTCCAGCTCGGCCAGGCTGGTCGACTCTTCGTCGAGCAGCAGATCGATGACCTCCTGCGCGGCCAGCACCAGCAGTTGTTGCGTGTCGAACTGGCGTGCCTCACGCAGGATCTCGCGGAAGATCTCGTAGCACACCGTCTCCGGGGTCTTCAGGGAGCGGCGCCCGCCGCAGGTCGGGCAGGTCGCGCACAGGATATGTTCCAGACTCTCGCGGGTGCGCTTGCGGGTCATCTGCACCAGGCCGAGGCTGGACACCTCGCTGAGGTGGCTGCGGGCGTGATCGCGCTCCAGGCTCTTCTCCAGCGCGCGCAACACCTGGCGCTTGTGATCCTCATCCGACATGTCGATGAAGTCGATGATGATGATCCCGCCGAGGTTGCGCAGCCGGAGCTGACGCGCGATGGCCTGCGCCGCCTCCAGATTGGTCTTGAAGATGGTCTCCTCAAGGTTGCGGTGACCCACGTAGGCGCCGGTATTCACATCGATGGTGGTCATCGCCTCTGTCTGATCGATGATCAGATAGCCGCCGGATTTGAGCTGCACCTTGCGTTCCAGCGCCTTCTGGATCTCGTCCTCGACGCCGTACAGATCGAACACCGGGCGCTCGCCCGGGTAGTATTCCAGCCGCTCGCGCACCTCGGGGATGAATTCCTGGGCGAACTGACTGGCGCGCTGGAAGGTCTCGCGTGAATCGATACGCACCTTCTCGACCTCGTCGCTGACCAGATCGCGCAGCACCCGCAGGGTCAGCGGCAGGTCCTCATGCACGACGCCGCCGGGCGGGGCAGTCTGGGCGCGCTCGCGCAACGCGGCCCACAGCTTGCGCAGAAAGGCCATGTCCGCAATCAGCGCCGCCTCGCTGGCACCTTCAGCCGCTGTGCGCACGATGAAACCTTCGGCACCATCTGCACCCTGGGCCGCAACGATGCCCTTGAGCCGGGCGCGCTCGGCCTCACCCTCGATCCGCTGCGAGACCCCGAGGCTGGCGACATCGGGCATGAACACCAGATAGCGCGAGGGGATGGAGATGTGCGTGCTCAGGCGCGCGCCCTTGGTGCCAAGCGGGTCCTTGATCACCTGCACCAGCAGCTCCTGGCTCTCGCGCAGCAGCTGGCTGATGTCCTCGGTGCGACGCCCCTCGGCCGGAATCCCCTCGATCTCGCGGGCCAGGATGTCCGAGGCATGCAGGAACGCGGCCCGTTCCAGACCGATGTCCACGAACGCCGCCTGCATGCCCGGCAGCACCCGGCAGACCACGCCCTTGTAGACATTGCCGACCAGGCCGCGGGCCCGGGCCCGCTCGATCAACACCTCCTGCAGGACACCGTTCTCGACCACCGCGACGCGGGCCTCCTGCGGGGTGATGTTGACGAGGATCTCTTCACTCATGCCTGCCTGACCGGCGCGGGGCGCCGCCTCATTCTGTTGCGAATACCGCGATGCCGAATGCATCCAACAACTGCGCCGTCTCAAACAGCGGCAGGCCCATCACCCCGGAATAACTGCCCGTGAGTTCGGCGACGAACACCGCGCCCAGGCCCTGGATGGCGTAGCCGCCGGCCTTGTCGGCCGGTTCGGTCGTGTCCCAATAGGCCGCCGCCTCGGCCGGGGCGATGGCCCGGAAGCGGACGCGGCTGCGGCAGATCTGACAGTGTTCCCGCGACCCGGCCGCCAGGGCCACCGCGGTCAGCACCTCATGCCAGCGGTCGGACAGGGCGTTCAGCATCGCCAGCCCGACCTCCCGGGTGGGCGGCTTGCCCAGGATCTGGGCGTCGCACACCACCACGGTGTCGGCCCCCAGCACCGGGCGGGCATCGCCCGGGGGCAGACCGGCGCGCCCGGCACGCGCCTTGTCCAGGGCCAAGCGCTGGACCAGCGCGTCGGCCGCCTCGCCGGGCCGGGGGTCCTCGTCGACCTCGACCCGCAGCACTCGGTGGGTGACCCCGATCTGGTCGAGGAGTTCACGCCGCCGCGGCGAATTCGAGGCCAGATAGATCTGGTATTCGCTCATGGCGCGCAGCCTACCAGAACCGCCCCACGGCCGCCGCGCGGCTCAGGCGCGGTGGTAGGGATGGCCGGCGTTCAGGCTCCAGGCGCGGTACAGGGTCTCGGCGATCAGCACGCGGACCAGGGGATGCGGCAGGGTCAGCGGAGACAGCGACCAGCACTGATCGGCGCGGGCGCGGCAGGCCGCGTCCAGGCCCTCGGGGCCGCCCACCAGCAGGGCCACGTCGCGGCCACCGCCCAGCCACGCACCGAGCTGCGCGGCCAGTTGCGGCGTCGACCAGGCCTTGCCGCCGACCTCCAGGGCGATTACCTGGCAGTCGCGCGGGACCGCGGCCAGCATGCGCTCGCCCTCCTCGCGCAGGATCCGTTGCACATCGGCATGGGCGCCGCGCCGGCCCGGCGCGATCTCGATCAGCCGCAGCGCGCATTCGCGCGGCAGCCGCTTGGCGTATTCTTGATAGCCGTCGCTGACCCAGCGCGGCATGCGGGTGCCGACCGCGATCAGGTGAATCTGCACGGCCTAGGGCTTCGGGGTGTTGCGCGCGGCCAGGGTCTGCGCCTCGCCGACCGTCCAGAGCTTTTCCAGGTTGTAGAAGGCGCGGGTCTGCGGGTGCATCACATGCACGATCACATCGCCCAGATCGACCAGCATCCACTCGCGCGAGGCCTCGCCCTCCACGCCCAGCGGTTGCAGGCCGCGGTGTTTGGCCGCCTCCACCACATTGTCGGCGAGCGCCTTGATGTGCCGGTCCGAGGTGCCACTGGCCACCACCATCAGGTCGGTGATGGAGGTCATACCGCGCACGTCCAGCACCTGCACGTCCTGGGCCTTGAGGTCGTCGAGGGCGGCGAGCACCAGGTCTTTAAGTTGTTCGGTCGTCAATAGCTCAGTCACGCGGTCATTTTCCTTCCGCCGGTCTATGCCGACAGTCAATCGTCAATCCAGATTCGAGTACACCCGTTCCCGTTGCAGATACGCCAGCACCGCCTCCGGCAGCAGATAGCGCGGGCTGCGCCCGGCCGCCATCTGCCGGCGGATGCCGCTGGCCGAGAAGCCCAGCGCGGTCACCGTGCAGAACAGGATCGCCCCGGCCGGGCGGGCCCGCAGTTCGTCGGAACGCTCCACGCTGCGCGCCGCGATCAGGTCCGCCAACGGGCCGTCGGCGGGCTGTTCGACGCCGGGGCGGCTGATCACCACCAGGTGCGCGAGTTCCGGCAGCTGCCGCCAGCGGTGCCAATCGGGCAGGCCGTTGAAGGCGTCCTGGCCCAGGATCAGGCACAGCGGCCGGTCGCCGCACTCGGCGCGCAACGCGCTCAGGGTGTCGACCATATACGACGGCCCCGGCCGGTCGAGCTCGCGGGTATCCAGGGTCAGCCGCGACTGCCCTTCCAGCGCCAGCGTCAGCGCGCGCCGGCGCTGGGCAGCGCTGGCCTGCGGCGCGCCGCGGTGCGGCGGCTGACCGGCGGGCAGC
>JBHEOS010000067.1:0-9455 GCA_046260695.1 Gammaproteobacteria bacterium
GTATTACTTCATTCCCAAGCAGGCCAACCGGCCGATCTACTCCTACCGCCTGTCGGTGGTGCACTTCTGGGCGCTGATCTCGACCTACATGTGGGCGGGCCCGCACCATCTGCACTACACCGCACTGCCGGACTGGACGCAGTCGCTCGGCATGGTGTTCTCGCTGATCCTGCTGGCGCCCTCCTGGGGCGGCATGATCAACGGCATCATGACCCTGTCGGGCGCCTGGCATAAGCTGCGCACTGATCCTATCCTGAAGTTCCTGATCGTCTCGCTGTCGTTCTACGGCATGTCGACCTTCGAAGGTCCGATGATGTCCATCAAGACGGTGAACGCGCTGTCGCATTACACCGACTGGACCGTCGGCCATGTGCACTCCGGCGCACTGGGCTGGGTGGCCATGGTGTCGATCGGCTGCATGTACTTCTTGATCCCGCGCATGTTCGGCCGCGAGCAGATGTACAGCATCAAACTCATCGACCTGCACTTCTGGATCTCCACTCTCGGCGTGGTGCTGTATATCACCGCGATGTGGATCGCCGGGGTCATGCAGGGCCTGATGTGGCGCGCGGTCAACGACGACGGCACCCTGACCTACAGCTTCATCGAGTCGCTCAACGCCACCTATCCGTTTTATTTCGTGCGCTTCCTGGGCGGTTTGGTGTTTCTGATCGGCATGCTGATCATGGCCTACAACGTGATCAGGACCGTGTCCGGACAACGCGCCGTCGAGGCCCCCATCCCGCAGGCCGCCTGAGGAGGACAGCGCCATGAAGCATGAAGTCATAGAAAAAAATATCGGCCTGATGGCAGTGCTCGTGCTGGTGGTGATCAGCGTGGCCGGTCTAGTGGAGATCCTGCCGCTGTTCTTCCTCAAGAGCACCACGCAACCGGTCGAGGGACTGCAACCCTACACGCCGCTGCAACTGGAGGGCCGCGACATCTATGTCCGCGAGGGCTGCTATGGGTGTCATTCGCAGATGATCCGACCGTTCCGTGCCGAGACCGAACGTTACGGCCACTACTCGGTGGCCGGTGAGTTCGTGTACGACCACCCGTTCCAGTGGGGCTCCAAGCGCACCGGCCCGGATCTGGCGCGCGTCGGCGGACGCTACTCCGATGACTGGCACCGCGTACACCTAATCAATCCGCGCGATGTGGTGCCCGAATCGAACATGCCCGGCTACCCCTGGCTGGACGCCAATGTGCTCGACGGTAAACACACGGCCAAGAAGCTGGAGGTGATGCGCAGCCTCGGCGTTCCGTATACGGATGCCGATATCGCCGGCGCTCAGGCGGCGGTGGCCGGCAAGACGGAGATGGACGCCATGATCGCCTATCTGCAAAACCTGGGTACCGCCCTCAAGGCCCGGAGGTGACGCCATGGACCTCATAACCCTGCGCTCGATCTTCACGGTCCTGGCCTTCGTCGCCTTCATCGGCGTATGGGTCTGGGCCTGGAGCGGCAAACGCAAAAAGGCCTTCGAGGAAGCGGCCAACCTGCCCTTCGCCGAAGACGGCAACCCCGCGCGCGCGGGCTCGCAGAAGGATTCAGACCATGAATGATGCTGACTTCGTCTTCACCAGCGAGTTCTGGACCTGGTGGGTGATCCTGCTGACGGTGGGCAATATCCTCGCCTGCTGGTGGCTGATCGCCTGGGCCAGCAAGAAGCACGCCGGTGACCCCGCCAGCGGCGCGCCCACCGGTCACACCTGGGACGAGAACCTGGTGGAGCTCAACAACCCGATGCCGCGCTGGTGGCTGTGGTTGTTCCACGCCACCCTGGTGTTTGGCCTGGTGTATCTCGTGCTGTACCCCGGCCTCGGCAAATTCGCCGGCGCCTGGGGTTGGACGCAGGAACAGCAGTACGCGCAGGAGATGCAGCAGGCGGCCGACAAGTTCGATCCGATCTTTGCGGACTATGCGCAGAAGGACATCGCCCAGCTCGCGCAAGATCCGCAGGCACTCAAGGTCGGGCAGCGACTGTTCCTGAACTACTGTGCCACCTGCCACGGCTCGGACGCGCACGGCAATCCCGGCTTCCCCAATCTGGCCGACCAGGACTGGCTGTATGGCGGCGATCCGGAGGCCATCAAGGCCAGCATCCTCGACGGGCGCCAGGGGATGATGCCGGCCTGGCAGGATGCGCTAGGCGACGCCGGGGTGGAGGAGGTCACCGCGCATGTCCTGCAACTCAATGGCCGTGAGGCCGATCCCGCCAAGGCCGCCGCGGGCCAGGCGCGCTTCGAGATGATGTGCGCGGCCTGTCACGGCGCCGACGGCACCGGCAATACCGCGCTGGGCGGGCCGAACCTGACCAACAACGTCTGGCTGTACGGCGGTTCGCCCGGCGTGATCCGCCAGTCCATCGCCCGCGGCCGCACCGGCGTGATGCCTGCCCACCGCGAGTTCCTCGGCGAGCACAAGGTGCACCTGCTGACGGCCTACGTGTACAGCCTGAGCACTCAGTGACGCCCCACCCGCCGGTGCGGCAGCCCCCTGCCGCACCGGCGGGTGTCACACGAAACCATGCCCCTGCCGCCATGACCGAGACCCCGTCCAAGCCCACCTCCGACCGCGCCGTTGAAGAGGCCCTGTACGCCAAGCGCCTGAAGATCTACCCGCGCGAGGTCCACGGCATCTTTGCGCGCCTGCGCGTGCTCGGCGGCGCCGTCCTGCTCGGGCTCTATTACTGCGTGCCCTGGTTGCGCTGGGACGACCATCAGGCCGTACTGTTCGACCTGCCGGCGCGCAAATTCCATATCTTCGCCCTGACCTTCTGGCCGCAGGATTTCTTCTATCTCGCGGTGCTGCTGATCATCGCCGCGCTGGCGCTGTTCTTCTTCACCACGCTGGCCGGCCGGCTGTGGTGCGGCTATGCCTGCCCGCAGACGGTGTGGACCGAACTGTTCCTGTGGATCGAGCGCAAGGTCGAGGGCGACCGCAACCGGCAGATCAAGCGCGACCGCGCGCCGATGAATGCCGGGAAGCTGCGCGCGAAGGCGACCAAACACGCCTTGTGGTTGCTGCTGTCGGCCTGGACCGGCTTCACCTTCGTCGGTTATTTCACCCCCATCACCGAGCTGTGGGCCGCCCTGTCGAGCTTCAGCCTGGGTCCCTGGGAGGCCTTCTGGATCTTCTTCTACGGTCTGGCCACCTACGGCAACGCCGGCTGGCTGCGCGAACAGGTGTGCATCCACATGTGCCCGTATGCGCGCTTCCAGAGCGTCATGTTCGACCGCGACACCCTGGTGATCGCCTACGACGAGATGCGCGGCGAACCGCGCGGCCCGCGCAAGCGCAGCCTCGACCACCGCAACCAGGGCCTGGGCGACTGCGTGGACTGCACCCTGTGCGTACAGGTGTGTCCGACCGGAATCGACATCCGCGACGGACTCCAGTACCAGTGCATCGGCTGCGCCGCCTGCGTGGACGCCTGCGATGAGGTGATGGAGAAGATGGACTACCCCAAGGGGCTGATCCGCTACACCACCGAGAACGCCATGGAGGGCCGGCTCAACCGGGTGCTGCGTCCGCGCATCGTCGCCTATGGGCTGTTCCTGCTGATCCTGACCGGCGGCCTGATCTATGCGATCAGCCAGCGCATCCCGATCGAGCTCGACATCATCCGCGACCGCAATATGCTCTACCGGGAAACCGATGCGGGCCTGGTCGAAAACGTGTTCACCGTGAAACTGATCAACATGGACGATCGTAAGCACAGCTACCGTTTGAGCGTGACCGGTCTGCCCGAACTCGAACTCGACATGGATCAGGATACGATCGAGGTCGCGCCCGAAGAGGTTCGCGCGTTCGTGGTCCGGGTGCGCATCGACCCGGTCCATCTCCAGCATGCCAGCAACGCGGTGAGCTTCTCGGCTGAGGCCCTCGACGACCCCAAATTACACGCCACGCGGACCGGGCGCTTCATCGGTCCGGCCGCCGGAGGACATTAAGATGCCCACGCCCACCCCGCCCAGCATTCCCTGGTACCGACAGTTCTGGCCCTGGTTCGTGATGACCCCGCCGCTGACCGCGGTGATTGCCGGGATCGCCACCGTGTTCATCGCCGCCCACGACCCCGACGGCCTGGTCACCGACGATTACTACAAGCAGGGGTTGGCCATCAACGATGAGCTCGGCCGCGAGCGGCGCGCCGCTGAACTCGGGCTGAGCGCCCTGGCGCGGGTCGGGCCGGACGGGCGCCTGAGCCTGAGCCTCGAAGGGGCCCGGGGACCGGTCGAGGATATCGTGCTGCGCCTGGTCCACCCGACCCGCCCGCACCACGACCGCACCCTGAACCTGACCCGGGAGACCGGCAATCGCTGGTCGGCCGAACTCGGCAGCCTCGCGCCCGGGCGCTGGCACCTGTTGCTGGATTCCGCCGCGGGCGCCTGGCGGCTCAGCGGACGGCTTGCACTGCCGGACCAGCAACAGGCATTGTTGCAACCCAATGTCTAACTGAGCCCGGCCCGACCGGCCGCGGCACGCGCCCCTGGAGATGTCCGCATGTCCGAGACCCCGCTGATCCAACGCGTTATCGCCGTCCTGTGGCCCGCGTTTCTGACCTCGGGCGTGGCGACCATCCTGTTCTTTACGGCCTTCGACCCGCATCACCTGCTGCTGGAGACGCGTTTCGCCGAGTTGAGTCGGCTCGGCACCTACACGGTGGGTTTCTTTCTGTTCTGGACGCTGACCACGCTGACCAGCGTGCTGACCTGCTATTTTCAGCGCCCCTGCGCCTCGGGTCAGACCCGCTGCTGAGCAGGGCCGTGTCCCACCTGAAGCCAGAAGGTCACCGGCCCCTCGTTGGTCAGACTCACCCGCATGTCCGCGCCGAACACCCCGCTGGCCACCGGGCGGTGCCGCGCCTGGGCACAGGCCAGCAGATGCTCGAACAGGCGCCGCCCCTGTGCCGGCGCGGCGGCGGGCGTGAAGCTCGGACGCAGACCTTTGCGGGTGTCCGCCGGCAGGGTGAACTGCGGCACCAGCAGCAGGCCGCCGCCGGTCTCGCTGAGGCTCAGGTTCAGCTTGCCGGCGGCATCCGGAAACACGCGGTAACCCAGCAGCCGTTCCAACAGACGCTCGGCCTGCGCCTCGCTGTCGGTGCGTTCAACGCCGATCAGCACCAACAGGCCATGGCCGATGCTGGCGACGGCTTCGCCTTCCACCGAGACCCCGGCCTCGCTGACCCGTTGCAGCAGTCCGATCACGCCAGACGTGCGGCGAACGCGTCGGTCGCGCGCACCAGCGCGGCGGCGGTGCCCGGCTCGGTGGCCGAATGCCCGGCGTCGGCGATGACCTCCAGCCGCGCCTGCGGCCAGGCCTGGTGCAGGGCGAAGGCCTGCTCGACCGGGCAGACCACGTCATAGCGCCCGTGCACAATCACCCCGGGGATGTCGCGGAGCCGCTGCGCGTCCTCAAGGATCTGCCCCGGGCGCAGGAAGCTGCCGTTCTGGAAATACTGGCACTCGATGCGCGCCAGACTCAGCGCGGTGAACGGGTTTGCGAAATGCTCGATGACCGACTGGCGCGGCAGCAGCGTCGCGGTGCGTCCCTCCCACAGCGACCAGGCCTTGGCCGCGGCCATGCGTGTAATTTCGTCGTCCCCGGTCAGGCGCGCGTGATAGGCCGCGACCAGCTGGTCGCGCGCCTCGACCGGTATCGGCGCCAAATAGTCCTGCCAGTAATCCGGAAACAGGTACGAGGCGCCCTCCTGATAGAACCACTGGATGTCGCGCGGCCGGCACAGGAAGATCCCGCGCAGGATCAGGCCCAGCACGCGCTCGGGGTGCGTCTGCGCGTAGACCAGCCCCAGGGTCGAGCCCCAGGACCCGCCAAAGACCAGCCAGCGCGCGATGCCGAGGTGTTCGCGGATCGCCTCGATGTCGGCCACCAGCGCCTGGGTGGTGTTGCCTTCGAGTTCGGCATGCGGCGTGGACCGGCCACAGCCGCGCTGATCAAACAGGATGATCCGGTAGCGCTGCGGGTCGAAAAAGCGCCGCTGGAACGGCTCGCAGCCGGCGCCGGGTCCGCCGTGCAGAAACACCACCGGGGTCCCGTCCGGGTTGCCGCTCTCTTCCACGTAGAGTTGGTGCGGCGGCGCCACGGCCAGCGTGTGACGCACGTAGGGTTGGATATCCGGGTAGAGATTCTGCATACGCCTTCCTCACACACCTGCCCCGCGGCACGCGCGTTCAATCCATCAGCGGGGCGGCCAACCCGGCCCCAAAACACGAACAGGGCCACCCGGGCCCTGTTCTCGTACCACCTGCGTTCGCTACCGCCTCAGATAAACAGGCAGACGTCCGCCTCCTTGCCCATGGGCAGGAAGTAGGTGGCGCCCACATAGTCCACGCCGCCGATGAAATCATCGTGACTGAAGCCGAACACGTCGACCGTCATCTGGCAGGCATACATCTTCACCTCGGCCTCGACGCACAGATCGCGCAGCTCCTCGACCGTGGCGACACCTTTATTCTTGAAGGTCTTCTTCATCAGCCCGGTGGCCACCTTCTCGAACCCGGGGATGCCGGCCATGACCAGGTTCGGCATCGGCCAGGAGAAATCCTGGAACCACTTCGGACCGAACGGCATCTTCATCGGCATGGCCGGGTTGCCCAGCGGGCTGACCTCGGAGGTGATTTCCTTCTTCAGCAGCAACAGGCCGTAGAAGGTGAAGAAGATGTTGACCTCCCAACCCAGCGCGGCGGCGGTGGAGGCCAGGATGAACGGCGGATAGGCCCAGTCGAGGGTGCCCTTGGTCGCGATCATGGCCATCTTCGGGGTCCTCTGGGACTCGATCTTGGCCAGCTTCTCCGGGAGCAGCTCGTCGAGCTTCTGGTTCAGCCATTGGTCCATCTGGCCACTCTGCATTGCGTCGGTCGTCATACTGTTTTCTCCTAATCTGCCATTGGCATGGCTATCTGAACCCGACTGACTGCCCTGAGTACACGCGGAAGGCGGCCGCCAAGCCCGTAGGCGATCTTCATGAAATCCGGCATCCCGCATCGGCACCGAGGCCCGTGTGCGTCGACGTGCCCGGTTCGCCGGATCGGGTCTGCAATATATTCCGCCCCGCCCAAACGAGTCAACGCGATGACGACCGCGGGTTCAGCATTGCTCCCAGGGCAGCCCGCGGAGACGCCAGCCCCCCAGGCTGCTGCGGTGATGCTGGGCGTCGAGGTCGCCCTCGAAGCCCTCACTGATGTTGTAGACCTCCCTGAACCCGTTGCCGGCCAGTCGCTTGCCCGCCTCCAGCGAGCGCTTGCCGCTGCGGCAGATCAGAATCACCGGGACGCAGCCGAGATCGCCGTCGGCTGCGCACACGCCGCCGAGCAGCAACTGACGGACCTGGGTCACGAAATGCGGATTGATCTGCCAGTCGGGCTCGTCGATCCAGGGCACATGCACGGCGCCGACCGGGTGGCCGACGAACAGGAATTCCATGTTCGAGCGCACATCGATCAGGAGCGCGCGCGGATCACTTTGCAGAAGCTCCCACGCCTCGTGCGGGGACATGCCCTTGACCTGAACTGCTTCCATCGCGCCACCTCCGCTTGCCTGTCGTTCCAGTCTAGCAGCACCGCCGCGGGCTTTTCAGGCCGCGGCGCACACGGCATCATGCACCCCTCCCCGGGCCTCAAGACCGCCAGCCATGCGCCACCCGCCGGACAGCCTGCCACGACCGCCCAAGGCCCTGCTGCGCCCGGTCGGCCGCGCCATCGCCGACTACGCCATGATCCGCGCCGGCGACCGGCTGCTGCTGGGGCTCTCCGGCGGCAAGGACTCGCTGTCGCTGCTGCACATCCTGCGGCACCTGCAAGGCCACGCACCGATCCCGTTCGAGCTGGCGGCGGTCACCGTCGACCCGCTGGTCGACGGCTTCGATCCGGCCCCGTTGCAGGCCTATCTGGCCGGTTTGGGCGTGCCCTTTCACTATGTGCGCGAGCCCATCATGGCCCGCGCGCAGACCCACCTGGGGAACGATTCCTATTGCAGCTGGTGCGCGCGCATGAAGCGCGGCCTGATGTACGAAACCGCGCGCCGCCACGGCCACAACGTGCTGGTGCTGGGCCAGCACCTGGACGATCTCGCGGAAAGCTTCCTGATGTCGGCCTTTCACGGCGGCCGGCTCCAGACCATGAAGGCCCAGTATCTGAACGATGCCGGCGACGTGCGGGTTATCCGCCCGCTGGTGTATGTGCGCGAACGCCAGCTGCGCGATTTCAGCCAGGCGGCCGGACTGCCGGTGATCCGCGACAACTGCCCGGCCTGCTTCCGCATGCCGACCCAGCGGGCGCATATGAAACAGCTGCTGGCCGAGGAGGAGATCCACAACAAGGGGCTTTTCAAGGCGCTGTTGTCGACCCTGCGCCCGCTGATGGCCGAGGCCTCCGCCCGGGACATCCACCGACTCGCGGAGGCGGCCCATGGCCCGCACGCCGCCCGTGGATGAGCCGCAGCGCCCGGGGTCCCGGCCATCCCCCCGGGGGGGCGGCGCCCTGCGCGCAGGTCTGGTCACGGCCCTGCTGCGGCTGTTCGCGGCCCTGCCGCTGCGCTGGAACCGGCGGCTCGGCGCCGCGCTGGGTCGGCTGATGGTGTGGGTGCCGAACCGCCAGCGGCGTCACAGCGCGATCAACCTCCGCCTGTGCCTGCCCGCGCTGTCCGAGGCCGAACGCCGGCGCCTGCTGCGCGACAGCCTGATCGAGACCGGCAAGACCGTCCTGGAGGCCGGGCCGATCTGGCTGTGGCCGGCCGACCGCCTGCGCGGACTGTTGGGGGAGGCGGAGGGGGCCGAGGCCGTGGACGCGGCGCTTAAGGCCGGCCGCGGCCTGATCATGGCGACCCCGCACCTGGGCTGCTGGGAGATGGCCGGGCAATACTGCGCCGCCCGCTGGGGGATCACCAGCCTGTACCGGCCGCCGCGCCTGGCGGCGCTCGACGGGCTGATCCGGCAGGGTCGCGAGCGCCTGGGCGCGCGCCTGGTCCCGACCGACGCCCGGGGCGTGCGCCAGCTCTACGAGACCCTGGCACGCGGCGGCATGATCGGCATCCTGCCGGATCAGGACCCCGGCCGCGGTGGGGTGTTCGCACCCTTTTTCGGCATCCCCGCCAACAGCATGGTCCTGATCGGCCGGCTGGCCCACAAGACCGGCGCCCCGGTGTTCTTCTGTTTCAGCGAGCGTCTGCCCGGCGCGGACGGCTACCGCATGCACTTCTTCCCGGCCCCGGCGGACATCGCCGCCGCCGACCCGGTGCTGGCGGCCAGCGCCATGAACCAGGGGATCGAGACCTGTGTGCGCGCCTGCCCCAGCCAGTACCAATGGAGCTATCGACGCTTCCGCAACCGCCCACCGGGCCAGGCGCCGATCTATTAAGGAAGCTCTGATCAAGTTCCCCGTTCGCCCTGAGCTTGTCGAAGGGCAAAGGGAAATGCTGTGATATCGAGGGC
>JBHEOS010000068.1:0-9321 GCA_046260695.1 Gammaproteobacteria bacterium
CTGTTCGAGCGCGGCGCGGATGCCCATTCCAACGGCGTCTACAACGGGATGGCCATCCATGCCCTGAATGCCCTGGTGGGTTCGATGTTCGCCAAGGGCGGGCTCAGCTATCAGATGCCGCCGGCCTACGGTCCGCTGCCGGTCGACGCCGAGGACTACAAGGATGACTACGCCAAGAACGGCCCGTGGAAGGCGCAGCCGCGCGTCGACCTGAAAGGTCATAAGGACGGCTATCCGCTGGCCAAGAACATGTTGCAGGATCTCGCGCCGAACAGCCTGGCGGGCAAACCCTACAAGCTCGATACGGTGATGTTCTACCTCGCCAATCCGGTCTGGACCGCCCCGGAGAGCCGGGTCTGGGAAGAGGCGATGAAGGAGCTGTTCGTGATCGACACCTCGCCGTTCCCGGGCGAGACGGCGATGATGGCCGATCTGATCCTGCCCGATCACACCTACCTCGAACGCCTGCAGGATGTGCCCACCTATCCGTTCCAGGGCTTCCCGATGGCGGAGCTGCGGGTGCCGGCGATCAAGCCGCTCTACGACACGATGTATTTCGGCGACGTGGTGTTCGAGATCGGCAAGCGCATCAAGGGGCCGACGGGCGACTACTACAAGGCGATCAAGAGCAGCGAGAACTTCATCCGCCACCTGGCCAAGGGGTTTGAGAATGAGCCCGGCGACAACGGCGTGCACGACTTCGAGACATGGAAAGAGAAGGGCGTCTGGTACAAGAAGCCCTACCACTGGCTTCAGGTGGACGGCGAGTTCTATGCCTGGGACGGCCAGAGCCATTCCAGATTGATGACGCCGGAGGAGGTCAAGGAGACGCTGCTCACGACCGAGTCGGGTAAATTCGAGTTGCGTTCGAGCAAGCTCGAACACTACGCCGACTGGCTGGCCGAGAAGACCGGACACGAGCCGGACAAGCTGATGTTTCCGCATTGGCAGCTGCCGCACCACCCCGGCGGCGGCGACCTGTATCTGGTCACGCCCAAGGCCGCCCTGCATGCCGAGGGACGCAGCGGCAACATCCCGATGGCCCTGGCCAACATCCAGCCGGTGGTGGGTGGGCGCGGTGCCATCTATATCGAGATCAATCCCAAGACCGCCAAGGCGCGCGGCATCGCCGACGGCGCGCGGGTGCGCGTCTCCACCCACCTCGGCAGTGTCGAGGGCTATTGCCGGTACTTCGAGGGCGTGCGCCCCGACGTGCTGGTCTATCCCATGGAGACCGGCCATTGGGCCATGGGGCGCTGGGCCGAGGGCCGTCTGCCGGGTCCGTCGGGCGAGATCGTGATCAATCAATCCGAACGCATCAGCGGCCAGGCCAACTACTACACCACCAAGGTCACTATCGAGCCGGTCTGAACGGCGCGGCAATCCCGGATCTAAGGAGACACGAACAATGGCTAAATGGGGAATGGTCATCGACCTGGACAAATGTACCGGCTGCCAGGCCTGTACCACGGCCTGCGCCATGGAAAACAACCGCCTGCCGGGCGAGAACTGGCAGGACGTGTTGTACTACCACGAGGGCACCTATCCGAACGTGAAGATGGTGTGGTTCCCGCGGCCCTGCTATCACTGCGAGAACCCGTCCTGCGTGGATGTCTGCCCGACCAAGGCGACCTACAAGGAACCGGAAGGCGGCTTCGTGCTGATCGACTGGAACAAGTGCATCGGCTGCAAATACTGCATGGTCGCCTGCCCGTACGGCGTGCGCTTTTTCACCGACGAGAAGCCGGCAGTGGCCCCGGATATCCGCGGGGTGTATCCGGGTGACGGGCAGCGCCAGTGGGACCCGCCCTACCGCGCCCCGGATTCTTACGATGATTCAGTGCACGGCGTCGGCATCCAGCCGCATGGCGTGGTGTCCAAGTGCACCTTCTGCTACCACAAGGTCAGCAAGGCGCCCGCGGGCGTGCCGGACCTCGACGAGGATATTCCGGAGTTGAAGGAATACGTGCCGGGCTGCGTGCGCGTGTGTGCGCCCAAGGCGCGTTTCTTCGGCGATCTCGACAATCCCGCGAGTCATGTGAACAAGCTGATCGCGGACAAGCGCGGCGTGCGCCTGAAAGATGAGACCGGCAACAAACCCCAGGTCTACTACCTCTCGGGCGGCGGTGCCCCGGCGGTGCCCAGCACCCGCACAACGAACGAGTCTTGAGGAGGGGAAGATGACTACCGCCACCCTGGAACACACCAATACCCGCCTGCTGGCCAGCGCCGTCGGTGCCGCCGTCGCCCTGGGCATCGTCCTGATCGCGCTGATGAACCACGGGCACGCGGCCTTCAATACCAGCAGCAGCGGCATACTCTGGGGGCTGCCGATCATCACCTACGATTATCTGCTGCTGACATCGGCCGGCATCGCGGCCGTGGCCTCGCTGGCCCTGGTCTTCGGCGTGCGGGATTTCTACGCGGTGGCCAAGCGCTGCATTTGGCTCGCCATCGCCTGCATGCTCGGCGGGGTCATGGTGTTGATGCTGGAACTCGGCCATCCCCTGCGCGCGCTGTATGCCATCCCCTTCAATTTCCAATACCGTTCCCCGCTGTTTTGGAAGGTGATCTTTGTTTCGTTCTATGCGCTGTTGCTGTTTGGCGTGCTGCTGGCGATGCAGCGGCCCGGTTGGGACCGCCGCTCGGCGCGCGGGCTGTCGCTGCTGATGCTGCTGGCGTTGCTCGGTGTGGCGCTGGTCGCCGGCTCGGTGTACGGGATGATGGCCATGCGGCCGTTCTGGTTTGGCGGCGAGATACCGCTGATTTCCCTGGTCGAGGCGGTGTTGGGCGGATTCGCCTTCATCACCTTCTTCACCTACTTGAGCCACGGCTTCAGCCAGGCGGCCATGCCGGCGCCGGTGCGTGATCTGTTTACCGGGATTTTGCCGCGGATCTTTGCCGGCCTGCTGGTCCTCTACCTTGCGTTTATCCTGGCCCGTGCCGCGACCGGGCTGTGGAGCAACGCCGATGGCCTGGAGGTCTGGGATTATCTGGTACGTTCGCCGCTCTATTATCTCGAGCTGGGGGTTGGGCTGATCCTGCCGCTGTTGCTCCTGGTCAGTCCGCTGCGCAGCCAGGGCGGTGTCCAGATCATCGTCTCGTTCCTGGTGATCGTGGCCCTGTTCATCGGCCGTTACGAGTATGTGATCGGCGGCCAGTTGGTGCCGACGTTCAAGGGTAGCTGGGTGCATGGAATGATCTCGTACAGCCCCTCCGGCACGGAATGGATGCTGCTGCTGGCGGCGGTGCTGGTCGTCAATGCGGTGTATGCGTTCGGTGAGCGGCAGTTCGACCTCGGCGCCCAGCCCCTGAATCGGGAATGAGCCGACGGCGGCCACGATGACAACGGCGACCGCACCCGACCCGGCCCTGATGGCCGCGCGCGCCGAGTTCTACCTGTGCCTGGCGCGCGCGTTCCTGCCGCCGACGCAGGCGGCGGCGCAGGCGGCGATCACCGAGGATCTGCCGGCCGACCTGGCCGATCTCGGACAGCAGTTGCAGTATCCGATCGCCGAGTCGGTGGCCGCGTTGCGCGACGCGGCGCGGGGGCTGCCCGAGCCGCCGGGTCTGTTGCAGCTCTACAGCCGCTTATTCCTGTCGCCGCCGGCCCTGGCCGGCATCAATGCCGGCGTGTACTTGGACGGCGCCGTGATGGGCAACAGCGTCGTCGCCCTGGATCGCTACTACCGCGAGTACGGGCTCGCGCGTGACGCGCGGTTTCATGATCTGCCCGATCACGTTGCCTTGCAGTTGGAATTTGTGGCCTACCTGTTTGCGCGGGCGGCCGCCGATGCCGCGCAGGATGGGGCAGACGGCGCGCGTCACGAGGCCGCGGCGCGGGATTTTCTTCAGGTGTTCGTGGCCGCCTGGCTGCCGGGTTTTTGCGCCGATCTCGAACGCGTGGCGGGCGAGTGGCGACTGACCCCGGTGTATCTGCACCTCGCGCAGATCCTCCGGGCGGCCGTGGCGCAGGACGCCCGGCGTGCCGAGGCGGCGCCCCGACCGGGGTTGCCGGCAGAGGCCGAACGGCGCCCGCCGGGCAGCAACCCGACGCCCGAGGAGATTGCCGAGATCGCGCGGATTCTGGCCGCCAAGGGACACAGCATCGAGCACCTGGCGATCCCGCTGGCCGAGCGCGATAAGGCGCTGGGCCTGAAGCCGCTCGATCTACCTGAGATCAAACCCGGCCGGTCTCGGTAGCTTGCGCAGCACCTTCGGACTGGCCCTGGCAGCGGCCATCGCAATACCCTTCCCCGCGCTCGCCGATCTTGAAACCGAGGCCTATATCGGCAAGGGCTCGGCGCTCTCCGAAGCGGAGCGCGCCCGCGTCCAGGCCGAGATCGCCCGGGACATCGCCCTCGAACAGGAAAAAGACCAGGCCCGCCTCGCGCAGGAGCGTGCCCTGGAGCAGGCGCGCACAGCCGATCTGGCGGCGCGCCCTTGGCCGGTGCAACTGCTCGAAAGGCGCTGCACCGTGTGTCATGCGGCCGATTATTATCAGACCAAGACCTACAGCCGCCTGCGCTGGGAACTGGTGATCCTGCGCATGCAGTGGCAGAACGATACGCCCCTGGAGCCCGGCGAACGCGGGCTGCTCGCGACCCACCTTGCCACCTCGCAGCCGGCCACCGGGACGCGCGCCCTGTCTGAGGCGTTGCTGTTGGTGGTGGCCCCGCTGACGCTGATGGGCGGCGCGCTGTACGGGGCGTGGCGCGCCTGGCGCTGGCGAGGCAGGGCCCGGCGGTCTACAGCCACTTCCGACGTTTGAAGAAATACAGCAGCCCCCCGGCCACGCCCAGCATCACCAGCCAGATCAGCGGATAGCCGTAATACGCGTGCAGTTCCGGCATCGCCCAGGGGCTGCTGGGGTGACTGAAGTTCATGCCATAGACGCCGGCGATGAAGGTCAGGGGGATGAAGATCGTGGCAATGATGGTGAGCACCCGCATTACCTCGTTGGTGCGGTTGCTGATCGTGGACAGGTACACGTCCAGCATGCCGGTGGCCATGTCGCGGTAGGTCTCCAGGAGGTCCATGATCTGTACGGTATGGTCATAGCAATCGCGCAGATAGAGGCGCGTCTCGGCGGTGATCAGGGCGTGCTCCGGGCGTAGCAGGGCGTTGATCACCTCGCGCTGCGGCCACAGGCTGCGCCGCAGCAGCAGGAGTTCCCGCTTCAGTCGGTGAATGCGCCCCAGGGTGTCGCGGCCGGGCGTATCCAGCAGTTCCGCTTCCAACGCCTCCAGCGTCTCGCCGAAGCGTTCGAACATCGGAAAGCCCGCGTCGATTACCACATCCAGCAGGGTATACAGCAGGTAATCGGCACCGCGGCCCCGGAACCGCCCGGTCGAGGCCCGCAGCCGCCGACGTACCGGCTCAAAGGGGTCCGTCGTCGAGCCGCTGAAGCTCACGATATAGTCGCGGCCGAAGAACAGGCTGATCTGTTGCGCGGCGATGCCGGCGTCGTGAAATTCCGGCAGGTTCAGCACGATGAATTCCTGGTCATCGTAGCTGTCGAGCTTCGGGCGCTGCCCGGAGTTCATCACATCCTCCAGCGCCAGCGGGTGCAGCTCGAACAGCGTGCCGAGATTGCGCAGCGTGTCCGCCGCGACGTCGCCATGGACATGGATCCAGGTGACCGACTGGCGTTTGAGGTAGGGCTGGCACTCGGCCGGCGTCGTCAGCTCATGCTCGACGAATTCCCCGGGGGTGAAATCGATCAGGCTGATATGCGGGGCTTGCGGCGCCTCCGCGGGCCGTTCGGTCAGCGTGCCCGGCGCGGTGCCGGGCGGGTGATAGGCCTTGTTGAAGAATCCCATCGGTGTGATCTCCGTTCCGAGTGCCGGAACGATTTAACCACGAAGTCAGGCTGGATGCGTACGCAATCTCCCGATCTCCGGCAGGCCCCGGCAGTCTCCGGCGGGCGCCCGGTTATAGCGCCGCGCTTGCGGCATTGGCGGAACAGCGTTTCGATGCCGTGCTGACCGATCTGCGCATGGAAATGATCGACGGCATACAGGTGCTGCGGCGCACGCACGAGCTACACCCTGAGACCGCTGTCATCGTCATCACCGGCTATGCCACGATCAGTTCGGCCGTCGATGCCATGAAGGAGGGTGCATTCCATTACATCACCAAGCCCTTCCGACTCGACGAGCTGCGGCATATGGTGCGCGAAGCGGTCGAGCTGAGCCGGTTGCGGCGTGAGAATCGGCAGTTGATATCTGGTTCGACCAGAATGGCGGTGACGCAGGCCGGGAAGCCCAAGCAATCGCGCGGCAGCGCACAGAATGACACGGGACATATTGCAAATGCGGGGCCTTTGTCCGTGTGCTTCCGTGGCCATTCCGGTGTCAGGCGGCAGCGGAGCCGAACCAGAATTCGATGTTCTTCTTCAAGAACTCATCGTAGGACATGTAGTGCGATCCGTCGCAGGAGAAGGTCAGGCTGATCATTCCGTTGTACAGATTGATGGAGGCCAGGCGCAGGTAGATATTCTCGTCGGATATGCGCAATGTTTTGAAGGTGTCGAGTATTGGCGCGATCTTGTCGGACGGGATCACCGCCTCGGCCGGGTAGGGCTGCACAGGATACACCAGGCAGATATCCGGATCGGTGAGCGCTTCGATATCCAGGATGCGATATCGGTAGGGATCGTCGTTCATCCAGATCGTAGCCTGACTGCTCGAAAAGTGAATCTGCGTCTGGAATACGCCGCGCTCGGTGAGCATCTCCTCTAGAATGACCAGCGTGCGTCCCAGGTGGCGATCCATTGGGCTCTCCACCCGCGTCTGTTGAAACATCTGGCCGCGAATGGCCGGATCGCCTTTCACCTGCCGCCAGTGCTCGGGTTCCTTGTACAGCGTGGATGTCACGGGTAGGTTGCGCAAGTCGAAGTCCGCACCCAGATATCCCAGCACATACCCATCCCGGCGGATGCATTGCAGCGCCGTCAGGGAAGGTCGGTGCGCATGCAGGCTGATATAGGCGTCGGATAACAGAAAGCCCCAGGGGGGGACCGCCTCTTGCATGTAGGGCCGCTGCGAACGGTCGCGCCCATAGTGGCCCGGGACGAATCCCATACTGTTGACGTTTTCGCTGCGTTGGATGCCGTGGTTGTCGAGCACATACAGGCTGGTGCAATAGGGAATGCTGGAGAATCCGTGCAGCAGGAGTTGGTCCATCTGTGATTTGTCAGACCATTGCGCTTCGAGCTGTTGGGCGAGTTGTTCGATGGGTTCGCGCAGCATCCGCGCAAGTTCCTCGCGCTGGCGGTAGATACTGTCCTTGCATGAAATGTCCATGTGATAGATTTCCAGGGCGTTGATCGGATACGCGCACAATCTACCCTATTCAGCACCGGTTCGTCATCCCGATGCCTGCCGGGGTGACGTCTAGGTCATGGGCTTCCCTGTGCGTTCGCCCGTCTCAGGCGCCCTCAAACTCAGAAACTGATGACCGTCGCGCCCTCCTGGGCATAGCGCACGAAGGCCTCGCGTGCGTATTCGAGCGTCAGGCCGAGTTGGGTGGATTCCTCGGCATTGCCCATGCTTTCGGCGATCTGACGGCAAATATGCACGGGTACGCCATTCTTCACGAGTGCCGCCAGCGTGTCGCGGAACCCAGTCTGGGCCGGGCCGAACAACGCCTTCTGTGCCGGGCCGAAGACGAAGACCTCCAGTGTCACCCCCTTTTCATTCATGATCTGGCGGATGCGCTCGGAGACGTGAGAGCCGGTACCGAGGCTGGCAGCATCATCATGGAAAATATGAATCACGACTTTGTTCATGGCAGTCTCCTCATTTGTAAAGAATCTGAAACAGTTTGTAAGCGGTCATCACCACGATCAGCACGCCGATAATCTGCTTCAGGCCAAGCCGCTCTGGGCGAAGCCGAATACGGCAAACAACGCCGTCACGCTATTCAGGAACAAGCTGAGCGGCTGCACCTGATGTACCAGGTCATCCATGAAGAAGCCGAGAAAGGGCACCGCCACAAAAATCACGCCCAGCCCGAGCATGCCGGAGGCGATGGACAGGACGGAAAGGCCGCGGCCATGAGATAGGTATCGCTCATGGGTGCTGTCTCCATGCGAAGGGTGACGGTTCCAAGCTGTGGACCCGCTGGAACAGCATAGTCGAGGAATTACGTGTCACGGTGGACTCGCTGACGCTGTAATGCACCCGGAGTTTACGCGCATGGAGTTATCGGCACAGCAGTGCGGGCACGCAGGGAAGGACAATGCGGTGGGTTCAGGGGTGTCCGACTCATGCTGGAGCCGCCTTCGTACTGGGCGTTGGTGGGAAGCGCTCACGCAACCAGGTTTCGATTTCTTCTGTGCGCCGCAGGCCGGTGAGGCCAAGCCGACCGGCCACCAGTATGGCCGGCGTCTTGTCATAGGCTATCTTCATGGCCTCGGGCGTCTTGCGGATCGCCACATCGATGGCCAGACCCAGGCTTGCCGCCGCGCAGCTCAGGCGTTTTTCCATACGCGGCAGCGGTTCGCCGGCGCCGACCAATGTCAGTTTGATGGCCGGGGCGGCGGACCTGGGAACCTGACGCTGAGCTATGTGGACCCCCGGCGTTGAGCGGCCTGCGTGGTACCGGCGGCTCGTCGCTTATGCCTCGTTTCCAGGCGTGATGGCGGCCGTGGACTCTGACGCGAAACCGGCCGCATGCAGGGCGGCGATGACGGTCTCGGTATTGAAATTACCGCGTACCTGCGCCACATGGCGTGCCAGATCGATGCGTACGCCGGTGACGCCGGCCACGGCCTTAATGGTTTTCTGTGCGCGCACGATGCTGTTGCCGCAGCAGATGCCGTTGATGGGGATATCTTGGGTCTGTTCAGTCATTGGGGGTCCTCGCCGGGCGCGATGAACGCACACAGGTAGAGTGGCGATCGGTGCGGCCATGTCCGCGGCGGCCGTCCGGTGCGGATGGCCTCGCCGTATGCGCGCGGCCAGGCTGCCGTGATGGTACAGAGAGGGAAGGGGTCACAGCCAGGATTCGATTTTCTTCTTGTCCGGTATGCCGCCGGCATGCACGACCTTGCCATCGATCACCACGCCGGGTGTGGACATCACACCCATGGCGAGGATGTCGGCAATATCCTCGACCTTCTCCAGTTGCACCTCAGTCCCCTTTTGCTTGGCGATTTCCTCGATGAGTTTGAGCGTGGTCTTGCAGTTCGCGCAGCCGGTGCCCAACACCTTGATGTTTTTCATAGCGGGTACTCCAATCGTCGATTCGTGAGCGTCAGCAGCAGGATACGCCGCTCTTGGTGGGTGTGCAGCAGCTGCCCGCCGCGTTCTGTTC
>JBHEOS010000069.1:0-9199 GCA_046260695.1 Gammaproteobacteria bacterium
GGGTTGAACGGGTTGAAGCCGAGCCCGCCATAGAGCTGCTTGGCGATGACGATCGCGAACAGGCCGCCGATGATTGGCAGCCACACCGGGACGAGCGGCGGCAGCGACAGTGCGAGCAGCACACCGGTCAGCAGCGCGCTGCCGTCGCTCAGGGACGCGACGACCGGGCGGCCGCGCCAGGCCAGCAGGCTGGCCTCGGCCAGCACGCAGGTCAGCGCGGCGATCACGATGTTGATCAGCACGCCCGGGCCGAAGAAGAACGCGGTGCAGACGATCCCGGGGATCAGCGCCAGCAGCACCTCGCGCATCATCTGCGCGACGCTGCGGCTGACCGGCAGGTGCGGCGAACTGAAGGTGGGGAACTGCATCAGGCCTCGTCCTTGTGGGCAGGCGCATCCTCGGTCGGGGCCGGGGCCGGGGCCGGGGCCGGCGCGCGTTTGGCCTTGACCCGCTCCAGCGCGGCCTGGATGGCCGCCTGTTTGGGATCGCCGCCGTCGGCCTGCGGGGTCTTGAGGGCCTGCTGCTTCTGTTTCATGCGCTCGGCGCGCTCCTGCTGGTCCCGTTCGATGCGCTGCAGCCGGAACTCGTGGCGCTGGCGGGCGATGTCGGAGCGCTCGCGTTCGCGTTCCTGATTCCAGATCTCGGTCTTGGCGAAGCGGTAATACTGCACCAGCGGGATGTGGCTCGGGCAGACATGGGCGCAGCAGCCGCACTCGATGCAGTCGAACAGGCTGTAGTCCTGAACCTTGTCGAAGTCCCGGGCATGGGCATACCAGTAGAGCTGCTGCGGCAGCAGTTCGGCCGGGCAGACATCCACACAGGCCGCGCAGCGGATGCAGGGCAACGGCGCCAGCGGCGGCGGCAGTTCCTCGCGGCTGGCGGCCAGCAGGCAATTGCTGGTCTTGATCACCGGCACCGCGTCGCTGCCAAGCGCGAAGCCCATCATCGGCCCGCCCATCAACAGGCGGTGGACGTGCTCGGTGTAGCCGCCGGCCGCGGCGATGACATCGGCGATCGGCGTGCCGATACGCACCTCGATATTGCCCGGTTCGCGCACGCCCTGGCCGGTGACCGTCACCAGCCGCGAGATCAGCGGCTCGCCCGCGCGCAGCGCGCGGTACACCGCCGCGGCCGTGCCCGGGTTGTGGCAGATCACGCCGATGTCGGCCGGCAGGCCTTGGGAGGGCACCTCGCGTCCGGTCAGGAGCTTGATCAGTTGCTTCTCGCCGCCGCTCGGATACACGGTCGGGATCACCACCACGGCCATCGGCGGTCCGCCGGCCGCGGCGATGGCCGCGCGCAGCGCGCCGAGGGCCTCCGGTTTGTTGTCTTCGACGGCGATCAGGCATTCCGGGGCCTGCAAGGCGTGCATCAGGATGCGCGCGCCGCCGATCACCGCGTCGGCGTGTTCACGCATCAGCAGATCGTCGCAGGTGATGTAGGGTTCACACTCGGCGCCGTTGATGATCAAGCTGTGGATCGGACGGTGCGGACCGGGGTTCAGCTTGATGAAACTGGGAAAGCCCGCGCCGCCGAGGCCGACGATGCCGGCGCTGCGGATGCGGTTGCGCAGCTCGCTGGGGTCGAGCCGGGTCGGGTCGCCGCTGAGCGTGTCCGGCGCGGGTTCATCGCGGCCATCGGTGTCGATCACGATGCAGGGCGCGCGCAGCCCGGAGGGGTGCGGCACGGCGTGGTCGGCGATCTCGACCACCGTCCCGGAGCTGGAGGCATGGATCGGTACGCTCACATAACCGCGGGCGCTGGCGATCACCTGGCCCTTGAGCACACGCTCGCCCGGGCTGACCACCGGCTCGGCCGCCTCGCCGATGTGCTGCGACAGCGGCAGGATCAGCCGCGCGGGCAGCGGCGCCCGGCGCACCGGGCGGTGGTTGGACAGGGCCTTGTTATCCGCCAGATGCAGGCCGCCGTGAAATCGGTGCAGCAGGCGTGGTGTGTCCGTCATGACCGTGAAGCCCGTTGCTTGATTGGGAGTGTCCGTGCCGCCTTCATGGGCGTGCATCCGTTACCGATGTCGCCACGACGTACATGCGCTCGTCCGGTGCCGGCCACTTCCAGGTCGCGATGTCCTCTCCGACCGGGACCATGTGGATGCAGTCGACCGGGCAGGGCTCGACGCACAGCTCGCAGCCGGTGCACTCCTCTGCAATCACCGTGTGCATGTGCTTGGCCGCGCCGAGGATCGCATCGACCGGACAGGCCTGGATGCACAGGGTGCAGCCGATGCAGACCGACTCGTCGATGATCGCGACGCGTTTCTCGGTGTGCACGCCGTGTTCGGCATTCAGCGGCTTGAAGTCGCGGCCGAGCAGGTCGGCCAGCGCGCGGATGCCGGCCTCGCCGCCGGGCGGGCATTGATTGATGTCGGCCTCGCCGGCGGCGATCGCCTCGGCGTACGGCCGGCAGCCGGCGAAGCCGCACTGGCCGCATTGGGTCTGCGGCAGGATGGCGTTGATCTGGTCGGCCACCGGATCGCCCTCGACCTTGAAACGGATCGCGCTGTAGCCGAGCAGCAGCCCGAACAGTCCAGCCAGGATCCCGAGGGCGACAACGGCAGTCAGCATGCTATCCCTTGATCAATCCGGCGAAGCCCATGAAGCCCAGCGACATCAGCCCGGCGGTGATCAGCGCGATGGACGCGCCGCGGAACGCCACTGGCACGTCGGCCACGGCGATCCGCTCGCGGATCGCGGCGAACAGCGACAGCACCAGCGAGAAGCCGACCGCCGCGCCGAAGCCGTACACGGCCGAATGCAGGAAGCCGTGCTGCTGCTGGGTGTTGAGCAGGGCCACGCCGAGCACCGCGCAGTTGGTGGTGATCAGCGGCAGGAAGATGCCCAGCACCTGATACAGCATCGGGCTGGTCTTGTGCACGACCATCTCGGTGAACTGCACGACCACCGCGATGGACAGGATGAAGGCGATGGTACGCAGGTATTCGATGCCCAGCGGCACCAGGATGTAGGCATTGACCAGGTAGCTGCACACCGAAGACAGCGTCAGCACGAAGGTCGTCGCCAGCCCCATCCCGGTCGCGGTCTCCAGCTTGCGCGACACGCCCATGAACGGACACAGGCCGAGGAACTTCACCAGCACGAAGTTGTTCACCAGGACGGTGCTGACCAGGATCAGTGCCAGTTCTTGCATGTGCTTAAAAACCTTTCAACACGACGGCGCCGAAGGCGCGCAAAGGGCAATCAATCGCCGCAAAATCTCTGTTTCGATTCTCGTGCCGCAGATTCGGGTTGCGCCGTTCAGTCTCCCCAGGGTTTCTGCGTCGCTGGCCAATGCTACTCCTTGGCATTCCCTGCATCTCCCGCTGTATCAGCGAGGGATTTTCCTGCTTTCGATTTTTCTTCGCGCGCCTTCGCGTTGAAAAAGTGTTTCAACTACTTCACCCGCATCCCCGGCTGCGCGCCGTCATCGGGATTCAGGATGAACAGGTCTTTGCCGCCCGGGCCGGCCGCCAGGACCATGCCTTCTGACAGGCCGAACGTCATCTTGCGCGGGGCCAGGTTGGCGACCATCACGGTCAGGCGGCCGACCAGGTCCTCGGGCCGATAGGCGGATTTGATGCCGGCGAACACGTTGCGGGTCTCGCCGCCGATGTCCAGGGTCAGCCGCAGCAGCTTGTCGGCGCCCTCGACCTGTTCGGCCTGCAGGATCCGCGCGATGCGCAGGTCGATCTTGGCGAAATCGTCGATGGCAATCTCGGGCACGAGCGGGTTGGCCGTCAGCAGGCCCGCCGGCGCGCCCGGCGCGCTGGCTTCGAGATTTTCGCGGGAGGCCTCCAGCATGGCGGTCACCGCGGCGGGATCGACGCGCTGCATCAGCGGTTCATACGGGCGGATAGTATGCCCGGTCAGCGGCTCGGCGAGATTGACCCAGGTCATGGGCGGGATGTCGAGGAACTGTTCGACCTGCCCGGCCATGCGCGGCAGCACCGGCTTGAGGTAGGTCATCAGCACCCGGAACAGGTTCAGGCCGACGCTGCACACGGCCTGCACGGTCGCCTCCTGGCCCTCCAGTTTGGCCAGCGCCCAGGGCTTCTTCTCGTCGATATATTGGTTGGCGCGGTCGGCCAGGGCCATGATCTCGCGCATGGCATGGCCGAACTCGCGCCGCTCGTAGAGACCGGCGATCTCCTCGCCCGAACGTACGAAGGTGTCGTAGAGGCCGGGCTCGGCGCAGGTCTCCGACAGCCGGCCGTGGAAACGCTTGCTGATGAAGCCGGCGCAGCGGCTGGCGATGTTGACCACCTTGCCGACCAGATCGGCGTTCACGCGGGCCTGGAAGTCGTCCAGGTTCAGGTCGATGTCGTCGATGTTCGCGCCCAGCTTGGCGGCGAAGTAGTAGCGCAGGTATTCCGGATTCAGCTGTTCCAAATAGGTGCGCGCCTTGATGAAGGTGCCGCGTGACTTGGACATCTTCTGGCCGTTGACAGTCAGGAAGCCGTGCGCGTGAACCGCCGTCGGCGTGCGGAAGCCGCTGCCTTCCAGCATCGCCGGCCAGAACAAGGCATGGAAATAGATGATGTCCTTGCCGATGAAGTGATGCAGCTCAGCCGCGGAATCCTTGCCCCAATAGACGTCGAAGTCGATCCCTTCGCGTTCGCAGAGATTCTTGAAGCTGGCCATGTAGCCGATCGGCGCATCCAGCCAGACGTAGAAATATTTGCCCTCGGCGTCGGGGATCTCAAAGCCGAAATAGGGCGCGTCGCGCGAGATGTCCCACTCTTTGAGGCCGTCTGCGAACCATTCGTCGAGCTTGTTGGCGACCTCGGCCTGCAGGTGGCCGGCGTTGGTCCACGTGCGCAGCATCGGGCCGAAATCGGTCAGCTTGAAGAAATAGTGCAGCGATTCCTTTTCGATGGGCTTGGCGCCGGAGATGGCGGACACGGCGTTCTTCAAGTCGGTCGGCGCGTAGGTCGCGCCGCAGACCTCGCAGGAATCGCCGTACTGATCGGCCGCGCCGCAGCGCGGACACTCGCCCTTGATGAAGCGGTCCGGCAGGAACATCGCCTTCACCGGGTCGTAGGCCTGGGTGATGGTGCGGGTGGCGATGTGACCGGCCTCGCGCAGGCGGGTGTAGATCAGCTCGGCCAGCGCGCGGTTCTCGTCCGAATGGGTGCTGTGATAGTTGTCGAAACCGATCAGGAATTCGGCGAAATCGGCGCGGTGCTCTGCGCCGATCCGGGCGATCAGCTGCTCGGGGGGGATGCCCTCGCCCTGGGCGCGCAGCATGATCGGCGTGCCGTGGGCGTCGTCGGCACAGACGTAATAGCATGTATGCCCGCGCAGCCTCTGGAAGCGCACCCAGATGTCGGTCTGGATGTATTCGACCAGGTGCCCCAGGTGGATCGGGCCGTTGGCATAGGGCAGGGCGCTGGTCACCAGCAGCTTTCTGCGCGGCGTGGGGCGGTCGGCCATGGGCGAGCGGTCTCCGGGCCTCGGGTTGGCAAATGTCATTGGCTATATACACCCGAAAGTCGGGGATTATGCCACAGCGCGGCCGCGCCGCGCCGCGATCAGCGGGCAAATTCCCCACGGCCCGGCGTGGAGACAGCCCCCAGGGGCTTGTGTACAATCCGCGCTCAGTTTCAGATCCCTTGTCGACCCGCGTTCAGCGGGATCGGCTCAGCGCAGAGCAGAGGAACAGAGTCATGGCAGAAGTGTCGCGTTTGCAGGTGGAGACCGCGCTCAAAGAGTACGTGGACCCCTATCTGGAAAAAGACCTGGTGACCGCCGGCAGCATCAAGGACATCACCATCGACGGCGGCAAGGTCAAGGTGGACGTGGTGCTGGGCTTCCCGGCCAAGGGTTATCACGCCGAGCTGAGCGCCAAACTCAAGGAGAAGATCGCGGCGATCGCCGGCGTCGGCGAGATCGCGGTCGATGTCACCACCCAGATCGTCTCCCACGCCGTGCAGAAGGGCGTCGAGCCGATCAAGGGCATCAAGAACATCATCGCCATCGCCTCCGGCAAGGGCGGCGTCGGCAAGTCCACCACTGCGGTGAACCTGGCCCTGGCCTTGTCCGCCGAGGGCGCCAACGTCGGCATCCTGGACGCCGACATCTACGGCCCCAGCCAGCCGCGCATGCTCGGCGTGCATGGCAAACCGGATTCCAAGGACGGCAAGACCCTGGAACCGATGACCAGCTATCACCTCCAGGCCATGTCGATCGGCTTCCTGGTCGACGAAGAGACCCCGATGATCTGGCGCGGGCCGATGGTCACCCAGGCCCTGCAGCAGTTGTTGAAGGACACCAACTGGTCGGATCTGGACTATCTGATCATCGACCTGCCGCCGGGTACTGGCGACATCCAGCTGACGCTGGCCCAGCAGGTGCCGGTCTCGGGCGCGGTGATCGTCACCACCCCGCAGGACATCGCCCTGTTGGACGCCCGCAAGGGCCTCAAGATGTTCCAGAAGGTCGAGGTGCCGGTGCTCGGCATCGTCGAGAACATGAGCATCCACATCTGTTCCAACTGCGGCCATGAAGAGCATATCTTCGGCCAGGGCGGCGGCCAGAAGATGTCCGATCAGGCCGATGTCGATTTCCTCGGCGCCCTGCCGCTGGATATCCGCATCCGCGAGGAGACCGACAACGGCAGGCCGACCGTGGTCGCCGAGCCGGAGAGCCGCATCGCGCAGATCTACCGCGACATCGCCCGCCGCACCGCCGCCAAGCTGTCGCTGCACGCCAAGAACTACGCGGCCAAGTTCCCGAAGATCGTGATTCAGAACAACTGAGGCGGTTGACCCGCGGGGGTTCTCGTTACCCGCGGGCGGCTCAACAGGGGGCAGGGTGCGTTTTCTTCGAGAACAGGCCCTGTCCCCGCCACGGCGGAATGCCTGACCCGCTGCCCGTGAAGATGCCGGCCTCGCGCCGGCAGCTTTTTTTGTGGGGCTTTTACCGGTATCTTTGCCGCTCGTTTTTCGGGGTGACAGGCATGAGCATCAAGGCAGACAAGTGGATCCGCCGCATGGCGGAGCAGCACGGCATGATCGATCCGTTCGAGCCCGGCCAGGTGCGCGAGGTCAACGGCAACCGGGTGATCTCCTACGGCACCTCCAGCTACGGCTACGACATCCGCTGCGCGAACGAATTCAAGATCTTCACCAACATCAACTCGGCCATCGTCGATCCCAAGAACTTCGACGCCAACAGCTTCGTCGACATGAAGTCCGACGTCTGCATCATCCCACCCAACTCCTTCGCGCTGGCGCGCACGGTGGAATACTTCCGCATCCCGCGCAGCGTACTGACCATCTGCCTGGGCAAGTCGACCTACGCGCGCTGCGGGATCATCGTCAACGTCACCCCGCTGGAACCCGAATGGGAAGGTCATGTGACCCTGGAATTCTCCAACACCACCTCGCTGCCGGCGAAGATCTACGCCAACGAAGGCGTCGCCCAGGTGCTGTTCTTCGAATCCGACGAGATTTGCGAAACGTCCTACGGCGACCGCGCCGGCAAATACCAGGGCCAGACCGGCGTCACCCTGCCGAAGGCGTGACGGATGCACCTCCGGCGCGTCTCGACGTTGCCGAGCCCGCCCGTTGCACTAGCGAGTCGAATCCACCGCCCATTACGGGTGTTATGCCGTATGCCTAGATTTACCCGATGCCTGGGGTTTGTTGAGCGCTTACGATCAATCGAGTCTGACCTCATTGATCATCGGGTGCTGTATAAATAAATCTGTCCCCGATTTTTGCTGCAATCTAACCTTATTCGTTATGTGATTCGTTACTCAGGGAACTGAAAGTCATTAGGTACTCTCTTAATTACGTACTTGTTCCCTGAGCTATAATTTTCGTACTCAAATACATCTTTATTTAGCCTGACGATTTTATAGGTATCATAGTTATACGGGTCAGCAGGATTAGACGGCGAAAGCTGATCGCCCTCAACCCAGCCACGAAATATTGTGAAATAAATCGGGCCTGATACACCCCATTGGCCCGCTTCTGCTTGTTCTTTAAATTTCCCGTCTTTGTCATAAATACGGAAAGTAATCTTGTAGGTGCCCTGTGGTGATCTTTCCATTATTTCTTGCTTCTTACCCCCGTCTTTTGTTGGCTGGCTTCCATACCATTTTCCAATCATAAGATTCCAGGTCTCTTCCTGCGATAACGTGAGTGATGGCTTTTGTGACGTTACCGCCACACTAGAAGTATTAGTGGTCGCACATCCTGCAAGGGAGAATCCGATAAAGAGGACTACGATGATTTTTAATCTCATGATTTTCCTTTCACATAACGTTTGAGCTCTTCCGCCGACGAAGGAGCGCCAGCAGCGTAGGCGGTCGGCAGGAGTGAATTGTTGAACGAAGCCGCTACGCGGCGGAACCAAATCTGCATTCGTGATTAACTTCCTCTGTCTACCCAATTCCGGGCAGCAATTCCAAGGAGATTATCATGAAATCCAGCGAACAATCCCGCTTCGATACCCTGTACCAACGCCACCTCCGCGCCCTGAAACTGCAGGGCCTCAGTGACAGCACCATTGATGTCTACGCGCGCGCCGTGCGCCGCCTGACGCAGCACTACGATTGCTGTCCCGATCAACTCACCACCGAGCAACTGGAAGTCTATTTTGCCGAGCTGGTCGAATCGCACTCCTGGAGTACGGTCAAGGTCGACCGCAACGGTTTGCAGTTCTTCTGGCGACATGTCCTGAAACGCGACTGGACATGGCTGGATATTATCAAAGCACCCAAGATCCAGTCGCTGCCGGATATTCTCAGCGTCGCCGAAGTCGAGCAACTGATCGGCGCGACGCACCAGTTGCGCTACCGGGTCTTCCTGCTCGCGACCTATTCGATGGGCCTGCGCCTGGGCGAGACGCTGGCGCTGGAGGTCGGCGACATCGATGGCCCGAGACAGCAGGTGCATATCCGCCGTGGCAAAGGCCATAAGGATCGCCTGGTGCCGTTGCCAGATCTCACCTGTGCGGCCTTGCGTGCTTTGTGGTGTAAACACCGCCATCCGCGCTTGTTGTTTCCCAGTGCCGTCGGCACGCCCGAGCGCATCCTGAACGCCACAACATCCATGGATCGCGGCGGCGCCCAGGCGGCCATGAAAGCGGTCGTGCAACAGTGCGGGATTAAAAAAAAGTCTCTATCCACTCGCTGCGCCACAGCTTCGCGACGCACCTGCTCGAACAAGGCCTCAGTC
>JBHEOS010000007.1:0-33397 GCA_046260695.1 Gammaproteobacteria bacterium
CGTGTGCACCGTCATGATCGTGTCCATGCGCGGCATGGGTGTCGAAGCGTTCCTTTCCGTGGAACACCAGGAAGAACATGCGAAAGCTGTACAGCGCGGTAATAAACACGCCGGACAGCACGGCGAAGTAGGCAAACCCCGAGCCGGCGATCTGCGAGTGATGGACCGCCTCAATAATCGCGTCCTTGGAGAAAAAGCCGGCCAGCCCCGGGAAACCGATCAGCGCGAGCGAACCGACCAGCGCGGTCCAATAGGTGACCGGCATGTACTTTTTCAGGCCACCCATCTTGCGGATATCCTGCTCATGGTGCATGGCGATGATCACCGAACCGGCGCCGAGAAACAGCAACGCTTTAAAAAAGGCGTGGGTCATCAGATGGAAGATGCCGGCGGCATACGCCGAGGCGCCCAGGGCCACGGTCATATAGCCGAGCTGCGACAGCGTGGAATACGCGACCACCCGCTTGATGTCGTTCTGCACCAAGCCGAGGAGACCCATGAACAGCGCGGTGATCGCGCCGATTACCAGCACAAAGCTCAGCGCCGTCTCGGACAATTCGAACAGCGGCGACATGCGCGCCACCATGAAGATACCGGCGGTGACCATGGTCGCGGCATGGATCAGCGCCGAAATCGGCGTCGGGCCTTCCATGGAATCCGGCAGCCATACGTGCAACGGCACCTGGGCCGATTTGCCCATGGCGCCGATGAACAGCAGGATGCAGATCACCGACATCAGCGACCAGTCGACGCCCGGAAACACCTGCATCGTCACGTCGGTCATGGCCGGGGCGGCGGCGAACACATCCCAGTAGTCGAGGCTGTTGAAATACATCAGCACCGCGGCGATGCCGAGCAGGAAGCCGAAATCACCGACGCGGTTGACCAGGAAGGCCTTCATATTGGCAAAGATCGCCGTCGGTTTCTGATACCAGAAGCCGATCAGCAGATAGGACACCAGCCCCACCGCTTCCCAACCGAAGAACAGTTGCAGGAAGTTGTTCGACATCACCAGCATCAGCATGGAGAAGGTAAACAGGGCGATATAGCTGAAGAAGCGCTGATAACCCGGGTCGTCGTGCATATAGCCGATGGTGTAGATATGCACCATCAGCGAGACGAAGGTGACCACCAGCAGCATCAGCACCGTGAGGCGATCGATTAGAAACCCCACCTCGAACTGGATGCCATCCGACAGCGCCCAGACATACACCGATGCGTTGTAGTCCGCCGCGCCGTCGAGGACATGGTGCTTGAACACCAGCAGAGACAGCAGAAAGGCCACGGCCACGCCCAGAATGGCGGCCCAATGGGCGCCGGCGCGACCGACCTGCTTGCCGAACAGCCCGGCGATGATCGCACCGGCCAGGGGCGCGAGCGGGATGGCGAGATAGACCGATTCCATGCCTTAACCCTTCATGCTGTCGAGATCATCGACATTGATACTGTGCTTGTTGCGGAACAGCACCACCAGGATAGCCAAGCCGATGGCCGCCTCGGCCGCCGCAACGGTCAGGATGAAGAACACGAACACCTGCCCGGCCAGGTCGTCGAGAAAATGCGAGAAGGCGATGAAGTTCATATTTACCGCCAGCAGCATCAGTTCAATGGCCATCAGCAGGATGATGACGTTCTTGCGGTTCAGGAAGATGCCCGCCACGCTCAGCGCGAACAGGATGGCCCCCAGAACCAGGTAGTCCGACAGTGCGATCATCGATAAAAACCTTTCAACACGAAGGCGCCTAAGGCGCGCAAAGGATGGTTAATGTAAAACAACACGCTGTATACCATCTTTCATGGCCTTTATTCCTTATTCTCCGCGTCCATCTTCACCACCCGCAGGCGGTCACCGCGCTTGACCTGGACCTGTTTGGCAGGGTCCTGATGCTTGGTGCCTTCGCGGCGGCGCAAGGTAAGCGCGATGGCAGCGATGATGGCGACCAGCAGGATGACCGCCGCAATTTCGAACGGATAGACATAATCGGTATACAGAATATTGCCCAGCTCACGGGTATTGCTGTAGTCGGCGGGCTTGGCCGTCGGTTTGGCGACCTGGTCCAGGCCGAAGTTTTTGGCGCCGACGACCAGGGCCATCTCGATAACGATCAAACCCGCCACCGTGGCACCGACCGGAAGATAACTAATGAAGCCCTCTCTGAGCGGCGCGATATTGATATCGAGCATCATCACCACGAACAGGAACAGCACCATGACGGCACCGACGTAGACCAGCACCAGGGTGATGGCGAGGAACTCCGCCTCCAGCAGCATCCACAACCCCGCGCTGGAGAAAAACGCCAGCACCAGATGCAGTGCCGCATGCACCGGATTACGCACGCTGATCACCCGAAACGCCGCGAACACCAGAATCGCCGCCAGTACCCAGAAAACGAATTTCTCAAATGTCATTGATCAACACCGTTAAAAGACTCTTAAACACAAAGGCGCATCAGGCGCACAAAGTAAAACATTTCCAGAATAATGGCTTTCCTTCGCGCGCCTTTGGCGCCTTTGCGTTGAAAAATCTTTATCTATAAGCCGCATCCGCCGTGCGGTCCGCCGCCAGCTCGGCCTCGTATTTGTCGCCCATGGCCAGCAGCTTTTCCTTGGTCATGATCTGTTCGCCGCGATTTTCAAAGTGATACTCAAACAACCGGGTCTCAACGATGGAATCCACCGGACACGACTCCTCGCAGAAACCGCAGAAGATGCACTTGAACAGGTCGATGTCATAGCGCGTGGTGCGCCGCGTGCCATCCTCGCGCGGGGCCGCCTCGATGGTGATGGCCAGCGCCGGGCACACCGCCTCGCACAGCTTGCAGGCGATGCAGCGCTCTTCGCCATTGGGATAGCGGCGCAGGGCGTGCAGGCCGCGGAAGCGCGGCGACTGCGGGGTCTTCTCGTCGGGATATTGCACGGTGATCTTGCGCGCGAACAGGTATCTCCCGGTCAGCCGCAGGCCCTGGATCAGCTCCCAGAGCAGCAGGCTCTTGAAATACTGCTTCAGTGCATTCATCTCTCGCCCCTCCTCAGTCGAACCAGGGGCCAAGGCCCGCCATGATCGCCACGCCGACCACCACCAGCCAAACAATGGTCAGGGGGATGAACACCTTCCAGCCCAGACGCATGATCTGGTCGTAACGGTAGCGCGGGAAGGTGGCACGGAACCACAAAAAGAAGAACAGGAAAAACGAGATCTTCGCCAGCAGCCAGAAGATCCCCGGCACCCAGGCGAACACGGTCTCCAGACCGGGAATGCCCTGGAAGGGCGACAGCCAGCCACCGGCGAACAGGATGGCCGTCAACGCCGCGATCAGAATCATGTTGGCGTATTCGGCCAGGAAAAAGACCGCGAAGGTGGTACCGGAATATTCCACATGGAAGCCCGCCACGATCTCGGATTCGCCTTCCGCCACATCGAACGGGGCGCGGTTGGTCTCGGCCACGCCGGAGATGAAGTAGATCACGAACAGCGGCAGTAGCGGCAGCCAAAACCAATGGATCAGACTGCCCGACTGGGCGCGCACGATGTCGCCGAGGTTAAGGCTTCCGGCGGCCATCAGCACGCCGACCAGGGCGAAACCCATGGCGATCTCATAGGCGACGATCTGCGCCGCGGAACGCATGGCGCCGAGCAGGGCATATTTGGAATTGGATGCCCAGCCGGCGATGATCACCCCGTATACGCCCACCGAGGTCAAGGCCAGCACATACAACAGCCCGGCATTGATGTCGGCCAGCACCATACCGTCGTCGAACGGGATGACCGCCCAGGCCGCCAGCGCCGGAAAGAGCGACAGAATCGGCGCGATGATGAACAGAAAACGGTTGGCGTTGGTCGGTACGATGACCTCTTTCATCACCAATTTGACGGCGTCGGCGATAGGCTGGAGCCAGCCGCGCGGGCCTACCCGATTCGGACCGACGCGCACCTGCATATAGCCGATGATCTTGCGTTCGGCGAAGGTCAGATAGGCCACCGCGAGCATGAGCGGCATCATGATCGCGCCGATCTTGGCCAGTATTATTCCGACTTCGAGGATCGTATCCCACATAAGCTCAATTGCCGCCTTCCATCAGATTGCAGTCCATACCCCTCCCCGTCCCCGCCCCTACCTGCCAGGGCGCATCGGGGTGGGATTACGCCGGCCTCAGCTCGACATGTCCAAACGCCGCGCCCAGCTGCGTGCTGCCCGGCCGTGCGCACGGAATCCAGGCCGTACCGTCCGGCACGCGCGCGTCGATCACCAGCGGCAGCACGGCCGCGGTATCGCCCTGCAGCACCTGCACGTTGTCGCTCAGGCCCAAGCGGGCCGCCTCGGATGCATTGACCCGCACCGTGGCATCCGCACCGTCGGCCGTCGCCTGTAAGGGCGGGGAACGCCGCACCAGGGCATCCACCGCATACAGTGGGACTTCGCCGATCCGTTCCAGCCCGTCGCCGCCCACAGACGCTGCGACACTTCCGGCCATGCGCGCATGATTCGGACGACGCTCGCCGATCAGGCCACGCAATTCATCCCGCAGCGCCTCGGAGGTCTGGTACTCGCAGCCTGCCACCTCCAGCAGGTTGCCCAGCACGCGCAGCACCTTCCAACCGGGGCGCGCCTCGCCGGCTGGACGCGCCGCGCCGGTGAAACTCTGCCAGCGTCCCTCGACATTCACAAACGTGCCCGAGGTTTCGCTGAAAGGGGCAATCGGCAACAGAATGTCGGCGTGTTCACGCAGCGCGGGCGAAGCGAATGCGGTCATGGCCACGACACAACCCGCTGCGGCGAGGGCGTTCTGTGCCAGCACCGGGTTCGCGAAATCGAACTCCGGCTCGCAACCAAACAGTAGATAGGCTGTGCGCGGTGTCTCCAGCATGGCTTGGGCATGCAGCCCCGGGCGTTCACGTGGCACCCCGCCCGCGGCCCTGTGCGGCAACGCGCCGGCCAACCAGGCACCGGCGGCGTTGGGGCCGTCGGACAGGAATCCAGTACGCGCACCTGCGGTCTCACCAAGCAGCAGCGCCAAGGCGCGCAGCGCGCTCGCCGCTGGATGCGCCTGGGCAATCAAACCCAGCAACAGTTGCGGCCGCTCGGCCGCACACAAGGCCTGCGCAATGGCCGCGTGACGCGGGCTCATGACGGCGCCCTGGAGCAGGGCCTGAAGATCGGCCGGCGCCGCAGCCGCGCGCAGTTTCAACGCGGCGGCGGTGACCGCGGCCAGTTCCGCAACCAGCCCGGACGGTCGCGTCACGATCTGATCGACGGGGGTGAAGCTGAAATCGTAAGCGAGCGGATTGATGGCGAAGATGCTCGCGCCGGCCAGGCTCGCCTTACGCAGACGGTGTGCGAGGATCGGCTGTTCCTTGCGCGGGTTCGCGCCGATCAGCAGCAGCGCATCGCAGCCGTCCAGCTCGGCGAGGGTCCCGCCCAACCAGGGGTGCAGCGGCAAGCGATCCTGGTCGGTGAAATCCGTCTGCCGCAGCCGATGATCGATATTCACACAGCCCAGGCCATCGGCGATCCGCGCCAGCAGGTAAGCCTCTTCGACGGTCGCCGTCGGGCTGACCAGGATGCCGATGTTCTCGCCGCCCGGTTTGCGCAGCCCGTCGGCCGCGATCTGCAGGGCGGTCTCCCAGCGGGTCGTCTGCCAGACGCCGTTGACCTTGCGCTGGGGTGCAGTCAGACGGTCGGGGTGATCGAGGCCATGACAACTGAAGCGGTCGCGATCGGATAGCCAAACCTCGTTGATCTCTTCATTGTCGCGTGGCACCGCGCGCATCACCACGCCACTACGGGTGTGCAGGTAGAGATTAGAGCCCAGACAGTCGTGCGGGGCCACGACGGGATGCTGTTGCAGTTCCCAGGGGCGTGCGCGAAAACGGAACGGCTTCGAGGTCAGTGCCCCGACCGGGCAGACATCGATCACATTGCCTGACAGCTCGGATTCGATCGCGCGCTCAACATAGGTGCCGATCTCGACATGCTCGCCACGACCGGTGCCACCCAACTCCTTTTGCCCGGCGATCACCTCCAGAAAACGCACGCAACGGGTGCAATGGATGCAGCGGGTCATCTCGGTGGCGATCAGCGGGCCGATGTCCTTGTCCTTGACCACGCGCTTGAACTCGGCAAAGCGCGATACGTCACGCCCGTAACCCAGGGCCAGATCCTGCAATTCGCACTCGCCGCCCTGGTCGCAGATCGGGCAGTCCAGCGGGTGGTTGATCAGCAGAAATTCCATCACCGCCTTCTGCGCCTTGCGCGCGTACTCGGACTGGGTCTGGATCTTCATGCCATCGGCGATCGGCGTGGCGCAGGCTGGCATCGGCTTTGGGGCCTTCTCAACCTGCACCAGGCACATGCGGCAGTTGGCCGCGACCGGCAGCTTGCAGTGGTAACAGAAGCGCGGCACCTCGATGCCATTGGCATCGGTGACTTCGATGATCATCTGGCCCTTGCGCGCCGGGTACGGCTGGCCGTCGATCTCCACGGTGATCCGGTCGTCTGCGGGAATCTCCGGTTTGGCGCTCATGCCGCGGCCCCCGTCTGCGCGCCGCGGTTGGCACCCGGACCGACCATGCAGCGCTTGTGCGCGACGTGGTATTCGAATTCATGCCGGAAGTGCTTCAGGAAGCTCTGCACCGGCCAGGCCGCCGCATCGCCGAAGGCGCAGATGGTGTGACCTTCGATCTGGCCGGCCGCGCCCACTAACAGGTCGATGTCTTCGGGACGCCCCTGCCCTTCCTCGATGCGTTTGATCACGCGGTACATCCAGCCGGTGCCTTCGCGGCAGGGTGTGCACTGACCGCAGGATTCGGCGTAGTAGAAGCGCGAGATGCGCATCAGCGCATGCACCATGCAGGTGGAATCGTCCATCACGATCATGCCCGCGGAGCCCAGCGCGGAGCCGGCCTTGGACAGGGCGTCGTAGTCCATGTCCAGATCCATGATGATCTCGGCCGGCAATACCGGCATCGACGAGCCCCCGGGGATTACGGCCTTCAGTTTATGTCCCTCGCGCACGCCGCCGGCCATCTCCAGCAGTTCGCGGAACGGGGTGCCCATGCGCACCTCGTAATTGCCGGGACGGTTTACATGCCCGGACACACAGAAGATCTTGCTGCCGCCGTTGTTCGGTTTGCCGAGGTTCAGGAACCAATCACCGCCGTTGCGCAGGATCGCCGGCACCGAGGCCAGCGTCTCGGTATTGTTGATGGTGGTCGGCCGACCATACAGCCCGAAGTTTGCGGGAAACGGCGGCTTGAAGCGCGGCTGGCCCTTCTTGCCCTCCAGGGAGTTGAGCAATGCCGTCTCTTCGCCGCAGATGTAGGCGCCGGCCCCCAGGTGACTGTGCAGATCGAAGTCGATACCGGAGCCCTGCAGGTTTTTGCCGAGCAGGCCCGCGGCATAGGCCTCCTTCAAGGCCGCCTCAAAACGCTCGAAGGGTTCATGGTGAAACTCGCCGCGCATATAGTTGTAACCGACAGTGGCACCGATGGCATAGCCACCGATGGCCATGCCTTCGATCAGCGCATGCGGGTTGAAGCGCAGAATGTCGCGGTCCTTGCAGGTACCTGGCTCAGATTCGTCGGAGTTGCACACGATGTATTTCTGCACCGGCGCGTTGCGCGGCATGAAGCTCCATTTGAGGCCGGTCGGAAAGCCCGCGCCCCCACGGCCGCGCAGACCGGATTTCTTGACCTCGTCGATGATGGCCTCGCGCGGGGTCTTCTCGGCAAGGATCTTCCTCCACGCCTGGTAGCCGCCGGTCTTGAGATAGTTCTCAAGCGTCCAGGGCTGGTCGTATTGCAACGTCTCAAAACAGACTTCGTTGACCATGATTATTTCAACTCATCCAGAATCCGGTCGACCTTCTCCGGCGTCAGATTCTCGTGATAGTGCCCATTCACGGCCATCATCGGGCCACCGACGCAGGCGGCCAGGCACTCTTCCTCAAGCTTCAGATAGATACGCCCGTCCGGCGTACTCTGGCCGAGTTTGGTGTCGAGCTTCTTCTCCACGTGCGCGACGATGGCGTCCGCACCGCACAGCATGCAAGAGATGTTGGTGCAGATCGCAACGGTATTGCGCCCGACCGGCTGGGTCTCGATCATCGAATAGAAACTGGCGACCTCATAAACCGACACCCGAGGCATGCCCAGATACTCAGCCACGGCATCCATCGCCGCGACGCTCACGTAGCCTTCCTCGTGCTGCACGGCATCCAGCGCCGCCAGCACCGCCGATTGCCTCTGGTCTGCCGGAAACTTGGTCAACCAGTGATCGATCTTGGCACGGACCCCGTCGCTCAACGCTGTCTTGTTCTGCGCTTCCATCAACGAACCTCAGGGGTCGCGGCGTTCAAATAGGTCATTTGCATAGTCATTGGCATCCTGTGCGGGCCTCGCGCCTTTCGCGGCTCAAACATCGCCTGCATTACCGGTCGATCTCACCGAACACGATGTCCTGGGTACCGATGATCGCCACCACGTCGGCGAGCATGTGGCCGCGCGACATCTCGTTCAGAGCCGCCAAGTGTGAGAAACCGGGGGCGCGCACCTTGAGCCGGTAAGGCTTGTTGGCGCCATCCGAGATCAGGTACACGCCGAATTCGCCCTTAGGATGTTCAACCGCTGCGTAGGCCTCGCCCTTCGGCACGCAGAAGCCCTCAGTAAACAATTTGAAATGGTGGATCAGGGCCTCCATATCGGCCTTCATCTCTTCGCGGCGCGGCGGGGCGATCTTGTGATCGTCGATCATCACCGGACCGGGGTTCGCGCGCAGCCAGTCGACGCACTGACGGATGATCCGGTTGGACTGACGCATCTCCTCGATACGCACCAGATAGCGATCGTAACAATCGCCGTTGGTACCGATCGGGATATCGAAATCCACCCGGTCGTAGACCTCATAGGGCTGCTTCTTGCGCAGATCCCAGGCAATCCCCGATCCACGCAGCATCGGGCCGGTAAACCCCAGCTGTTGGGCGCGTTCCGGCGTGACCACACCGATGCCGACGGTGCGCTGCTTCCAGATCCGGTTATCGGTCAGCAACGTTTCGTACTCATCAACACAGCCCGGAAAACGCTCAGTGAAATCCTGGATGAAATCCAGCATCGAACCCTGACGGTTGCTGTTGAGGCGCCTGACATCCTCGGTATTGTGCCACTTGGATGTCTGATAATGCGGCATGCTGTCCGGCAGATCGCGGTAAACGCCGCCGGGGCGGTAATAGGTCGCATGCATGCGCGTGCCGGAGACCGCCTCGTAGCAGTCCATCAGGTCTTCGCGCTCGCGGAACGCGTACAGGAACATGGTCATCGCGCCAACATCCAGCGCATGCGCCCCGATCCACAACAGGTGATTCAGAATCCGGGTGATCTCATCGAACATGACGCGGATATACTGGGCGCGCAGCGGCGCCTCGATGCCCAGCAGCTTTTCGATGGCCAGCACATAGCCGTGTTCATTGCACATCATGGACACATAATCGAGCCGGTCCATGTAGCCGATGCTCTGGTTGTACGGCTTGCTCTCGGCCAGCTTCTCAGTGGCACGGTGCAGCAGACCGATGTGCGGGTCTGCGCGCTGAATCACCTCGCCGTCCATCTCCAACACCAGACGCAGCACGCCGTGCGCCGCCGGGTGCTGGGGACCGAAATTCAAGGTGTAGTTTCTGATCTCAGGCATTCGAGCAGTCACCCAGAATAGACGTTACGTGGCAGCAGGGCAGCTTCATCCCTGTTCACCCCGTCGACGCACTTCATCGCGGATCACCTTGGGCACCAGCACCCGCGGCTCGATGCTGACCGGTTCGTAGACGACGCGTTGCTTCTCCGGGTCATAGCGCACCTCGACATTGCCGGAGAGCGGGAAATCCTTGCGGAACGGGTGACCGATGAATCCGTAGTCAGTCAGTATCCGACGCAGGTCAGGGTGGCCTTCGAAGATAATCCCGTACAGATCGAAGGCCTCGCGTTCGTACCAATCGGCCGAGGCCCAGATGCCGGTCACGGAAGGGATCACCGGGAGCTCGTCATCGGGCGCAAAGCAGCGCAACCGCAACCGGCGATTGGTGCTGATCGACAGCAGATGATAGACCGCGGCAAAACGCCCGGACTGCGCCGGGTGTTCGGCGGAAAGATCCTCGCTGCGCTGGCGCAGGTAGCCCGCGGTCTGCACGCTCACGCCGCGACTGAAACCCTGATCCGTTGCCTCATCGGTCGACCATTCGTCGGTACCGTACTCGGAATAATCCACGCCGCAGACATCGACCAGCAGCGTGAAGGCGAACTCGTGTGTAGCGCGTAAGGTCGCGCAGACCTCCAGCAGGCGCTCCGGATCCACCACCAGCGTCACCTCGCCCAGGTCTACAGTGCAGGCGCGAACGTGCTCGCCCAAGGTCTCCTGAAGCTGTTGCTGCAACTGTTCGGCTCGACTCATGCGATGGGGCTCAGCGGGCAATGGTATTGGTACGGCGAATCTTGTTCTGCAATTGCAGGATGCCGTAGAGCAGTGCCTCGGCCGTCGGGGGGCAACCGGGAACGTAGATATCGACGGGCACGATGCGGTCGCAGCCGCGCACCACCGAGTAGGAATAATGGTAATAGCCGCCGCCGTTGGCGCAGGAACCCATGGATATAACCCAACGCGGCTCGGCCATCTGGTCGTACACCTTGCGCAGGGCTGGGGCCATCTTGTTCACCAGCGTTCCGGCCACGATCATTACATCGGACTGACGCGGACTGGGACGGAACACGATACCAAAACGGTCCAGGTCATACCGCGAGGCGCCGGCCTGCATCATTTCGACGGCACAGCAGGCCAGTCCGAAGGTCATCGGCCACATCGAACCGGTACGCGCCCAGTTGATCAGCTTGTCGGCTGTGGTGGTCACCACGCCCTGTTCGAGGATGCCTTCTATTCCCACTCCAGCGCCCCCTTTTTCCATTCGTAGATGAATCCGATCACCAGGATGCCCAGGAATACCATCATGGCCATGAAACCGAACAGGCCAAGATCCTTGAGCACCACAGCCCAGGGAAACAGGAAGGCAATCTCCAGATCGAAGATGATGAACAGGATGGCGACCAGGTAATAGCGCACATCGAATTTCATGCGCGAATCTTCGAAGGCCTCGAAACCACACTCGTAGGGCGAGAGTTTCTCGCTATCGGGACGCTGCGGGCCGGCGAGGAAGCCTACGGCGATGAATACCGCCCCGAAGACGATACCGACCCCGATGAATATCATTATGGGAAGATAATTTTCCAGCATGATCCCAGTTCCGACGCGCCCTGCTGCGATGCGGGTGTGCCTTTGTTTCAAGTTCTTGTTGCCGCTGGAGGGCAGTGCACACAGTCGTGGGAGTCTAGGCCAGAGACGAAACGGGTGTCAAGCCGAAAAACAGATGTAAAATTCATTACAAACAGAGGGTTATGCTCAAAAAAGAATTTGGGCATGGATAAACTGGGGTGCACAGAATACGGACGTAGGGCGGAGTCTCTGAACCAATACCTCAACAATAACGATGCAAAAAGAAAAGGCCCGCGTGCGGTCGGCAGACGGGCCTTTTCAATTTGGTGCCGACGGCGAGACTCGAACTCGCACAGCTTTCGCCACTACCCCCTCAAGATAGCGTGTCTACCAATTCCACCACGTCGGCAAATAATTCGGGCCTCGCCTCAGGGCAAATCGCTCCCCATGGGCACCGCCGGTGTGGTCGGCACATCCGGTAGATCGGAGGGCACGGCCGGGCTGGTCGGGGCCTCGGTCGGTTGTGTCGGCATCTGACGGCGCTCGGCGATGCTGGCCGGCGCTTGGCGGTCGCCCATGATCAGGGGCGTCGACAACAGCAGGCTGTTGGCGAAGAACAAGGTGGCCAGGACCGCCGTGGCGCGGGACATGAAATTACCCGCGCCGCGCGCACCAAACACGGTCGTCGACGCCCCGCTGCCGAAGGCGGCACCGGCATCGGCGCCCTTGCCGTGTTGGAGCAGGATCAGGACGATCAGACTGATCGAAAACGCCACCTGAACGACCAGCAAAAAGGTATACATATTAATTCACAGCCTCACAGTCACTTCTGATCCGGCGCCCGGCAAATGGCCAGGAATTCATCCGCGGTCAGCGAGGCGCCGCCAATCAGACCGCCGTCGATATCCGGCATCTGGAACAGCTCCACGGCATTTGAAGCCTTGACGCTGCCGCCATAGAGTATCTGAACCCGGTCGGCGACACCTTTATCGAGCTTGGCGAGTTTGGCACGGATGAAGGCATGCACATCCTGCGCCTGCTGCGGACTGGCGGTTTTACCGGTGCCGATGGCCCAGACCGGTTCGTAGGCGATCACGGCCTCGCCCAACGCGGCGATACCCTCCATCCCGATGACGGCGTCGAGCTGGCGACCAACGACCTGTTCGGTGCTGCCCTGCTCGCGCTCTTCGAGCAGCTCACCGACGCACAGGATCGGGATCAGTCCGTGCCTACGCGCCGCGGCGAACTTGCGCGCGGTAAACGCATCATCCTCAGCGTAGATCGCACGGCGCTCGGAATGCCCGACGATGGCATAGCGGCAACCGAGATCCGTCAACATGGTACCGGCGACTTCACCGGTGTAGGCCCCGGCATCCTGATCGCACACATCCTGGGCGCCAACGTCGATCTTAGTGCCTTTGGTCAGGGACACGACCTGGGGGATATACACATAAGGTGGGCACACCACGACCGCCGCCGTCTTCACGTCCACCAAGCCCTGCTTGATACCGGCCATGAGCAGATCAATGCTCGCCGCCGAACCGTTCATCTTCCAGTTACCAGCCACCAGCGGTTGTCGCATGCCGCATCCCCTGCCCACGTCCCGAATCAAAGCGGGGTAGCTTAGCGGCGGCGCTGGAAAAAAGCAATTTGAGGGGCGGCAAACACGCGGTGATCAAACCGGAAAGCGCCCGCGGGTATCATGCCGCCGGGTTCAGGAGCTGCGCCACCACCTCAGCCAAGACCGCGGCCTCGCGGAAAACCTCGGCCTCGTCTTCCCCTTCGACCATCACCCGGACCACCGGCTCGGTCCCCGACGGACGCAGCAACACGCGGCCGCGGCCAGCCAGCCGCTCTTCACTCGACCGCACCGCCGACTGGATCGGCGCATGTTCCTTGAGATTGACCCGCCCGCTGACCGGAACATTGATCATGCGCTGTGGATACTTGCTCATGCCACTGCGCAATTCCTCCAGGCGCTGGCCGGTCATGACCATCTCGGTGACCACCTGCAGTGCGGAAACGATGCCGTCACCCGTGGAGGTGCGATCCAGACAGATGATGTGCCCGGAGGATTCGCCGCCCAGCTGCCAGCCCTGCTCCACCAGCATTTCCAGAACGTAACGGTCGCCGACCGCGGCGCGGCCCAGCTCGATACCCTCGCGGCGCAGCGCATGTTCCAGTCCAAGATTGCTCATCAGCGTGCCGACCACACCACCGCCCAGCTTACCGGCGCGCTGACGCGAACGGGCGATGATGTAGAGCAGTTCATCGCCGTCGAGCAGGTTGCCTCGATGGTCGACCATCATCACCCGATCGCCGTCGCCATCGAAGGCGATGCCGAGATCCGCACCATGCTCCAACACCGCGGCCTGCAGCGGCTCGGGATGCGTCGAGCCGCAGGCTTGATTGATGTTGAGACCGTCCGGCTCAACGCCGATGGCAATCACCTCCGCATCCAGCTCCTCGAACACCGCCGGGGCAACCTTATAGGTGGCGCCGTTGGCACAATCGACCGCGATTTTGATTCCGCGCAGGCTCAGACTCATCGGCACGGTGCTCTTGCAGAATTCGATGTAGCGACCCTCGGCATCGCGCACGCGCTCGGCCTTGCCGAGTTGATGGGATGCCACAGTCTCCATCGGCGCATCGAGCATGCGTTCGATCTTCCGCTCAACCTCATCGGGAAGCTTGGTGCCCTGGGCGGAAAAGAATTTGATGCCGTTGTCGGCAAACGGATTGTGCGAGGCCGAGATCACAATGCCGGCACAGGCGTGCAGCGTGCGAGTCAGATAGGCGATCGCCGGGGTGGGCATGGGACCGAGCAGCTTGATATCCATGCCAGCGGCCGACAGCCCGGCCTCCAGGGCCGATTCAAACATATAGCCGGAGATGCGCGTATCCTTGCCGATCAGAACCTTGTCGCAGCGATCGGTGCCCAATACCTTGCCGACCGCCCAACCGAGCTTGAGCATGAATTCCGCTGTGATCGGTGCCTCACCGACCCGACCCCGGATTCCATCCGTTCCGAAATACTTTCTGGTCACCGCTTCTCCCTCGCTTGCTGAATTAGTGCCGAAAATCTCTCACGACCTGCCGCAGGTCGGCACTGCATTAATGCGGGCGGATTCTGTGTGATATCACAGCGCGGTATCGCCCCCCGCCGCGCCCTCCCGGCTCAGTCGGCCGCCCGAACCGCCTGCCAGAGGTGCAATGCCTCCACCGTGGCGGCCACATCATGGACACGAACGATCCTCGCGCCGGCAATAACGGCCAACAGTGCCAGCACCACACTCGGGGCCTGGCGCCGATCCACCGGCAGCCCCAGTAAGGCCCCGATCATGGATTTGCGCGACAGCCCCACCATGACTGGACAACCCACCGAGGCAAGCTCCGGCAAGCGCCTTAACAAACTTAAATTATTATCGAGGCTCTTGCCGAATCCAAACCCCGGATCCAACAGAATCCGCTCTGCCGATATCCCCGCCGCCCGGCAGGCCTCGACGCGCTCGACCAGGAACGCGCGCACCTCGGCGACCACGTCAGTGTACTGCGGCCGGAGCTGCATATCGCGCGGATCGCCCTGCATGTGCATGAGGCACACCGGCACGCTGGAGGCCGCGGCAGCCTCCAGAGCCCCGGGCGCGCGCAGCGCGCGCACGTCGTTGATCAGCGCTGCCCCTGCCGCGACCGCTGCGCGCATCACCTCGGGCTTGCTGGTGTCTATCGAGATCACCACCGGCAGTTCGGAACGCACCGCCTCGATGACCGGAATGACCCGATCGAGCTCCTGTTGCAGCGACACCGGCTCGGCCCCCGGGCGTGTCGATTCACCCCCGATATCGACGATGGCCGCGCCCTCCGCTACCAGTGCCCGCGCCTGGCTCCGGGCGGCTTCACGGGCGACAAACCGCCCGCCATCGGAAAACGAATCTGGCGTAATGTTCAGGATACCCATCACCTGGGGCCGGGTGAGATCGATGGTCGTGCCGGCGCAATCGAGTTGCATGTTTTCAAGTGACTTCACTGAAAAACAAAGCCCCGCCTAAGCGGGGCGTCATTCCTTGTCACGGCATCCTCAATGTTGGCCGGCCGGCCCGCCGATAGTGCCCTCGCCGGGCTTGGTCGTCGGGGGCTCACCGGTCACCGCGGTCCCACCACCGGAGGCCGGCTTATCGTCCTCCCATTCCTCAGGCGGGCGCGGCGGACGGCCGTTCATGATGTCTTCGATCTGATGCGCATCGATGGTCTCGTACTTCATCAGCGCCTCGGCCATAGCATGCAGCTTGTCGGAATTTTCCTTCAGCAGCCGATCTGCACGCTGGTAGTTGCGGTCGATGATGGAGCGGATCTCCTCATCAATGGCATGTGCCGTATCATCCGAGACGTTCTTGTGCTGGGTCACCGAATGACCCAGGAATACCTCGCCCTCGTCCTCGCCATAGGTCAACGGGCCAAGGCGTTCGGACAAACCCCACTTGGTCACCATGTTACGGGCCAACTCCGTCGCCCGCTGGATGTCGTTGGAGGCACCGGTCGTCACCCGATCGGGGCCGAAGATTTGCTCTTCGGCGATGCGCCCCCCGAACAAACTGGAGATGCGGCTCTCCAAACCTTGCTTGCTCAGGCTATAGCGGTCTTCTTCCGGGAGATACATGGTGACGCCCAAGGCGCGGCCGCGCGGGATGATGCTGACCTTGTAAACAGGGTCATGGTCCGGCACCAGCCGGCCGATGATGGCATGCCCGGATTCGTGATAGGCGGTAAGTTTCTTCTCGGCCTCGCTCATGACCATGGAACGGCGCTCGGCGCCCATCATGATCTTGTCCTTGGCCTTCTCGAAGTCCTCCATATCGACGGTGCGCTTGTTGGCGCGCGCGGCGAACAGCGCTGCCTCGTTCACCAGATTTGCAAGATCAGCGCCGGAGAAACCGGGCGTACCGCGGGCAATCAGCTGCGGCTTGACATTGTCAGCAATCGGCACCTTGCGCATGTGTACCTTGAGGATCTGCTCGCGGCCGCGAACGTCCGGCAACGGCACCACGACCTGGCGGTCGAAACGGCCCGGGCGCAGCAGAGCGGGATCAAGGACATCCGGACGGTTGGTGGCGGCGATGACGATCACACCCTCGTTGCCCTCGAAACCGTCCATCTCCACCAGCAACTGGTTGAGCGTTTGCTCGCGTTCGTCGTGACCGCCGCCCAGGCCCGCGCCGCGGTGACGACCCACGGCGTCGATCTCATCGATAAAGATAATGCACGGCGCATGCTTCTTGGCCTGCTCGAACATATCACGTACGCGCGAGGCGCCAACGCCGACGAACATCTCGACGAAGTCCGAGCCGGAAATGCTGAAGAAAGGCACCTTGGCCTCGCCCGCAATAGCCTTGGCCAACAGGGTCTTGCCGGTACCGGGCGAACCGACCAGCAGTACACCGCGGGGAATCTTACCGCCAAGCTTTTGGAATTTTCCGGGGTCGCGCAGGAACTCCACCAGCTCGGCCACTTCCTCCTTGGCCTCCTCGACACCGGCAACATCGGCGAAGGTGAGCTTTACTTGGTCCTCGCCGAGCATGCGCGCACGGCTTTTACCGAAGGACATGGCTCCGCGCCCACCGGCCCCGCCCTGCATCTGGCGCATGAAGAAGATCCACACGCCGATTAGCAACAGCATCGGGAACCAGGAGATAAAAATTTGCGTCAGCAGGCCCTGTTCATCACGCGGCTTGGCCACCACGGTCACGCCGTTGGCCAGGAGGTCATCGATCATCTTCGGATCATCGGGCGAATAGGTCTGGAAGCGGTCGCCGCTCGCGGTCTCACCGTGGACGATGCGGTCCTGGATGGTCACGCGGGCAATGCTCCCGGATTTCACCTGGGCAATGAAATCGGAATAACCGACTTGGTTGGCGCGGGGTGCCGGGGGGCCGAAACTGTTGAACACGGACATCAGCACCACTGCGATGACCACCCACAGAATCAGATTCTTGGCCATGTCGTTCAAGCTTGCCTACCTCGCCCGATGGGCTGACTAACTGCCTGTTATTGCTTGGGGTTAAATACGGATCGTGACCGCGATATGGGCCCGACCTTACTACAGTTTGCGGTCACTGGCCACCAGATAGACCTCACGCGAGCGCGGCCGTGAGGCCTTGGGCTTGCGCACCACCAGCCGACCGAAATCGTGCCGAAGTGCCTGGACCAGGGCATCGAAGCCCTCGCCCTGAAAAACCTTGCAGATGAACGCGCCACCCGGTCTTAACAACTCCCGCGCAAAATCCACTGCCAATTCCACCAGATACATGGCACGCGGCTGATCGACGGCGCCCATGCCAGAGATGTTGGGGGCCATATCGGACATTACAAGATCGAGGGGCCGCTCCCCGAGTGCCGCCTTGAGCCGATCCAATACGAGCGCATCGCGAAAATCGCCCTCGATAAACACCACATCCGGCAGAGGCTCCAGGGGCAGGATATCCAGCGCAAACACCTGGCCCTTGGCGCCGACCGCACGCGCCGCATACTGCGCCCAACCGCCCGGCGCGGCACCCAGATCGACAACAGTCATCCCGGGTTTGAGCAGCCGGTGTCGCTGATCCAGCTCCTCCAGCTTATAGACCGCGCGCGAGCGCCAGCCCTCCCGCTGGGCACGTTGGACGTATTCATCGTCGAAATGTTCCCGCAACCAGCGGCTGCTGCTTTTGCTTCGTGCCATCGTTATACTGCGCGCCCGTTAGCGAGCCCCCCACCATGAAACTGACCGAATCACAGAGACGCCACCTTCGCGGCCTCGGCCACGCGCTGAAGCCTGTGGTCATTATCGGCAATGCCGGACTGACCCCGGCGGTCATGGCCGAGATCGAACAGGCCATCGCCCACCATGAACTGATCAAGGTACGCGTCAATGCCGCCGATCGCGAGGCCCGCGCCGCCATGATCGAGGCGATCTGTGCACAGACGCAGGGACAGCCGATCCAGGTCATTGGTCATGTCCTGCTGCTGTTCCGCCGCAACCCGAAGAAAACGCACGTCGCGCTCAGTTGATTCGGCAGCGCGCATTGTAGGCACGGGCCTGGTCGGCGAACAGCGCTGTGCATCGCCGGCGCAAGCCCACTCAACCCATGGACCAATCATTCCGACAGGCGATTAGCGCCGGTCTCCAGCCCCTCTAACTCTGCGCGCCCGCGAAGCCGCCAGCCGACCACCGCGGTACGTCTGATGCAACCTTTAGATCCTGTTGAGTTTATCCCTGGCTCGCCCGGGGGGACGTGGGCAGCAAGGCCGCGCCAGCCTGGCCGAGGCTGCAGGTGAGGATCCGGGGAGAGCGACCCGGTGCCCCCCCTCAATCATTGCGCGGGCACCGCGATTGAACTAAGGTGCCAGCATCCCGCCCCGGACCCAATGCCCCGTTATGATCGAGCCACGGCCGCGCCCAATCTCGCCTCGACGGACCGGCGATCAGTCTTACGCCGGCGTCGAGCGGCGTTCGCATCCGGACCGGCGCGACTCGACGCCACTCGACGCCCAGGTGCGCTGCCCGGGCTGGCCGGAGCAACGGGTCCAGTTCATCACCCGCTACCTGTTCGTCGCCCTCGGCGTCCTGTTCTTCAACTTCATTGCCGACATCAGTCCCGCCTGGATGCCGCTGCCGCAGCTCAACGGCATCTACGCGGTCTACTTCGTTCTGAACAGTCTGCTGTTCTGGCATGCCTGGCGCCAGCCGCTGTCGCCGGCCCGCTACCGCCTCGCGATGTGGCTGGATATCGCCATCGTCTCGGTATCGGTGCTCAACGATCCCTACCCGATACCACCCTCCCTGCTAGTCTTCATCATGATCGTCCTCGGCAACGGCATGCGCTACGGCCTGCGCCTGTTCCGCGAGGCCCTGGTCGGCTGTTTCGCCGCCGCGATGCTGATGCTCAGCCTGCGGGTCGTCGACGGCCACGCCGAGGTCTCGCCCGGCCTGCTGTTCCTGAATCTGTTCGGCGCGATCATCCTGATCTACGCCTATATCCTGATGGGGCGTATCGAGCAGTCGCGCGCCCAGCTCGAACAGCACAGCCGGGTCGACACCCTGACCGGTCTGATGAATCGGCGCGGGCTGCTGGAGCGCGCCGACCAGTTGTTCGAGCGTATACAGCGCAGCCAGGAACGGCTGGTCGTGATGTTCGCCGACCTCGACAAGTTCAAGCTCATCAACGACACCCATGGCCATGCCACCGGCGATGAGGTGCTCAAACGGTTCTCGGCGATCTTGCGCGATGCCACCCGCGGAGGCGATATCGCCGCGCGCCTGGGTGGCGACGAATTCGTGCTGATACTCAACGACACCGATGCGGATCAGGCCGAGCGCGTCGCAGAGCGTATTCAGCAACGGATCATCGACTGCGCCGAGCGCAACCAACTCCAATACAGTGTCACCATCGGTCTGGGCGAGGCCCCCACCCACGGCGTGTCGCTCTCCGATCTGCTGGCCCGGGTCGACGAGGCCTTGTATCACGCCAAGTCACACCAGGGCAGTGGTGGGATCATGCGCGCCTGTAACGTAGGGGCGGCCTGACCCGAGACCGCGGACATGCCCCACGATCTGCTGCTGTTACGCCACGCCAAATCGGACTGGGATCAGTCCTGTGATGATTTCGATCGCCCGCTGAACCCACGCGGACAACGCGATGCCGCGCGCATCGGCCACTGGTTGCACGCGCACGCCGGGCTTGAGCTCACGGTCCTGAGCTCGCCGGCCCGGCGCGCGGCACAGACCGCCCAGACGGTGTGCGCCGCACACGGCATCGCCGCAGACGCCCTTCACTGGGACAGCCGCATCTACTTGGCGAATCTGGAGACCCTGTTGGATGTGCTGACCGAAAGGCCTGCGTCACAACAGCACGTGCTGCTGATCGGTCACAATCCCGGCCTCGAAGAACTCCTGCTGCATCTCGCCCCCGCCGCACTCAAGCAGCGCCAGGGTCACAAGCTGCTGACCACGGCGACCCTGGCTTGGCTGGAATTGCCCGGCGATTGGGAAACGGCGCGTCATGGACAGGCGACCCTGCGCCATTTCATCAGGGCACGCGACCTGGCGGAGACCTGAGACCTGAGGCAGCGCGCCGCCGGACCCGGCTCAGGCGGCCCGGATGACCGCCATCCCGCCGAGATATGCCCGCAAAACCTCGGGCACCGCGACACTGCCATCGGCCTGCTGATAATTCTCCAGAATCGCCACCAGGGTCCGCCCCACCGCGAGCCCTGACCCATTCAGCGTATGCAACAGTTCCGGCTTGCCGGTCTCGGGGTTGCGCCAGCGCGCCTGCATGCGGCGGGCTTGGAAATCCTCGAAGTTGCTGCACGAGGAGATCTCGCGGTATTTCTGCTGGCCAGGCAGCCAGACCTCCAGGTCATAGGTCTTGGCCGCGGAAAAACCCATGTCACCGGCGCACAGGGCCATGACCCGGTACGGCAGTCCAAGCTGTTGCAGGATCGTCTCGGCGTGGCCAGTCAGCTCTTCCAGTGCCGCGCAGGCATCCTGCGGGCGCACCGCCTGCACCAGTTCCACCTTCTCGAACTGGTGCTGGCGGATCATCCCGCGGGTGTCCCTGCCGTAGGAGCCGGCCTCGGAGCGGAAACACGGCGTGTGGCAGACATACTTGCGCGGCATGTCGTCCGTATCGACGATCACATCGCGCAGGATGTTGGTCACCGGCACCTCGGCGGTGGGGATCAGGTAATAGGCCTGTTCACCGCGCAACGCGAACAGCTCGGCCTCGAACTTCGGCAGCTGCCCAGTGCCGCGCAGGCTGTCGGCATTGACCAGGTACGGCACATAGGTCTCGGTGTAGCCATGCTGCGTGGTGTGCGTATCAAGCATGAACTGGATCAGCGCGCGATGCAGGCGCGCCAGCGGCCCGCTCATCAGCGCGAAGCGTGTGCCGGTGATCTTGGTCGCGGTCTCGAAGTCGAGTTGCCCGAGCCCCTCGCCGATATCGACGTGATCCTTAGGCTCGAAATCGAACCCGCGCGGCTCGCCCCAACGGCGCAGCTCCTGGTTGTCCTCCTCGCCCGCCCCGTCCGGCACTGAGGCATGCGGGGTGTTGGGGATCGCCATCAGGAGGGCGTCGAGATCGGCCTGAAGCTGTTCCAGCCGCTGCTTTGCGCTATCGAGTTGTGCGCCAAGACCCGCAACCTGTTCCAGCAACGGTGCGACATCCTCGCCCTTGGCCTTGGCCTGGCCGATGGCCTTGGAACGGCTGTTGCGCTCGGCCTGGAGTTCCTGGGTACGTACCTGGATGACCTTGCGTTCCTCTTCGAGCGCCTGGATGCGCGCGACATCCAGCGCGTAGCCGCGCCGCGCGAGCCGGGCGGCGACCTGTTCCAGTTCGTTGCGTAGCAGTTTCGGGTCCAGCATGGTGTAAGTCTCAACAGTTCCGATGGATCATGCCTGGTCATTCCGGCACCGGCCGGGATGATGTAATTGTGGAACCACCTCGCGCAGGTGACCGATGATCGTTTCGACGCGCTCGGGCGCGTCGAGTGAAGGTGCCCATCCTTACCGAAGCCGCTGATGCCGCGAAACACCGTGACCCCGCGTGCCTTCTCGACATTGTGCAGGCGCTCGATGAGGGGCTGATACTTGTCCTGTTCGGTCAGTGTTCATAGCTGTCTGCCCAGCAGGATGCCCGCATAGGCCGCAGTCAGGCACAGGATCACGTTCAGCACCACGTTCGACACGGCCTTCAGGTGTTCGCCGGCCTCGGCCAGGACCCAGGTTTCCAGCGAGAAGGTCGAGAAGGTGGTGAACGCGCCCAGCAGGCCGGTCATCAGAAACAGGCGCCACACCGCGCCGACCTCGGCGCGCTCCAGCAGCAGGATGTAGACCACGCCGATGGCCAGGCTGCCGGAGACGTTGATCAGCAGCGTGCCATAGGGAAAGCCCCGACCCAGCCAGGCGGCGACCCCGCTGGCGACCCAGAAGCGCAACAGCGCACCGAGGGCACCGCCGGCGGCGATGGCAACGAGTTGGATCATACGACGCGCTCAGGGTGTGTGTTCATCGGCGGCAATGGTACAACAGAACCGCGCGGGCACAGATTCGAAACCCGTCCCTGATCACTTCTTTCCGGCCTTCCGATCCAACTCGCGCAGGTGCGCGAGCTTCTCCGCAATCTTGATCTCCAGGCCGCGCGCGACCGGTTGATAATAATGGCGCGGCAGCATTCCCTCGGGGAAATAGCCTTCGCCGGCGGCATAGCCCTCCGGCTCGTCGTGCGCGTAACGGTAGCGGTCGCCGTAGCCCAGCTCCTTCATCAGTTTGGTCGGGGCATTGCGCAGGTGCAGCGGCACCTCCAGCGAACCGTGTTCCTTGGCATCGCGCCGGGCCTGGTTGTAGGCCAGATACACGGCATTGCTCTTGGGCGCGCAGGCCAGATAAATCACTGCTTGCGCCAGGGCCAGCTCGCCCTCGGGGCTGCCCAGGCGCTCCTGGGCATCCCAGGCATTCATGGCCAGGGCCAGCCCGCGCGGGTCGGCGTTGCCGATGTCCTCGGAGGCCATGCGGGCCACACGGCGGGCCAGATACAGGGCATCGCAGCCGCCATCGAGCATGCGCGTCAGCCAGTACAGGGCCGCGTCCGGGTCGGAGCCGCGCACCGATTTGTGCAGGGCGGAGATCTGGTCGTAGAAGACCTCGCCGCCCTTGTCGAAGCGGCGCAGGCCGCCGACGATAACCTCGTTGACCACCGCCTCGGGGATGACCTCCCTACCCTGCGCGTCCGTCTCGGCCAGGTCGGCGGCGATCTCCAGCAGGTTCAACAAGCGCCGTGCATCGCCGTCGGCGGCCTGCGCCAGGCGCTGGCGTAGCACCACATCAAGATGCAGATGCCGCGCGCCCAGGCCGTGTTCCGCGTCGCTCAGCGCATGCTCGATCAACCCGAGCAGGTCGGCCTCCTCCAGGCGTTTGAGCACATAGGTGCGCGCGCGCGACAGCAAGGCGTTGTTGAGCTCGAACGAGGGATTCTCGGTGGTGGCACCGACGAACAGCAGGGTGCCGTCTTCGATGTGCGGCAGAAACGCGTCCTGCTGGGCCTTGTTGAAGCGGTGTACCTCGTCGACGAACAGGATGGTCTGGCGCGCATAGGCCTCGCGCAGGGTGCGGGCCTGTTCCACGGCCGCGCGGATATCCTTGACGCCCGCGAGCACCGCCGACAGGGTCGCGAACTCGGCCCCGGCAGTGTGCGCCAGAAGCCGCGCCAGCGTGGTCTTGCCCGTGCCTGGCGGTCCCCACAACACCATCGAATGCAGGTGGCCGGTTTCGATGGCCAGCCGCAGCGGCTTGCCGGGTCCGAGCAGGTGCTGTTGACCGACGAAGGCGTGCAGATCCCGCGGCCGCAGACGGTCGGCGAGCGGGCGGTAGGGATCGGGCGCGGGTGCTGGCATCGCGGGACCGGTCAGTGACCGCTCACGGCGTATCGCCAATCACATCGACGCCGTCCGGCGGGGTGAAATCGAACAGGCCGGCCGCCAGTGGGACGTTGCGCTGCAAGTCGCTGAAGCGGATCTGGGTCAACTGCTCGAAGGCATCGATGAGTTCCATGGCCACCAGCACGTCATCCCGGAAACCCAGGCGCAGTTGACTGAACTGCGTGTCTTGCGCGTGCGGTGTCAGCGCGTACCACTGCTCAGCGTCGCGCGGCGCCAGGGCCTGGATGTCGAACAAGGCGCTCGGCGGCTGCTGGGCACTCAATAACAGGGCCGGCGTGCCGGCCAGCGTGGCATCCTGGGGCTTGACCGTGGCCTGCTCCAGCTCGGCATCGTAAGTCCACAGCCGCGCGCCATCACCCAGCACCAGTTGTTGATTGGGCGCGGTATAGTCCCAGCGGAAACGCCCCGGCCGCTGGATGGATACGCGGCCGACGGCGCTCTGCATAACCTGCCCCTGCGCGTCGTACAGCGTCTGCTCGAATGCCGCCGAGAGGCTGTCCAGGTCGCGAAAGAAGCATTCCAGCGATGACTCTGCCGCAGGCACGGCAGCGGCCACAGCCCACAACAGCAGGGCGGTGGCCATAGCACGCAGACGTTGGGCATATTTCGACATGGATGGAAACCTCTACGTTCAATCTTCCGGTGGCGGCCGCGCCAGGACCTCGCGGCTGCCGTTGGACTGCAAGGGACCGACGATGCCGGCCTGCTCCATGGTCTCGATCATGCGTGCGGCGCGGTTGTAACCGATCTTGAGCCGACGCTGCACGCCCGAGATCGAGGCGCGGCGCGTCTCGGTCACGATGCGCACGGCCTGATCATAGAGCGCATCGGATTCGCTGTCGCCGCCCTCCTCGCCGAAACCCGACTCGCCCGGCAACTCGCCGCCGGGGATATCGCCCTGGAGGATCTCCTCAAGGTAATCCGGTTCGGCGTTGCCGGTGAGGTGGCTGACCACGCGGTGCACCTCCTGATCGGACACGAAGGCGCCGTGCACGCGCGTCGGCATCCCGGTCCCCGGTGCCAGGTAGAGCATATCGCCGTGACCGAGCAGGGCCTCGGCGCCCATCTGATCGAGGATGGTCCGCGAGTCGATCTTGCTGGAGACCTGGAAGGCGATGCGGGTCGGGATGTTCGCCTTGATCAGGCCGGTGATCACATCCACCGAGGGCCGCTGGGTGGCGAGGATCAGGTGGATGCCCGAGGCGCGCGCCTTCTGCGCCAGCCGGGCGATGAGTTCCTCGACCTTCTTGCCGACCACCATCATCATGTCGGCCAGTTCGTCGATCAGCACGACGATGTACGGTAGCCGCGTCAGTTCCGGCGCCGGCGCCTCGGGGTCGAGCTGTTCCTCGGGCTTGTACAGCGGATCGAGGATGGGTTCGCCCCTGTCCTCGGCCTCCTTGATCTTGCGGTTGTAGCCGGCGATGTTGCGCACGCCCAGCGCGGCCATCAGCTTGTAGCGGCGTTCCATCTCGGCCACGCACCAGCGCAAGGCGTTGGCGGCCTCCTTCATGTCGGTCACCACCGGGGTGAGCAGGTGCGGGATGTCCGCGTAGATCGACAGCTCCAGCATCTTCGGATCGATCATGATCAGGCGCACGTCGCTCGGCAACGTTTTGTACAACAGGCTCAGGATCATGGCGTTGACGGCCACCGACTTGCCGGAGCCGGTGGTGCCGGCGACCAGCAGATGCGGCATGCGCGCCAGGTCCACCACGATCGGGTGACCGGCGATATCCTTGCCCAGCGCCAGCGTCAGCGGCGAGGTCGCCGCCTCGTATTCCGGCGACTTGATGATCTCCGACAGCGCAATGATCTCGCGCTTCTCGTTGGGTATTTCCAGACCGACCACCGTCTTGCCGGGGATCACCTCGACCACGCGCACGCTGATGGCCGACAGTGCGCGTGCGAGATCCTTGGCGAGGTTGCTGATCTGGCTGACCTTCACGCCGATGCCCGGCTGCAACTCAAAGCGCGTGATCACCGGACCGGGGCTGACCGCGGCGACCGTCACCTCGACGCCGAAGTCGGCCAGTTTTTTCTCCACCAGCCGCGACATCGCCTGGAGGGCCTCTTCGGAATAGCCGCCCACACTCGGACGCGGTTCGTCGAGCAGCACCAGCGGCGGCAGCTCGGTGTCGGCCGGCGGCTCGAACAGCGGTACCTGACGTTCCTTTTCCACCCGCTCGCTGATCTCGATCTTGCGGACCAGCGGTTCGATGCGCGGTGGCGGACGGTTCTCGACCTTCTTCTGTTCCTCGCGGATCACCTCCTCGCGTTCGAGCCGGACCTTGCGGCTGGCCAGGACATCCCGTAAGCGGCGCGCGCGTTCGCGCAGCCAGGTCAGGGCCTGCAGGGTCCAGCGCCCCATGCGGTCGATCACGCCAAGCCAGGACAACCCGGTGAACAGGGTCACGCCCGCCAGGAACAGGGCCAGCAGGAGCAGGCTCGCCCCGGTGACGCTGAACGAGCCGCTGAAGGCCTCCGCGAGTTTCTCGCCGAGGATGCCGCCGGCCGAGTCCAGCGGCAGGACGCCCTGGGCGATGCGGAAATGCAGCGCGGCCAGTGCGCAGCCGCCGCCGACGGTCAAAAGAAAGCCGAGCCAGCGCAGGCCGAGGGTTCGAAAATCGATATCGCCGTCCTCGCCGCGGCCGCGAAATACCAACCAGCCGCTGTAACCGACCATCAGCGGAAACAGATAGGCGAGGTAACCGATCAGGTACAGGGACACGTCGGCGAACCAGGCGCCGACCCGACCACCGACGTTGTGCACCTGGGCCGAGGCCCCGGTGTGCGACCAGCCCGGATCGTTGTAGTGGTAGCTGAACAAGGAGACCAGCAGGTAGACCGCCAGGGCGCTCAGCAGGATCAGCGCCCCCTCGCGCACCCCGCGGCTGACGTGATGGGTGAGCGGTGCGGTCTCCGGTCGCTTCTTACGTGCCTGTGCCAAAATGAGCCTCTAACTATTGAGAATATATTGGGTATTGTATGTCCGATCAGGGCCCCTGGCCACCGCCTTCCACAGGCATCGGGCTCAGCCCGCCATGGCCTCGCGCACCGCCGGATGACACACCTCGCCGGCCGCGACGTTGACGCCCTGAACCAGGGCCGGGTCGTCTCGCCAGTCGGGGTCGCCGGCCAGGCGCAGCACGTAGGGCAGGATGGCCGCGGACAGCGCCTGCGACGCCGAGTGCGGCACCGCGCCGGGCATATTGGTCACGCAGAAGTGCACAACCTCGTCGACCCGGTAGGTCGGGTCGGCGTAGGTGGTCGGGCGGGTGGTCTCGATGCAACCGCCCTGGTCGACAGAGATGTCCACGATCACGCTGCCGGGCGTCATGCGCCGCACCTGCCCGGCGCTGACCACATGGGTCGCCCGGGCCCCGGGGATCAGCACCGCCCCGATCAGCAGATCCGCCGCGACCACCGCCGCGTCCACGGCCTCCGCGTAGGGATACAGCGCGGTGACATTCGGACCCAGCGCCCGCATCGCCTCAAGTCGACCGTGCAGTCGGTCGAACACCGTGACCTCGGCGCCGAGGGCCGCGGCCACGGCGGTGGCGCTGCCGCCGGCCTGGCCAGCGCCGATCACCACGACCCGCCCGCGCTCCACACCGGGCAGGCCGCCGAGCAGCAGGCCCTTGCCGCCCTGCGGCTGATGCAGCAGCTGCGCACCGATCTGGGCGGCGAGCCGACCGGCGATGTCGCTCATCGGCGCCAGCAGCGGCAGGCGGCCGGCCACCTCGACGGTCTCGAAGGCCACGGCGGTCAGACCGATGGCCTGGAGCCGCTCGGTCAAGGCCCGGTCCGCGGCCAGGTGCAGGTAGCAGAACAAGGTGTGTTCGGGTCGTAGCCAGCGCAGATCAGCGTCGATGGGTTCCTTGACCTTCACGATCAGCTCAACGGCGGCATAGAGCTGCTCGGCGTCGTCCACCACCTTCACCCCCAGGGCGGCATAGGCGCTGTCGGGATATCCGGAACCCAGGCCGGCACCCCGCTCGACGTATACCGAATGGCCGGCGCGCAGGAGGTCGGTGCAGGCCGCCGGTATCAAGCCGACCCGCCCCTCCATCGGTTTGGTTTCCTTCGGCACACCCACGCGCATACTCGCTCCTTTACCCCTACTGTCAAAGCCCTTAGGATACCCACGCGCAGGCCATGCCGGGCGACCCGACATGCTGTAAGCGTCTGGATTTTCTAGCGGGACAGCCCCCGCGCACGCCGGAGCGATTATACATGAGCACGCCCAAGCATTGCCGTCTCCTGATCCTGGGCTCCGGCCCGGCCGGCTACACCGCGGCCATCTATGCCGCCCGCGCCAACCTGAAACCGGTGCTGATCACCGGACTGGAACAGGGCGGTCAGCTCATGACCACCACCGAGGTCGAGAACTGGCCCGGCGGCAGCCACGACCTGCAGGGACCGCAGCTGATGGAGGCCATGCGCGAACATACCGGGCGCTTCGATTGCGAGATGGTCTTCGATCACATTCACACCGCAGATATCAGGCAGCGCCCGTTCACGCTCAGCGGTGATTCCGGCAGCTACACCTGCGAGGCGCTGATCATCGCCACCGGGGCCTCCGCGCAATACCTCGGCCTGCCCTCCGAGGAGGCCTTCAAGGGTAAAGGCGTGTCGGCCTGCGCGACCTGCGACGGGTTTTTCTACCGCGGCCAGCGGGTCGCGGTGATCGGCGGCGGCAATACCGCCGTCGAGGAGGCACTGTATCTCGCCAACATCGCCGAGCATGTCACCCTGGTGCACCGCCGCGATACGCTGCGCTCGGAAAAGATTTTGCAGGACCGGCTGTTCAAGAAGGTCGAGGAAGGCAAGGTCAGCATCGAATGGAATCACGTCCTCGACGAGGTGCTGGGCGACGCCTCGGGCGTCACCGGCATGCGCATCAAGCAGGTGCAGGACGGTGTGGCCAAGGATATTCCGCTGATGGGCGTGTTCATCGCCATCGGTCACAAGCCCAACACCCAGATCTTCGATGGCCAGTTGGACATGCCGCACGGCTATATCCGCGTGAAGGCCGGCACCGACGGTGACGCCACGGCCACCAGTGTCCCCGGCGTGTTCGCCGCCGGCGACGTGGCCGATCACATCTACCGCCAGGCCATCACCTCGGCGGGTGCCGGCTGCATGGCCGCGCTGGACGCGGAACGCTATCTGGACGCCCTGGCCGGGAAGTGAACCTGCGCATCGTCGAGCGGCTCGACGCCCTCCCCGCCGGGGACTGGAATGCGCTGGCGGGCAACACCAATCCCTTCCTGCGTCATGAATTCCTGAGCGCACTGGAACACCACGACTGCGTCGGCGAACGCTACGGCTGGCTGCCGCGGCATCTGGCGGTCTACGACGCCGAGCGATTGGTCGGCGCCGTGCCGCTCTATCTGAAGGACAATTCCTACGGCGAACTAGTGTTCGATTGGGCCTGGGCGGACGCCTATCAGCGCGCCGGCCTGCGCTATTACCCGAAGGCGGTGGTCGCCATCCCCTACACACCGGCGACTGGCCCACGCCTGCTGCTGCATCCCGAAGCCGATCCTGAGCGGCTGACCGACCTGCTGGTCGAGGGCGCGCGGGAACTCTGCCAGGAACACGGTTTATCCTCGTTGCACTGGCTGTTCACCAACAGCGCCGACAGCGCGCGTCTGCGGGCCCGCGGGTTTATGCTGCGCAAGGGTGTGCAGTTCCACTGGCACAACCCAGGCTACCGCGATTTTGACGATTTTCTGGAGGGTTTCACCGCGCCGAAACGCAAGAAGATCAAACGCGAGCGCCGGCGGGTGCTGGAGCAAGGCATCGAGCTGCGCGTCATACACGGCGCCGCGGCCAGCGACGCGGACTGGCAGACGGCGCATCGTTTATATGCCTCAACCTATGCGCGGAAATCCGGCATCGCCACGCTGAACCTGGCGTTCTTCCGCGAGATCGGCCGGACCCTGGGGGATCGTGTGGTGCTGGTGTTCGCCGACCACGCGGGCACGCCGGTGGCCTGTGCGATCAATCTGCGCGGGGAGCAGGCCCTGTACGGTCGTCACTGGGGCTGCGACGAGGACTACCACAGCCTGCATTTCGAGGCCTGCTACTATCAGGGCATCGACTATTGCATCCGCCATGGGCTTAGCCTGTTCGAGCCGGGCGCCCAGGGCGAACACAAGCTCAGCCGCGGCTTCCTGCCGGCTGCGACTTGGTCGGCGCATTGGATCGCCGACGCGCGATTTCGAACCCTGATCGGAGATTTCCTGCGCCGCGAGGAACAGGGGGTGAACGACTACATGGAAACCTTGCGCGCGCACAGCCCCTATCGAAGCGGCTCGCAGGGCGCGCTCGACGAGGCCCCGTGAGCGGCCGCGCGCCCTACTGGCTCGATCCCGAGGTTCCGGAGGCGGCGTTTCCACCGGTCGAACTCGCGCTGCGCGACCCCGACGGGTTGCTCGCCATTGGCGGCGATCTCAGCCCGGCGCGCCTGTTGCGCGCCTACCGTCAGGGCATATTTCCCTGGTTCGGTCCCGATCAGCCGATCCTCTGGTGGTCACCTGACCCACGCACGGTGCTGCGGCCGGCCGGGCTGAAGCTATCGCGCAGCCTGCGCAAGACCCTGCGCAAGGCGCCCTTCACGATCACCCTCGATCAGGATTTTGCCGGCGTGATGAAGGCCTGTGCACAACCGCGCGTCGGCGCCCAGGGCACCTGGATCACGCCCGCCCTGCGGCACGCCTATGGGCAGCTGCACCAGCTCGGCTATGCCCATTCCGTGGAGGCTTGGCACGCTGGCGAATTGGTCGGCGGACTGTACGGCGTGGCCCTCGGCCGGGTGTTCTTCGGCGAGTCCATGTTCACGCGCCGCAGCGATGCCTCCAAGGTGGCCTTCGTCCATCTGGTGTGCCAGTTACAACGCTGGGGCTTCGTGCTGATCGACTGCCAGGTGCACACCCGCCACCTGGCCAGCCTGGGCGCTACGTCGATGCCACGCGCTGAGTTCGTCGCCGTGCTGGAGCGCGAGGCCATCGCGCCCGATCCCGTCGGCCCCTGGCGGCTGGACCCCGAGGTCGCCGTGCAAGCCGCGCACGGGGCGGGGCGGGTCTCCGGGCAATGAGTCCTTCAGACCGGCTGCAATTCTTCGTCACGCCGCCCCAGCCTTGTCCCTACCTGGCAGGCCGGGAGGCGACCAACCTGTATGCCGATCCCGACCGGCTGGACAATCGGCTCTACAGCCGCCTCGCGCAGTTGGGTTTTCGCCGTAGCGGCAGCCAGGTCTACCGGCCGGCCTGCATCCGCTGCTCCGCCTGTGTGCCGGTGCGCGTGCCGGTGGCGGCCTTCCGGCCGCACCGCCGTGATCGCCGCTGCCTGGCCGAGAATGCCGATCTTCGACCGGAGTGGCTCACAGCGCACGACAGCCCAGAACATTTCGCGCTGTATTCCCGCTACCTTGATGCCCGTCACCCGGGCGGCGGCATGGACCACACCACCCCGGAACAGTACCGGCAGTTTCTGATCGGCGATTGGAGCGATACCGGGTTCCTGGAAGTGCGCCTGGCCGGGCGTTTGGTCGCGGTTGCGGTCACCGACCGGCTGGAGGACGGGCTGTCCGCCGTGTACACCTTCTACGACCCCGATCTGGGCGCCCGGGGCCTGGGGAATTACTGCATCCTGCGCCAGATTAAGCAGGCCCAGGCGCTGCGCCTGCCCTACCTATACCTGGGCTACTGGGTCGCCGACGCGCCAAAGATGGCCTATAAGGGCCGCTTCCGCCCCTTGGAGGTGCTGGGCGACGGCGGCTGGCAGGCGTTGGACTAAGCGAACGCGCACGCCTTAGACAGGCTGTCTATCACGGCAACAGCGGAGGATTCCGGATTTCGCGCGGCTTCGGCTATAATGCCGGGATCTTTCCACCACTATCCGGGTTATACATGCCGAAGGAAGACCAGATCGAAATGCAGGGCAAGGTCGTCGAGACCCTGCCCAACACCATGTTCCGCGTCGAACTGGAGAACGGTCATGTCGTGACCGCGCACATCTCCGGCAAGATGCGCAAGCACTACATCCGCATCCTGACCGGCGACAAGGTGACCGTCGAAATCACCCCCTATGACTTGAGCAAGGGCCGCATCACCTACCGCGCGCGTTGATCGGGCGAGACACCCCGCCCGCACCCCTCAGGCGTTTTCCGACTCGGTGATGATCTCCAGGGCAAGACTGTCGCCTTCGAGACGCACCTCGACGTGACCGCCACCGACCAGTCGGCCAAACAGCAACTCGTCCGCCAATGGCCGCTTGATATATTCCTGCACCACGCGCGCCATAGGCCGGGCGCCCATCTTCGGGTCGTAACCCTTCTCGGCCAGCCACAGGCGCGCCGCCTCCTCGATATCAATGGTCACGTTGCGGTCGGCCAGCTGCGCCTCCAATTCGTAAACGAACTTGTTCACCACCTGAGCGACAATCGTCGCATCCAGCGGCTTGAACTGGATGATGGCATCCAACCGGTTACGGAATTCCGGCGTGAACAGTCGCTTTATCGCCTCCATGCCATCGCTCGTGTGGTCCTGCGCGGTAAAGCCGATGGAAGGCCGCGCCATATCCTGTGCGCCAGCATTGGTGGTCATGATGATGATGACGTTGCGGAAGTCCGCCTTGCGGCCGTTGTTGTCGGTCAGTGTTCCGTGGTCCATCACCTGCAACAGCAAATTAAAGACCTCGGGATGCGCCTTCTCGACCTCATCGAGCAACAATACGGCATGGGGATGTTTCAGCACGGCATCGGTCAATAGACCACCCTGGTCGAAGCCAACATAGCCGGGCGGTGCGCCAATCAGCCGTGAGACCGTGTGGCGCTCCATATATTCGGACATGTCGAAGCGGATCAGCTCGATGCCGAGTGTCAACGCCAACTGCCTGCTCACCTCGGTCTTGCCTACGCCAGTAGGACCGGCGAACAGAAAGGAGCCGATGGGTTTCTGTTCATTGCCCAGACCAGAACGTGCCATCTTGATCGCCGCGGCCAACGCCTCGATAGGTTCATCCTGACCGAACACCACCATCTTTAAGTCGCGCGCCAGCGTGCGCAGCTTGTCTTTGTCGGAGGACGAGACGCTCCGCGGTGGGATACGCGCGATCTTGGCGACGATGGACTCAATATCCGAGGTGCTGATGGTCTTCTTACGTTTGGAGGGCGGTTGCATGCGCTGATTGGCGCCGGCCTCATCGATCACATCGATGGCCTTGTCCGGCAGGTGCCGATCATTGATGTAGCGTTCAGACAGCTCGGCCGCCGCGCGCAGGGCCTTGGGCGAATATTTGACGTGGTGATGCGCTTCGAAGGCGGACTTGAGCCCTTTGAGTATCTGCACGGTCTCTTCCACCGTCGGCTCGCGCACGTCGATCTTCTGGAAGCGTCGCGCCAATGCACGGTCTTTCTCAAAGATGCCGCGGTATTCCTGGTAGGTCGTCGAGCCGATGCATTTGAGTTCCCCGTTGGCGAGCATCGGTTTGATCAGATTGGAGGCATCCATCACCCCGCCCGAGGCCGCGCCGGCACCGATCACAGTGTGAATCTCGTCGATGAACAGGATCGCGTTGGGCTCATTGCGCAGCTGTCCGAGCACGCTCTTGAGACGCTTCTCAAAATCACCGCGGTATTTGGTGCCCGCAACCAGTGCACCGAGATC